>NZ_JBFULK010000011.1:0-181339 GCF_056400365.1 Paenibacillus sp. P5_B5
TTAATCATCGATTTCCATATGTCATTAAGCAAGAAGACAAGTATATAGGTTTTGTGTTAGTAAGATTTATTGAATCAGAAGAGCGGAAGTACTACTCGATTGCGGAGTTTTTTATTATGAAGAAATATAGAAAAAAAGGAATAGGTAAAGCGGTAGCTAAACAAATATTTGATTTACATAAAGGGCAGTGGGAAGTTGATCAATTAGAAAGCAACAAACCAGCTCAGGTATTTTGGAATAAGGTCATTAATGAATACACGCAAGAAGAATTTAAAGAACGAATTGAAAATAGTAAAAAGATACAAGACTTTAATAGCTAAATCAAAGAAGTGGGTATTGCGCACCGAACAATGTTGGTATTACAATGCATCCAGCAAGAGGTATTGGTAAGGCGAACCAATCACTTACATAAATGAGTAATTCAGCAGTACATTTTATAGAAATAAGCGAAATGGATCTACTACGTTGTGGTGAATCCTTTTTTTGACTTATAAACACTTATTGAATTTTATTAAATGCTTATATATACTTAAGTCATAAATTAAAATACTTATCTAAGGAGTGCTTCCAGTGTGTTTCAAGAAGCTAGATTATTGAAAATTCTTGATTACTTAAAACAACATCAATCAATGAGCGTTGTAGAGATATGCTCGATCTTTCAAGTATCCAGAGATACGGCGCGAAGAGATATTGTCAAATTGGTTCAAGAAGGTGTTGTTGTTCGGACACATGGAGGGGTAGCTCTTCCGGAACTTCAGAAGGAGCTCTCTTCCTATCAAGATCGTCTCATTGAGGGATCCACCAGTAAGAATCATATTGGTAAGCTTGGAGCTAAGCTGATTCACGATCATGAGACGGTATTCTTGGACGTATCGACAACGGTCCAATTTGTCGCGGAACATATTCAGGCGAAACAGATTACCGCTGTTACACATTCGATTGATAATGTAGGCATTCTCTCCAAACGAGATGATTTGAGCATTTATGTACTTGGTGGCTATCTACATACCCAGAACCGCCTATTATATGGTCCTTCCGTCATCGATAAGA
The DNA here is from genome assembly GCF_056400365.1 of Paenibacillus sp. P5_B5. Lineage (NCBI taxonomy): Bacteria > Bacillati > Bacillota > Bacilli > Caryophanales > Paenibacillaceae > Paenibacillus > Paenibacillus sp. P5_B5. Next base: position 1,051 of record NZ_JBFULK010000011.1, read on the forward strand.
TTAGTGAAATTCGAGCAGATAAGGCGTATATTGGGGCAACGTCTATCCAGCCAGACGGACTCTACTATCCCTATGAAGAAGATGTTCGAGTGAAGAAGGAAATGGCCAAGCAGTCGGATCAAGTGATCCTAGTTGTGGATCATTCGAAATTCGCGGCAAAATCAAGATTTAAGTTAGATATTGATTACGTGGATATCATCGTGACAGATCAATCCATTTCCAGCAAAATGAGAGAAGTATTAGATCAGAAAAATATCACACTGATTGAATGTACAGCAAATAATCCTCAGGACGGAGCTGAGTAGAGATGAACAACAAAATCATTCAACATGTCAACGTATTGCTCCCACATCAAATACTACCTTCCGCTACAGTCTGGGTCACAGACGGGAAGATCGAGCGAATTGAGACACAAGAAGCTCCGCAATTTTACGATGGGTACGAACGAATAGATGGCAATGGGATGTGGCTCATCCCTGGAATGATAGATGTTCATATCCACGGAGCCAATGGCTACGATATGATGGATGGCACGGAGGCTAGTATTCAAGAGGTATCCCTTACATGTGCTGCAACCGGATGCACCTCGTTCTTAGCGACATCCGTAAGTTCAACGATGGATGATCTACTGAACATGATTCGCAGCGTGAAATCGGTGATCGGTCGTGAGCAAGGGGCGAAGATTGCCGGCATTCACTTGGAAGGACCCTATTTGAATCCAAAGCGTAAAGGGATGCAGAATGAGAAGTATCTTCGCCATCCTGATCTCGATGAAATGAAGCTTATTTTCCAGGAAGCTGGTTCGCTCATTAAAATGGTGACGATTGCTCCAGAATTACCGGGTGGATTAGAGCTGATTTCTTACTTGAAGGATCAAGGGGTTGTCATTGCCGTTGCACACTCCGACGCCTCGTATGAGGAAGCGAAGGAAGCATTTGGAGCAGGCGCGAGTCATGTGACACATTGCTTTAACGGAATGAGACCGATTCATCATCGAGACCCCGGTCTGATCGTTGCCGCATTCGAGGAACCGCATGTAAGTCTGCAAGCGATTGTCGACCAAGTACATCTACATCCTGCAATCATCCGCCTGATGCATCGCATCAAAGGACCGGAAGGGATGATGCTCATTACAGACGCGCTTCAAGCGATGGGAATGGGCGATGGAGAGTACCTGTTTGGCGGCCACCATGTCACTGTTTCCGAGGGGATTGCAAGACTAGCGGACGGTACTTTGGCATCGAGCACGGTGACGATGAATGAAGCGTTGCGACTAACCGTAGAAAATGGAATATCCTTCACAGATGCTGTACAGATGGCTTCGACATCGCCTGCTCGTATTCTAGGTCTGTCGAACAAAGGGAAAATTGAAATTGGATGTGATGCGGATTTTGTCCTCCTCAATGAGAAGTATGAAGTACAATGGACGATGATTGAGGGGCAACAGGTTTAATTCATTCGCATATTCCTATTAACGCGGATCCTGTGTGGAATTCAAGTAAAAGAAAATATTTACAAACGGGAACGTTTGTTCTAATATTGAGGGGTGAACTTATAACATAGGAGGCTCATGGAAATGATAAATCGGATTTCAACACCGTTTAGCTATTCATCTGCTGTTGCGGCTGGAGATTATGTGTTTCTCGGATTACATAGAGGTTTTGGAGTAACCTTTACAGAGCAGATTCACAATACTTTTTCACACTTAAAAGACACACTCAATCAACTCGATGTACCACTTCAAAACTTTGTAAAAGTTAATGTTTACCTCAAAAATATTAAGGACTTACCTGAAATAGAACAAGTTTTTTGCGAGTATTTTGTGAAGGATACTTTCCCTGCAAGGATGACATCCACAACAGAGTTCATCGATTCAGATTGTCTTATGATGATTGACGGAATAGCGTACAAAGGATTGAACTAACGTGTCCGTATAGATATTCGTGTTTTCATAGATGAATTGGAAGGATAATCCAAAAATTAGCGAAATTATTATATAAAAACGCTTAGGGGGATTGTTATGTTCCAAACCGTAGACAATTTTTTAAAATCTTGGGAGTACGAAGCCGGGGCAACACAGAGACTATTAAATAATCTAACGGATGAGTCACTTAAACAGGAAATCACTTCGCAAAATTGGACTTTAGGACGTATTGCTTGGCATACCGTAGCTGCCATTCACATAATTGCCTCAAATACAAATTTAACGTTTAAAGCCCCAGCTGAAGATTGGCCCGTTCCTGCTTCGGCTCAGTTTATAGCAGACAGCTATCATCAAGCCAGTGATGCATTTGTTCAGGCATTAAAAACTCAATGGATCGATAATACCTTAGGAGAACGTATAGACTTTTTAGGTCAAAAAATGCCAAATGGGTCTCTTTTGATGTTTTTGATTCTGCATCAAAACCACCATCGAGGACAAATGACGGTTCTTATGCGACAAGCAGGATTAACCGTTCCAGGTATATATGGCCCGTCAAAAGAAGAATGGGCTAATTTTGGTATGGAAACCCCGAAAATGTAACCTAATCATAACAGAAAGTTTAGTCAAAATTAGTTAGCTCTTTTTGTCAGACGTAAGACAATAATATTAAATACAATATGTAGTATCTTATTAAGTTCCCTCGGAGAACGCTAGTGCAAAAGACGAATAAATTAAACTCTCCTATTTCATGAAAGCCTAGATTTAATAGGTTTATTGGGAGGGTTTTGTAATGTGCTGGTTAGCAAACTAGGAATAAAGTATAATATCAAAACTTTATATCTTGATACATCGTTAAAATTTCTTCTGCTTTTACTAGCAAACCATCAATTAATTCCTTAGGTTCAATAATTCGCGCATGAGTGCCAAGTCTATAGAATAGTGGGGTTATAAAACCAATCTCACCCTTATCAATGATTGAATCCATGTATCCGGTACCATCTTCGTTGGTTACTACGAAACCTTCAAAGTAAGGAACACTTTTACATTGCCGTACTCCTTCTGTTGTTAACAGAACATGCAACCGTACTGGATTTTTCACTTCATTTGAGCTAAACCATTCTTCTAAATTCATGAATTCCTCTTCATTTTTTTCGGTGGATAATATGGAAAGAATGCGATCTACACGATATAGTAATATTTTTTGTTTACCATAATCATAAGCAGGTAAATACCATAATCCATCATGAGCATATACACCGATCGGACGAATATGTTTGATTGTCATTCCTGATTTAGATTCATATTGAATCCGTAAATTGTTACCTTCAATAGAAGCCTCTAAAACGTCTTTTAACAGTGGTGTATCAATGGTTCTCTTGGGATTCCAAAAAGCGATATAGGAACGAATTTTATCCACCTTTATTTGGGCATCACGCTGTAGTGAACTATATAATTTATGAGCAACCGAGCTAATTTCAGCATCAAAAGGCAGGTTGCGATAGTAACTTAGTGATTGAAAAGCAAAAAAGATTGATACAGCTTCCTCTTCGGTAAATAAAAGTGGTGGAAGCATTCTACTTGTTAAGACTGTATATCCGCCGTTCCGTCCTTGTTCAGCATATATGGGCAACCCCATATCGCTTAAGTCCAAAATATATCTGTGAACAGTGCGAATGGATATGTTAAATTCATCTGCTATTTCTTGAGCTGTAAACTTTCTTTTGGCACTAGCGTACATAAGAATATCTAATAAGCGTTTTGCTTTTGACATTTTCCTCACCCTTTATCGTAATCATGCCATTACTTGTCATGTTTTATTGTTAGTATAGTACTTACCTGATGATTTTATCAATAAGGACTATGATCAAGATAAGGGGAGATTCATTATGTCACGTGAAGTTGTTTTATTTATTGCAACTAGTTTAGATGGGTTTATTGCGAAAGAGGATGATGATTTACAGTGGTTAATAGAAACAGCGGGGGAAGGTGACAATGGATATACCGAGATGTATCAAACCATTGATACCACGATTATGGGCAAAAGGACATATGACTATGTAATAGAACATATGGAACCATTTCCGTATCCTGATAAAAAATGCTATGTCTTTTCCACTTCAGAAACAGGTTCAAATGAATTTGTGGAGTTTGTGAATGAAGATGTAGTGGAGTTTACCAAAAAGCTAAAAGAACAAGAAGGCTCAAAAATCTGGATGATCGGCGGGTCAGGTATACTTGATGCTTTTGTAAAAGAGAACTTAATTGACGAGTATATGATTACTGTCACACCTCATATACTTGGTTCTGGCATTCCATTATTTAAAGAAAATAATCCGCAACTAGATCTATGTTTAGTGGATACTAAACGGTATGGACAATTCGTACAACTACATTATAAGGTGAAGTAAGGTAAGAGATAGCAAAATTTGAGTAACAGAACACGACTGTCATTGGACAGACGTGTTCTGTTTTTTCGTGTTCAGCTAACAAACAGGCAAAATAGTTTAAGATCAAGCGCAGTGAACCCTATCACAAATAGTGGTAAAGCGGAGTATAGAGTTAGCTGTGAGCTTCAAAGAGTGCAATAATGTGAAATAAATAAATCCACAAAAGAATAAATTAGGGTTTAAAAAGACCGGAGTGGCTTGCGCTACAAACAGGTGATAAGAATGAGTGACTTATATATTAAACCCTTGAGAATTATTTACTTTTTATTTTTTATTGTTTTATATATTATTAGAATTATCAGTTTTAATGTCTCTAGTTGATTACATGGGACAAGGAAAACGACGAAACGAAAGTGAACGGATGGGAGCCGATTTGGACCAGTCCAACCTGATCGACGCGGTACTGAGCAAAGGCGTGAAGGCGCGCAGTTCAAAGCGTTCAGTGAGAAAAATCCACAGATCGATGTGCCACTGTTGCAAGCTCAAACCGCTAGCGCACCGCTCAACAATGATCTGATCGGCCCCAAAAATGAGGATGCGCTCAAAATAGCGGCAGAACGGGAAATGTATCGATACTAGAAATGAGAGGATTGATTTTACCTTGAGCACATTGTTGCCCGAATATTATTCATCCACCTTGGATCGGGTTGTCAAGAAGTCAGTGCGGCTTCGTAACGAACAAACGGTAAACTTCGTGTTCATTACCGATATGCATCATTATGCCGGAGGCGAACAGCTGCACGGTGCCGAAGCGCTGGTCAGGCTTTCGCAAGCCGTCCCCCTGGATTTTATCGTATCGGGCGGCGATATGAGCCTTAACGGGCCGAAATCCGCGGTCATCCGCGCGCAGAAGGAAATCAGCGACGGCATCGCGGCTGCCAGCGCTCCAATGCTTCCGATCAAGGGCAATCACGACGATAACTCGGTGTACGGCTACAACGACAGCCATAGGCACACAAGACATGTGCTGTTTTCGGAAGAGACGTTCGATCTCGTCTTCCACCGTCTAGACGAGGTCGTGACGTTTGACGAAACGAACCGGAACGGGATGTACTACTACATGGATTTGACTGAGAAGCGGACGCGCGTAGTTGTGTTGAACTGCATTGATATTCCTTATTTGGTGAAGCCGGACGGCGGATTGAAGTATCAGGGGCAATGGAAATACGTCTTCTCTGACAAACAACTGAATTGGGTCGCACATCGAGCGCTGAACTTGCGCGACAAGCCAGACCGCGAGCAATGGCAGGTCATCTTCTTCTCCCACGTGGCAATTTTGCAGGACAACGTAAGCGGAGCCGACTTTGCGGTCAAGAACGGCGAAGCGATGTGGGACATCATTCAAGCGTTTCGCAATGGCATTGCTTTTGCTGATTCCGAAAACGATGAGGAATTTTCATACGAACTTAACGCGGACTTCACCGATCAAGGTGCAATCTCTGTAATCGCCTGTTTGTTCGGGCATGTTCATTGCGATCAGGCGTTTATGAAGGATGGGATCTGGATGATTTCCACCTTAAACGCGTCATGTCATCAGGAATTCGAGGATTCGCCGGAAAGAATTGTGGGTACGGCTACGGAAACGGCATTCGATCTGATGATGGTGGACTGTTCGGCGGTGGCTATTCACGCTGTGAGGATCGGAGCCGGTGAAGATCGGACGATCGCGTAATAGGTAAGGAGAATCACCCGCTGGTTCTCGTACCGATATTAACGGAAAATGAAGCTGCAAATACCTTCTTTACAAATAACAAATTGAAAGAAATTGGTTTTGAATTCCGTTATCCAACCTCAAAAGATGGTGTGCCGTCTATAGCTCAGGAATGGGTATCTAAAGCGAAATAAACGAAGCAACTGGATGTACACGTTGAATGCCGTACGACAGCTGGAGCGATTGGAGCTCTAACCAGGATAAACCGATGGCGACAGGAGCAGAATAAAAATACAAAAACCCCGTCTGACGCGGGTTTGGGGGATTCAAACCAATAACCAGTGAAATATTAATGAGAGAAAAAGCAAGTTCCCAAAAGACACATGTAGTGATCTAAGGTTATTTGCCTTTTGAATTTCTTATGTCTTAAAAATTTTATGGCATGATTAATTATTGTTTTCTAGGTATAACGAATATTTTAAGTGAAAAAGGGGTGGGACTCTATTATATTGAATTCATACAATACAATTGATTGAACATAGGAGGCGGTACCATTGAAAACAATCCAAAAGATGTTTGAACATTTAAATTGGGCTAATCAACGCATTCTAGAAGCCTTGCAAAACGGTGAGATTAATGGTGAACAGCTACGATTATTTACTCATATTCTAAATGCAGAACAAGTATGGATAACTAGATTAAAAGAAATGGATAGTTCACAAATGCCGATCTGGTCGGACGGTGATATTGAAATCTGTGAAAAACTTAGTAAACAAAATGAAGGAAACTATAAAGCATTTCTCACTAGATTAGCGGAAACTGACCTAGATAACTTAATAACATACACAAATAGTAAAGGTGAGGAGTTTAAGACTTCTATACGAGATATTTTAATTCATGTTGCACTTCATGGTCAGTATCATCGAGGACAGATTAACTCGCGACTTCGAGCAGATGGAATTGAACCAGTTAGCACGGATTACATTATATTTGTAAGATAGATGTATCAGAATTTCTCGGAGAATATAGTTAGAAAATTTAATATTTTAAAAATTAATTGTGTTGCAGGGTAATGCCTGTCCATGATTAGAAAGAAGCGAGAGTAAGCAGCAGGAAGTTTGCATGCTACTCTTTTTATGTTTTGCTGCCAAAACAGATTAAACGATAGTCGCCCATGCGCATTTTTTCTGGAGCACGGCGAAGGTTGGCTAGTATACTGAGGTCATGAAGCTGGTCCATAGGAAAGAAGGGTTCCCTGAATGCAACTGGAATTATACGCAAGTGAATATAAAGTGACTGTCGAAGGCATAACGGTAAAGTTACTACCCAAGGAGTTTGCTCTTTTGCAATTTCTCTACCGCAACAGAGGTCGTTCATTCAGCCGAGAGCAGTTGTTGGATAAAGTGTGGCCGCTGGAATATCCGGTTGAGCGGACGGTGGATGACCATATATACAGGCTGCGTAAGAAGTTAGACTCTTTTGCAGGGTTGGAGATTAAGACGATCCGGGGAATGGGCTATAGCCTGGCTGTGCAGAATTCAAAGAACGCTGGGGAAGCGACCCCCACTACCCAGGACCTGGAGCTGCATAAGACTATGCGGGATGTCTTCGAGAAATACCACCAATACGGCCAGGGCCGTTCGATGCTGACCMTTGCACGCCAACAGGATGTGCTTGGATATAAGTTGGACCCGTTCTATTCCGTCTATGTCCGTTTTGTACAAGGAGATCTAGAATGGCTGCTGACTACGAAAGAGGTTCCGCTGAACGAACGCTTATATTCACTACTGTTGTTTTATATTTTCACGGGGAACCCAAAGCAGAAGCTGGCACTCTGTGAGCAAGTGCTTGAGAAGAAACTGTTGTCTCCCGCGCAGCATAGAGAAATGGAGATTCTCAACATTCTTGATTTGTATACACTAGCAGGAGAGCCTGATAAAGCGCTGGAACGCTTAAAGGTGAGTCACGCCGTGATGACAGAACCGGATTATGAGAATTTCATCCCGCAAATGGCTATTACGGAGATGTTTGTGCACCTGGTTGCAGGGGCGGAGGAGCACGAGCTGGAGAAGATGGCGGAAGCTATTGAAGCTGGGATTTTGTTCACCAAGCCTTTTCTACGTGAGATGGGCAGTTACAAGGTGGTCAAGGGACTGTGGGTGTTGCGGCGTCAGGCATGGCGCGAAGCGGAGAATCTGCTGGACGAGGGGCTCCAAGTGCTGGGGATGTCCGGTTTTGTGCCGCTGAGGCTGCATGCCCTGCACCGGATTACTCATTACTGCGCCTTGTTTCCCCCGGTAAAAGAATTGCAGCAGAAATACACAGATATTTTTGAAGAAGATCAGGAGCGGATTGGGCTCAAAATGCTGTTAGGGTCGCTAGAAGCTACTATGCTGAACGAGTTGAACCGTTTCTGATGATGCTCTGACATTGTTCCACTACAGTAATATTGTGCTCTATACGATCTTACTGTGATTTGGAGGAATGAGTAATGACGGCTTCACAACAAGCAGGAGCAAGCCTGCTTCGTAACAAAGTATACATGCTCGTATATAGCGCCTTTGCCGCAGCAACCTTTGGCGACTGGTTCGACACGTTGGCGATCCAGGTGCTTGTAGGGTATCGCTGGCAGGCTGGGCCGCTGATGCTGGCCCTGATTCCGGTCGCCAACGCTCTGCCCAGTATCCTGCTAGGTTCGGTTGCGGGTGTCGCTGCCGACCGGCTGAACAAGCTGAAGCTAATGCGTATTTGCGATCTGCTAACGGCAGTCCTAACCTTGTTGGTGTTATTGGCTCCAAATATGTTATGGCTGCTTCCTCTGCTTATGTTACGTGCGGCTATCTCTACGTTAAATGTGCCCGCGCAGCAGTCGTTGACACGCAGCATAGTCAGGGAGGATCAACTGCTTCAGGCTACCTCACTCAACGGAATCGTGAACCAGGGCTCCAAAATCGCCGGTCCTTTATTTGGCGGATTCGCCTTGTCTCTCCTGTCGCCGCAGTGGTGCATTTTGCTGTGTGCCTGCTTCAGGGTAGGTTCATATTTGCTGCTGCTCACCGTCAAGAATGCAGAGGCGGGAGGTGGCAGGAAAGCGGTTGAAGGGGAGCACCCGTCCGTGCCTGCGCTGGAGCAACGGGTTCCGCTACGTACCATGTGGAAGGAAGGTTGGAGCTTCATCCTGCACAGCCGACTACTGCTGATCACCATGCTGTTCGGGTTAACCGGGTCACTTGCAATCCAGATGATCGACTTTCAGTTCACCAGCCTCTTCCGTGCGGTTGCGACGGATCAGGAATCTTTGCTCGGCTGGATGGTGGCGGCATCGGGTGCAGGCGCCATACTCAGCATAGTAACGATGAACAAAATGAACCGTGCAACGGGTTATGGTTGGAAGTTTGGAAGCGGTTATGCGTTGATCGGCTTATCTGTTGGAGGGCTGGGATTGCTCCCTGCCGGAGTTTCCGTGCTTCCCATACTGGTACTGGGGCTCGTGCTGGGCATCGGAAATGGCATGTTCATGGTTACATTCAACTATTGTTTGCAAAAAGAAACGCCTCCACATATGACAGGCCGTGTGTTCGGGATTCAGAGCACAGTTCTAGGGATTGTTATGATTGGAGCGCCGCTGCTTGGGGGATTTCTAGTACAAGTTACCGGTCCCGCGCGTACCTTCCTGAATTTGGGCTTTGTGATTACCGTGATCGGCCTGCTGGGCATTTTGTTCGGAAGAGTGCTGTGGCCTGCGTCAAAAGTGTTGAACAAGTTGAACAGCAATAGCTCTGTGGAGCAAACAATGGGGGGAATATAGAAATTTGAGAATGACGATATTCAGATTTTACTGCACTTTGCTGGAAGATGAAATTGGCTAAGGTGAGAATATGAAGACCGTAAACTGAGAGCGCTCGCCTTAAAAACCGTAATTGATGTATTTCATATTGGATAATAGATACTGGGCAATCATTTGAACAATTTGACAAAACAGCAGCTTTTTAAATTGTTGTTAAGCTAACATAGGACGATAGCAATAATGCAAGGGCTACCAATTGGTAGTCCTTTGTTGAATGAGCAGGATAGCGCAACAATTACTCTCCGATTGCGTCAAATATTGGGATAGGCGACTGAAGGAGACATGAGAGTTGATTATGCAAGGAGGTAACGATGGCCTACACACGTTTGATTGTTTTGGTGATGGTGTTTGAAGTATTTGTCACGACTGTAGTCGGACTTGGCATTTATTTTGGATTTTCCGTATTTCCTTATATTCAGTCACCGTTAACGACAATTGCTACTGATGAGCATACAGCTGGGTTCACCGCAACCATCCCATTATATATGCCGTCGCTTTCAGATCTGAAAATCCCATACACGTACTTTCATGCGGGGGCACAAGCATGGGGAATCACGGCATTCCTTGTATCTGCGGCTGTAATGGGGTTACAAAGTTATGTCCGGGGCATGTACCTCGGCGGTTTGAAAGGATGGGTTCTGAACCGTAAGACAGTCCCTCTATTCGCGTGTGGACGCAGGTATTTCGGCGATATGATAGCATGGTCTATCTTTCAAAGCGTGATAGGCGCGTTGATTGTTTTCCTCGCTGCAGCCTTTTTCCCGTTTGGGTTCATATTGATGATTGCTTTACTGTTCTATTCGCTTACGCCATATCTGATTGTCCTCCAAAATATCTCTTTTAGTGATGCATTGGCAAAGGCGCCTCGCATGTTTCGGCGCTATTTCGGCACATTGCTGCCGCTTACGCTATTTGCCATGCTGTGCACGCTAGTTGTCAGCCTATTACGGTCACTGACACCCCCTTGGGGATACGCAGTACCGTTTCTCGCTTACGCATTCATTGGAACCATGCTGATCGGCGAGCTTATGAGGCGGCTTGCAGCGAAGCTAACGCTTGACGGCGAACGGGCTCCGGATCTGCCATTCGGTGAGGTCCGCGCTCGTAGGATAGTAAACGCTATGATTGTGCTGCTCGTGCCGGTACTAGTCTCGGCGGGTATATTTGCAGCTTCTGGCAAGCACTTAAGTGCGTTTGAATTTGGTAGTAAAAAGAGGCTCGACGGTATCTCCTTCAATACGAATTTCTCTGACGTATTCTATGCGTCAGAACAAAAGTATACAGCTTATGAGTGGCAGACAAGTGATTACCGCCTTGCCATAAGGCTTCCGGACTTGTCTAACGAGCGGAAGCCAGGGGAACTGCGTGGAATAGCCGACATTACGTGGAAGGTGAATGAGGAAATTCGCACTTCATTTGGGAATTCAACCCACATCGACGTACAGCCGATCATGCACAAGAGCCGGTTAATGTATCGACTTGTTCGGGAGACAGCTAACGATGGCAGCTACTACTACTCCAGTATGAGTGGCTCTGCTTCGATCCTGCCAGGAGGGGAGCAGCCACGTGAGCCATTATCCATTCAAATGATGGTTAGTGGAGACGGCAGACATATTTTTGTAATGCAATACCCATCGCGCTATGATATCTCACAGGTATTCCGTGTTTCGGATGACGGGCGTTATTTGATCCCGGGAACAAGCCAGATGAATCCTATGGATTTCCACGCTTATTGGTTCACTGCGGAGCAGAGTGCGGAGAATCTGTTCGAATTGCTGGCTGCCAAGAACAAAACCAATTACATAGCGACGATTAACCGAGCTTACCTGGCGCTTGCTTGTGCCTTGCAGGAAGGAGATGGGCGATTGGTCGTCAATCTGCTGGAGACGATGCGGCAGTCCGGCGTAAACGTGAAAGCTCCCGACTGGGATGACGTGACGTGGACAGACAACTTACAGGGCAGATATAAAGGTGCCAGCTTGCAGAAGACCTTGGAGTTACTGACAAAGACTGGCGTTCAGGGGGGTTATGAAGTAAAAGAACTACTGGACAAAAGCGATGAAAAGATCGGTGTTTACCGGTTCGAGGTGCCGTTCCCGGACGGAATGCTGCCAATCACATATAAGGAATCTAAGGTAGACGGCGAACTGCTGTCCGTTAATATAATGGACTAGATCAAAAAAAGAAGTTCAGGTGTATAAGCCCACTGAATATTATCTTGCTGGTTTCAAAAAAACGACAACTGATTCAAGAAAGAACGATTGATTTAGATCCTAAACTAAACAGGCGAAGTTGGAGGAATTAAGTTGAAGCGTAACAATATTGGGAGAGGGAAAGAAAGAATCGAAATCTATGTAAGTGAATAAAGAAATTAATTCTTGTTCAACTAACGGAGGAAATATGAACAGTCTTTTCTTAACTTTATTTGGTCTAATAATCCTTCTATTAACTGGTTTAATTCTCCTAATCTTTTGTGCCAAATTGTTTATTTTTTTTATAAAAAGACGACATTTTCCGAAAAAACTCCTAATCGCTTCTCTAACAGGAATTATTGCGGTTTTTGCACTATTTGTATATACGCAGTACTTTTTTACATTTGATAACCTTGAGGGTGAATTTTACAAAGGACCTGTGAAATCCCCCAATGAAAAATATACAGCTAATGCTTACTATAGGACATATGGTGGTGCTGCTGGTGGTGTCGATGTATGGGTAGAACTCACTTACAATGATGAGAATGATAAAATTAAGACTATTTATTATAGTGATGTAAAAAGTAACTTTTCTATGGATTGGAAGGATGAGGATACTCTAATTATCGTAAATGAAGAGCCTAAGTATCCAAATTCAAATAGAAGTGTTGAATTGGAGATTGGTAAAGAGATTTATCATGATAATGGTTTAGCTTGTCAAAGTTTATTAATGAAGGACCAGTATGAAACTTGCTATCAGAACTAATCCCTATTTGAAACGAATATGTGTAAGAATCGTAATTACCAGTAATAAGGATGCAAAATGAAATTAGGAGGTTCGTTTAATGCCGGACTCATTCCACGACAGGTTGATGGAAGCAAAGGAGCGAAAGTTTCAATTGGAGAAAATAATACGTAAACGAGAGGAGCTGCAGAGACGGCTGCGAGAACAGGAGCGGATGTACATAGAACTGGAGATACAGGTTGAGTCAGAACAGACGGATGTTGACGAACTGACCCGAATGTCGCTGACCAACTTGTTTCATACCATCCTTCGAAGCAAAGAGGAACAGCTTGAATTAGAACGTCAGCAGGTATTAGCAGCCCTACTTAAGCTTCAAGAGGCCAAGCGAACTCAGGAAATTATTAAAACTGAAATCATTCAGATTGGAGAGGAATTCACCACTTTACAAAATGCGGAGCATGATTACAATCGGTTAATGGTGGAGAAGGAATCGGCACTTCGAAATTCGACTGCCGCCTCTTTGGAATTAGCGGAGATTGAGGTGCAAATAACCGACCAGACCATCATAGTCAAAGAAATTCATGAAGCATGGACAGCAGGTAAGCGGGTGCTAACTTCTCTGGAGGATGCTTCTTCCAGCCTGGAGAAGGCAGAAAATTGGGGTAAATGGGATTTATGGGGAGGAGGAGGAGTGATCAGCACTCATTTGAAGCATGACCATGTAGATGACGCGAAGCAGTTCATCCACAATGCGAACTACCTCATGCAAAATTTCCACAGTGAACTGGATGATTTGAAGCGCACTGTCCATGTAGAAATCGACATTAGTGGCATGCTTAAGGGCGCGGATTATTGGTTTGATGGATTAATCACAGACTGGGTTGTACAAGGGCGGATCAAAGATGCCCAAGACCAAACACTGAACGCGATTCAGAAGGTGAGAGACGTAACCAGCCAGCTTCAATCAGAGCACTCCTCAGCCGAATCTAGATTAAGGGGGCTGAGAACAATGCGCGTCGCTTGGATCGAAGAGAGATCATTGAATGGTAATGAGAGTATCTAGGTTTGCGTAGCTGGCATGTAAGCCATTTGGCAGCCCTATCGTTAGCTAATGGGCGGTTTAATCAACTCTGGTCAGGCAATCGCAATGACGCTTACTTGGAGTAACTCCAAGGCGCACACTACATGTATAGGAAATAAAATCTCTTTTTCAAAGTGAGGAATAATTAAATGCAATATGTGAAACTTGGAAATACTGGCTTGGATGTATCTCGGTTCTGTCTTGGCTGTATGAGCTTTGGAGTAGCTGAGCGATGGATTCATCAATGGGTACTCGATGAAGAGAATAGTCGACCTATTATCAAAAAAGCCCTTGAGCTTGGTATTAACTTTTTTGATACGGCGAATGTGTATTCAATGGGGACAAGTGAGGAAATTCTAGGAAGAGCTCTAAAGGATTATGCCAATCGTGATGAAATTGTACTTGCAACGAAGATACATGGTCGCATGCAAGAAGGTCCAAATGGTGCTGGTCTTTCTCGAAAGGCAATCATGAGTGAAATTGATAAAAGCCTTAAGAGACTCGGAACTGATTATGTAGACCTGTATATAATCCACCGCTGGGATTACAATACCCCTATTGAAGAAACGATGGAAGCTATGCACGATGTGGTTAAAGCGGGGAAGGCAAGGTATATTGGTGCCTCAGCAATGTACGCATGGCAGTTCCAAAAGGCATTATATGTGGCGGAGAAGAATGGATGGACTCGATTTGTGTCAATGCAGAATCATTTGAACCTCATCTACCGTGAAGAGGAGAGGGAGATGTTACCGCTTTGTAAAGAGGAAAAAATCGGAGTGACTCCATATAGCCCCCTCGCATCAGGCAGATTGACACGCGATTGGTCGGAAACAACGCATCGGTCCGAAACCGACCAGGTTCAAAAATCAAAGTACGATGCGACTGCAAATAGTGACCGATTGATTGTGGAACGGGTTGCGGCAATTGCAGAACAACGTGGCGTTCCTCGTATTCATATCGCGCTTGCCTGGTTGCTACAGAAAGAATCAGTTGCTGCGCCTATAATCGGTGCTACGAAAATGTCTCATCTAGAAGATGCCGTAGGTGCTCTTTCGATTACGTTAACACCCGAGGAAATAGCATCGTTAGAAGAACCGTATGTACCTCACCAGATAGTTGGTCATCAGTAAATGAGCAAAACAAGCAGATATGGTGCATTACGCTAACAGGACACGAGAGTTGAGGAGCTTGCTCGGAGGCAGCTCCTTTTTCTTTGTTAAAGTAACTCAATATCATAGTTTCAATGCCTACTACATGATATGATTACTTAGATGATACGTCTAAACTTATTAAGTAGGAGGATATTTATGAGTAATAATAAAGAAAACGTAATACTCTATATAAGATTTAAAATTAAAAGTGGAAAAAAGGAAGAATTCAAAGAACTATTATCTGCTAATATGAGAGCGATGGAACATGAACCAGCTTTTGTAAGTGCCGTTCTTTCAGATGATATTGATAATTCAAATGAGGTTACTCTTTTTGAAATCTGGAAAGGAACAAAGGAAAGTTGGCTAAAAGAAGAACTTCCTAAACCTTATAGAAAAACATATGAGAATAAACTTGTGGATTTAATCGATGAAAGAATCATTAGTTATCTTACACCAACGAATGAGTGGAGAACTAATTTAACAAACAAAAAGATAGATTAATTTATAAATTAAAGAGTGACTTGTCTAAAAAACAAGTTGCTCTTTCTCATATTAAAGAATGGACCATTTCAAAATTGGATCAAGAGGTACTACGTGCTACTGGCGGTAAGGGTGTTGACCTGATTCTGGACTTTATCGGTGCGGACTTTTGGGACAAAAACTTGTCTAGTATTAAAGTAGATGGTCGCTGGGTCCTTATTGGTATATTAGGCGGAGGTAAAATTGAAAAGTTGAATTTATTTAGCTTGATGTTAAAATGCGTACAACTAACAGGAACTTTATTAATCCCAAGAAGTGATGAATACAAGTCTAATTTAACGAATGAGTTCGCCACGATCGTAACTCCTTATTTTGAGCGAGGTGAAATAAGACCGATTGTTGACATGATATACCCAATTGAACAGGTAGGGGAAGCTCACAAGCGCATGGAAGCTAACTTAAATACCGGCAAGATAATTCTTCAAATAAACTAATTCGTCTCCATGAACATGATATTTCTACAAAAAATCGGTATGCATTTATACAAAATAAGCTAGGGGGCACCTAGCTTATTTCTTATTGATATGGAATTTTCAACTAAGGATAAACTTATTTTGCTACAGGTGCATGGAATCCGTCAAAAGTGATCGCGTATTCAGGCATCCCCATGGCATACGCAAAGTATTCATATTGCTGGAAGTATACATACAATTTATGATCGTCTGTAATGAAGAAAGGCTGATCTGCGTCAATAGTTTCAAATGGAGTTAGTAAAGATTCTGTTTGTTTCAGATCATCCATTTGTTGCTTAATCTCTTTATTGATGACTGTTAAGTAGTCTTTGTTGTCAGCAAATAAATCTTTAAGTTTATAATCATAACCTGTGTTCAGGTCAAAATTGTATGAGCTTTGGATGGTCGTGCCGTGTGCACCACCTGTATAGTCATAGTGCGAGAAGGTGATGCTCAGTATGTTATTTTGGTTATATTTAATAGCATAATCAAGGATCGTCTGTGCTTGCACATGTTTCGTTTCTTCATTGTCTGCAAATTCTTTGGCGATACTAAGCGCTTGCTGCTTAGCAGTAGCAGCGAATTTCTCAAACGTTGTATTTATTTGATCTTGAACCGTAGTATTCGTTAGTCCCGTAATTTGAGGATACTGAATGTTAAGTTCGAGATTCGTAGTTGTTGATGCATCCTTAACATTGCGGATGGTGATTGGATTCTCTTGTATACTTGTTAATTGAATAACCTGACGATCCTTGTCTCTTGTAACGTTGTAGCCCATGATCTCTGCTATCAATTCGGGAGTTATGTACGTGTTTGCATTAATAGTTGTAACTTCATCTTGGAGGTAGCTTTCATGATCATTAATAGAATAAGTATTGTGACTAAGTGAAATCGTTATACTCTTCTTACCTGACTGGGTCAACGTAATTTTCTGATCTGGAGCAGACCAGCCTACGGTATAACCGCTTGCTTCACTAATGCTACGGAGTGGAAGCAGCAACGTATTCTCCTTCGTTTGTGCAGTTGCTTCAACTTTCTGACCATTGATCTCGATCCCTTGCAACTGATCATTTGCAGCTAATATATTTGATGACAGACTCAAACTCATAGCAAGCGATGTTAACACAGCAATTGATTTCTTGTTCTTCATATCTTCCATCCTTTCAACATTTTTTTGATTATTACTAATTAAGTATAATATAAGAATGCTCCGAGTAGGTTACGTAAAGATAACAAATCTTACTAATAGATAACCTGCGTATCTGGGTTAGGTTGCATGACGGTAACCACAAAATGGATTTTATATATTGACGCGATATATATCGGAGTGATATATTAATAATTGTAATATTTCTATTTGTCTAATAATTTTCTGAAGTAAGTAATCCTTCGTACACAATTAAGGAGGTGATTGAATGAACAGTCAAGATGCTATTCTAGGCATGCTTATGAAGCATTCGTTATCGGGCTACGAAATAAAACAATTATTCGAGAATTTATTCTCTTATTTCTATCGATCGAGTTACGGAACGATTTATCCCATGCTTACTCGGATGGAGAAAGAGGGATTGATAACTAAGGAAGTTGTGCTACAAGATGGCAAGCCTAACAAAAATATGTTTACCATAACAGATAAAGGACAAGAATCTTTTCAAGCTTATTTACAAGGCCCTTTAGAGGGAGATAGTACAAAATCGGATTTTCTGATGAGACTTTACTTTGGCGAATTTGTCGGTTTTGACAAAGTGATCGCCTGGTTAAAGGAAGTACAGGAGGGTGCACAAACGGAGTTAAATCTGTTAAGTGAGAAGTATGCACTTTACAAAGATGAAATGCATCCTGCACAGGTCATCTGCATCCAGATTGGGATAAATGAATATAAGGCTAAACTTGAAACCATTGCTCAGGGATTGGCAAGTATAGAACATTTAGAACAAGGGAAGTAGGGAATTTACTAATGAAAACGATTCTTATCACTGGTTCTTCATCAGGAATTGGAAGAACTACAGTAAAACATTTTGCTGCAAGAGGTTGGAACGTAATAGCTACGATGCGGACACCTGATAAAGAAACTGAATTCAATCAGTCAACTAATATTTTGGTGCTTAAGCTTGATGTTGAGAAGAAAGATACGATTCAACAAGCGTTAGAGGAAGGGATTAAGCGGTTTGGTAAAATTGATGCTCTGCTCAATAATGCAGGATATGGAACAATGGGGATTCTGGAAGGAGCTAGCGATGAGCAAATCAGAAGACAATTTGAAGTGAACGTATTTGGACTGATCAACATGACGAAAGCGATTTTGCCACATTTCAGATCAAATAAAGAAGGCTTACTCATTAATATTTCGTCCATGGGAGGAAAAGTTACCTTCCCTACAATGTCACTTTATCATTCTTCTAAATTTGCGGTTGAAGGCTTTTCGGAATCTGTTTCCTATGAATTAGCATCACAAAACATCCAAGTAAAGTTGATTGAACCAGGAGCTATTAATACAGATTTTGGCGGAAGATCAATGGAGTTCTATTTTAATGAATCATTAACGGACTACAAGCAGTTTATGGGTGCATTTCTAGGTAAATTGAAGGTAATGGAACAAGATCCAGCGTATGCCTCAGCTCCAGAACTAGTCGCTGAAACGATCTATCAAGCGGCAACAGATGGTACAAGCCAGTTTCGATATGTCGTTGGAGAAGATGCCAAAATGCTCATCAATATGAAGGAAACCTCGGATGAAGAAGAGTATATGACGAATATAAGACAGCATTTTGCGTGAAAATAATTGATTCAATTAAGTAAGAAAAATGGATAGAGTATCAGATTGTTTCTGATGCTTCTATCCATTTTATTGTGTATAGCTATCTACATTAACCGCAGCTACAATTGAGCACAGGCTTACGGGCAGCAAGTGTTTCGTCAAGTCGGCTAACTACTGTTGAGTATGGTGCATTAATAACGAGTTCTGGGTTATCGATCGCTTCTTGAGCAATTTGAATCATGATATCGATGAATCCATCCAGTGTCTCTTTGCTTTCTGTTTCGGTCGGTTCGATCATGATACTCTCTTCAACATTGAGCGGGAAGTAAATTGTTGGCGGATGATAGCCAAAATCAAGTAATCTCTTCGCAATATCAAGTGTACGAACACCGTGCTCTTTCTGTCTGTTGCCTGACATAACGAACTCATGCTTACATGCACGATTGAACGGAACATCATAGTAAGGAGCTAGTCTTGCCATCATATAATTGGCATTCAGAACGGCGTATTCGGATACTTTGCGTAAGCCATCTGGACCTAGTGTGCGCATATAAGTATAAGCACGAACGAGTATACCGAAGTTGCCATAGAAGCTCTTTACTCGGCCGATAGACTCTGGGTAGTTATATTCAAAATAATATTGTCCAGCTTCGTTACGTTCGACCATTGGTGTTGGTAGGAACGGAATTAATAAGGATTTCACACCTACTGGGCCAGCTCCTGGACCACCGCCACCATGTGGTGTGCTCATCGTTTTGTGCAAATTAAGGTGAACGACATCAAAGCCCATATCACCTGGACGTGTAAGCCCCATAATGGCATTCGTATTCGCTCCATCGTAATAAAGCAGTCCGCCTGCTTCATGTACAACAGCTGCAATTTCAGTGATTTGTTCTTCAAATAAACCTAGCGTATTCGGATTTGTTAACATGAGTGCTGCTGTATCAGATCCGACTGCTTTCTTCAGTTCATCTATATTCACAAGTCCACGGTCGTTGGATTTAATGGTAACTGTCTCAAAGCCTGCAACAGTAGCACTAGCAGGATTGGTTCCATGGGCTGAGTCAGGAACGATTACCTTGGTCCGTTTATCTCCACGACTCTCGTGATAGGCCTTAATCATCATAAGTCCAGTCCATTCACCATGGGCGCCGGCTGCAGGCTGAAGTGTGACACGATCCATGCCTGTAAGTGCAGCAAGGTCTTGCTGTAAGTTATAGAGCAATTCAAGTGCACCTTGGATGGACTCTTCTGGTTGGTAAGGGTGGATCTTAGCAAAGCCAGGGAAACGAGCCACATCTTCATTAATTTTGGGATTGTATTTCATCGTACAAGAACCCAGCGGATAGAATCCGTTATCGATACCGAAGTTACGACGGGACAACGCTGTATAGTGACGAATGACATCCACTTCAGATACTTCAGGTAGCTCAGCAGGCTGTTGTCTTTGGAATTTCGCAGGAATGAGATCATTAAGCTGTTGCTCTGGAACATCACAAACAGGTAGGGAGTAGCCTACGCGGCCAGGGTGACTAAGCTCGAATATTAGCGCTTTATCGTGCTTAATTGCAGGAATAGATTCAGTAGCAAGCTGTGTCATTACACGAGCACCTCCAAGCATTCGATAAATTGATCAATTTCTTCTTTGGAACGTTGTTCAGTAACTGCAATCAGCATGTGCCCTGCAAGTTCAGGGAAAGCCTTATCTATTTGATAACCTCCGATGAAGCCTGATTGAAGTAATTTGGAATTCAATTGCTGTACGTCAGTTCCTTCTGGCAATTTAACGAGGAACTCATTAAAGAAGCTGCTTTCGTAAGCAAGTGATAGCTTATTTGAAGCTGCAATACGTGAAGCGGCATAGTGAGCCTTCTGTACGTTAAGCGTAGCAACTTCTTGGATTCCGCTCTTACCAAGCGTTGATAGGTACACAGACGCGCATAGAGCGAGAAGGGCTTGGTTCGAGCAGATGTTCGAAGTCGCCTTCTCACGGCGGATATGTTGTTCACGCGCTTGCAGCGTGAGAACAAATCCACGCTTGCCGCTGTGATCGACGGTTTGACCGACGATGCGCCCTGGCATACGGCGCATCCATTTGTCAGCGACGGCGAAGTAGCCGCAAGTTGGGCCCCCAAGCGAAGCTGGGATCCCTAGTGGCTGGCAATCGCCGACGACGATATCAGCGCCGAGCTTGCCCGGCGCTTCAAGCAGCCCTAGCGTGAGCGGATTCGCGCTTACGACAAGCAAGGCGCCCGCGTCATGCGCGAGCGGCTCGAATGCCGCTAGGTCTTCCAGTACGCCGAAGAAATTCGGCGACTGTACGATGACAGCGGCAGTGTCCGCGTCCAGCTTGGACGCGAGGTCGGCTGCGCTTGTGATGCCTTGCTCACAAGCGATCTCTACGACGTCGAGGCCAAGGCCTCTTGCCGACGTCGCCAAGATTTGGCGCGCTTCCGGATGGACAGCGCGGGAGACGAGCAGGCGCTTACGCTTTGTAGCGCCGCAAGCAAGTGCACCGGCCTCCGCAAGCGCCGTCGGCCCGTCGTACATCGAAGCATTCGCTACAGCCATACCTGTTAGTTCACAGATATAAGATTGAAATTCGAATATGGCTTGTAATTCACCTTGGCTGATTTCAGGCTGATAAGGTGTGTATGCTGTATAGAATTCAGAACGTGAAATTACATGATTAATAACTACTGGTAGATGGTGATCATAGATACCAGCTCCTAAGAAAGAAGCATATTGATCAAAATCAGCATTCTTACCAGATAATTTACGCATATAGCGTAGGAGTGCACCTTCATCAAGTGCTTCAGCTACGTTCAAACGTCCTTGGAACCTTACTTCTTCCGGAATATCTGCAAATAATTCGTCAATGGATTGAATGCCAATCGTTTCTAGCATTTGTTGTTCATCTTGCTCAGTCATCGGTAAATAACGATGTTTCATGTCGTAAGTTCTCCCCCTAGTTAAATAAATTCTAGTACATGCGGCCCTAGCATCTTTAAGCGTGGTACGACGAAAGAATAGGGATTTCTAACCTTTCGGACTTGATTTATAAAAAGGTGTTGCCACCACTTTAGCTCTAACCATTGAACCTCTAATCTCAACATCGACTTCTGTCTCCAGAGCAGAGTAGGAGGAGTCTAGTAAAGCAAGGCCAATATTCTTCTTAAGCGTTGGGGATTGCGTACCTGTTGTTACTTCACCAATCTGCTTGCCATCAGTGGAATAAACAGGGTAGTGGCTCCGCGGAATTCCGCGACCGATCATTTCAATGCCTACAAGCTTGCGAGGGATCCCATTTAACTTCTGCGCTGCTAGAGCTTCGCGTCCATTAAACTCAGCCTTGTCTAATTTAACAAAGAAGGAAAGCCCTGCTTCAAGCGGTGTAATGCTCTTAGATAATTCTTGCCCATAGAGTGGCAGTCTGGCTTCAAAACGAAGTGTATCCCGCGCTCCAAGTCCCACAGGGAGTAGACCATCAGGTTCTCCAGCTTCCAGAAGCTTCTTCCAGAGTGTAATTGCATCTGCTTCGTCAATATACATCTCAAAACCATCTTCACCGGTGTATCCAGTACGTGATACGAGTGCTTTCACACCTGCGATTTGCACATTCTCGTAAAAACGGAATGTTTTTAATTCGCTTAGAGGTGTATCCGTAAGCTTACTTAAAATTTGGATAGCATGAGGTCCTTGTAAAGCTAGTAAAGCAGTATCGTCTGAGATGTTGTTTAAGCGAACATCTCCTTGTAAATTTTCTTGCATCCATTCGATATCCTTATCGATGTTGGAGGCGTTAATAACAAGCATGTAAGCATCCTCACTCATGCGATAGACAAGTAGGTCATCAACAACACCGCCGTCTGGGTAGCACATGAGCGTATATTGACATTGACCATTATGCAGTTTTGATACATCGTTGGTAGTAAGCTGCTGCAAGTATGCAATGGAGTCACTACCTGAGACTAATACTTCCCCCATATGAGAAACGTCAAATAAACCAGCCTGCTCTCGAACTGCAGTATGCTCCTTCTGAATCCCAGCGAATTGAACAGGAAGCTCCCATCCACCAAAATCTATTACACGAGCATCGTAATCCGAGTAAATCGGAAATAGGGGCGTTCTTTTTAGCACCGGAATCACCTTCACTTTACTTTTTTTAGTCAATAAAAAAAGAGCAAAAAGCGCGCATGCGAGATGCGATCTTTTTGCCCTGTCCTTTGTACCTGAGAGTGTCCCTACGCACATGTTTAAATGCGTCAAGTTTCCCCATGGGTGTTTACTTGATCTGTTATCAAGCAAAGCTCTCCAGAGATGCGTCCTATACAAGTCCTTTTGCCTGAGAGATTCACCCGTTTTGGGGCTTACTCCTTCGGCGTTACGTTTGTCGTAATCTCTCCCTGTATGATCATCCGCAATATTTATTTGAATCTTATAAAAATTTTGTTGAACAAATAACTACTCTCTATATTTACGATTACCAGAACATTTTGTCAATACCTGAAACACATATAACTTGACTTTATTGTTTTATTTGATTTAACCTTATATCGAAATCACAAAACGGAGGCGGATTAAAATGAGTGAAGTATCATCAAAACTATTATACTCGAAAGAGCATGAATGGGTAGAAGTTTTATCGGATACAAAGGTTAGAATTGGAATTACAGATTTTGCTCAACATCAGCTTGGAGATATCGTATTTGTTGAATTGCCAGAAATTGGTGCGAAGGTTGCACAAGATGATAGTGTTGGAAGTGTGGAATCGGTTAAGACGGTTTCGGATATTTATTGCCCTGTAGGAGGCAAGATTGCAGCTGTTAACAGTGCGCTAGAAGATGCTCCTGAGCTAGTCAACAGCAGTCCTTATGGCGATGGCTGGATGATTGAGGTTGAATTGAGTGGCCCAGAAGCACTTGAAGGATTGCTTACGGCGGCTGAATATGAAGCTTTTACAAAAGGATAAGAATTGATACTATTCGCTACATAGTTTAATATGGAGTTAAGGCACATTTGGTGTTTACCTAATGTGTCTTAACTTTTTTTTTATGAAAGAAGGATAGCCTCAATTATGAACAACGAAGCCAAATCAGTCAGTCATTCAAGATCCGTTTATACGGATATTATATTGCCAGGACAGACCAATTATCATGGAACTGTTTTTGGTGGACAGTTACTTCAATCTGTTGATAAGGTTGCAACAATTGCAGCCATGCGTCATAGTCAACGTGGAGTCGTTACAGCTTCTTGTGAAGCTCAGTTTCTATGCCCAGTTGGACTTGGAGAAGCGATTGAGTTAACTGCATCCGTGATTTATACACATCGGTCATCCATGGAAATTCAAGTTATTGGACAAGTTGAAAATTTACACACAGGCGTTAAGAAAGAAGCACTAATTGTTTTATTAACTTTCGTTGGACTAGGTGAGAATGATAAACCGACACCAGTTCCAGCTGTTATTCCCGAAACGAAAGAGGAAGAACGTTTATTTAAGCTTGGCGAAGAACGGTATCAGGAGCGCAAGCGCAAACGCGCTGCTATGCAGTAGTTCTGAACTATAATGATTTCACTCCAATTCATACCTTGAAATGTTTTCAAAGGTGAATTGGAGTTTTTTAATTTGGATATGGAAAAATAGTCTAATTCATGCTAATATTATTCCGAGTAAACAGATGTGATAACTATAGTATTGTCCGTTTAGTAAGTGCCGACATAGGCTAATGCAATGGGGTCAATCGCCCAAACACACATAGGAAGGGTGTGCTTGCTATTCGGGTTCGTAAACGATACGTTAACTTTGGCGTGTGTGGTAAATATATTCTTTGTTTAATTGTATTCATTGTTTTAACCGCATGCGAGTTTAATTCAACCAATGGGCAAGGTTACCAGGATAAAGGTCAATCGAACCCAGATAAGCCTTCCAAATCCATAGAATTGATTCATGTTTCCTTTGATTCTACACGAGAATTATTTCGTGATGTGAACACCTCATTCGCTGCTGATTGGTTAGCCCAAACTGGGGAGAAGGTCACAGTTAGACAATCTCATGGTGGTTCTGGTAAGCAAGCTCGCACAGTCAATGACGGATTACAAGCAGATGTTGTGTCACTAGCCTTGTCGTATGATTTGGATCGCGTGAAATCTGCTGGTTTAGTGGATAAGGACTGGCGAACTAAATTTCCTACTGGTGCATCACCATTTACTTCGACAATCGTATTTCTTGTTCGTGAGGGAAATCCGAAGCAGATTCGAGACTGGGATGACTTAACAAAGCCAGGAATAAAGGTCATTACTCCAAATCCCAAAACGTCTGGTGGTGCAAGATGGAACTATATGGGTGCATGGGGGTATGCGCTGCAGACATCTAGCGGTGATGAAGCCAAAGCTAAAGAGTTTGTGACGAAGCTTTATCAGAATGTACCCATCTTAGGCTCGGGCGCTCGTGACTCCATGACCACATTCTTAGAGCAAGAGATTGGTGATGTACTTATCGCTTGGGAGAGTGAAGCCTTGATGGCTGTTCATGAGCCAGGAAGACATGTTGAAATGGTTGCACCATCAATTTCTGTTAGCGCAGAACCAGTTGCAGCTGTAGTAGATCAAGTGGTTGACAATAAGGGAACACGTAAGGCTGCAGAAGCTTATTTGAATTACATGTATACCGAAAAAGTGCAACGGATTGCAGCTGAACATTATTTTCGCCCTCGCATGACTGGTGTTGCAGCAGAATATGTAAGTCAGTTTCCAACAATTAAGCTATTCTCTTTAGATGAACCTGATTATGGTGGCTGGGATAAGGTGCAGAAGAAGCATTTTGCAGACGGGGGCATATTTGATGAGATCTATGAAAACTAAGATTTCTGGCAGAGGGTCTAAGAAATCAATTTTGCCCGGCTTCGGATTATCGATGGGCTTTTCGATTACTTATCTTAGCTTATTCGTTCTGTTACCACTCGCTGCGATTTTTATCTATGCAGCAGGACTTACTTGGCATGAGTTTTGGAAAATTGCGACGACAGATCGAGTGCTTGCTTCGTATGCATTAAGCTTTGGGACTTCTTTCATTGCGGCAGTAATTAATGTCGTGTTTGGCTTTATCGTAGCGTGGGTCCTAACGCGTTATTCTTTCCCTGGTAAACGAATTATCGATGCATTAATCGATTTGCCATTTGCACTCCCTACAGCTGTTGCTGGCATTGCACTGACAACACTCTATGCACACAAAGGCTGGTTAGGTAGTTTTCTGGAGCCACTAGGTATTCAAGTTGCCTATGCACCTCTTGGGATTATCGTAGCCTTAACTTTTATAGGACTCCCGTTTGTTGTAAGAACTGTTCAACCTATTCTGCAAGAGCTTGATCCCGAAACGGAAGAAGCAGCTGCAAGTCTAGGAGCATCTAGGATACGTGTATTTATCCGAGTGCTATTACCTGAGTTATTTCCTGTTCTGTTAACAGGGTTTGCTCTTGCGTTTGCAAGGGGAGTTGGAGAGTATGGCTCCATCGTGTTTATCTCAGGAAATATGCCCATGCATACAGAAATTGCTCCGCTGCTTATCATGACAAAGCTCGAACAGTTTGATTTTGCAGGTGCAACAGCTATTTCGATTGTCATGCTCGTTGTATCCTTTGTCTTACTCCTGTTGACGAATTATATGCAAAGACGTGCGAGCAAGCGTCTAACAAACTAAAGGCCTAATGGTATGGAGGTGAAGCTATGGCGATCGCTCGCCCTATTCAAAAGGATCGCAACTTAGGCAAATGGGTTCTATTTGTAATTGCAGGTATGTTCCTGCTTGTCATGCTCATATTGCCGCTTCTAATGGTGTTTACGCAAGCATTATCGCAAGGAATAGGCATATTCTTCGACGCTTTGATCGATGAGAATGCTTGGGAAGCCATTAAATTAACGTTTAAGATTGCGGTCATAACAGTCCCGCTTAATGCATTGTTTGGTATCGCTGTGGCTTGGTCTTTATCTAAGTTCAGATTTCGTGGCAAAAGCTTGTTAATGACACTAATCGACCTGCCTCTTGCGGTATCACCCGTCATTGCTGGATTCGCTATTGTCTTATTATTCGGAATAAGGGGATGGTTTGGGCCTTGGTTAACAGCGCATGGTATCCAGATTATTTTTGCACTTCCAGGAATGGTTCTTGCTACTATATTTGTGACAGTTCCGCTCGTGGCAAGGGAATTAGTTCCTTTGATGCAGTCGCAAGGTACACAGGAGGAAGAGGTTGCTGCAACGCTTGGAGCGAAGGGGTGGCGAATTTTCTGGAAAGTAACATTGCCGAACATCAAATGGGGATTAATTTATGGGATATTACTGTGTAATGCAAGAGCGATAGGTGAGTTTGGCGCTGTCTCAGTTGTTTCCGGACATATTCAGGGACTAACGAATACAGTCCCCTTGCATATTCAGATTTTGTACAATGAGTATCAGTATACTGCCTCGTTTGCGATCGCTTCTCTGCTAGTTTTATTTGCAGTTATGACGATGATGATCAAAAGCTTGGTTGAATGGAAAGCTGAGCGAACGCAGCAATTACTGAAAGAAAGCGGGGAACTTTAGGATGCATATCGAAGTTCGTGGTCTTACGAAGCAGTTCGGTACCCACTTAGCAGCTAATCAGGTGTCTTTTGAGATTAATAATGGAAAATTAATAGGATTTCTGGGTCCAAGTGGTGGTGGTAAGACAACAATTCTCCGCATATTAGCTGGACTTGAACATCCAGATGAGGGTGAAATATTTTTTGATGGTATACGGGTAAATGATTTGACGCCTCAGCAGCGACATATTGGATTCGTTTTTCAGAATTATGCCTTGTTTAAGCATATGACAGTGAAGGAGAATATCGCCTTTGGACTTCGGGTTCAGAAGCGTTCCAAGGAGCAAATAAATAAACGGGTGAATGAGTTATTAGATTTAACGGGGCTAACAGGCCTAGATCATCGATTACCCTTACAGTTATCAGGTGGTCAAAGGCAGCGGGTTGCGTTCGCTAGAGCTTTAGCACCAGAACCACAGCTGCTGTTACTTGACGAACCATTCGCTGCAATTGATGCAAAGGTACGAAAGGAACTAAGAGGCTGGCTGAAAGAAACAATCGATCGACTTGGCATTACGACGATATTCGTCACGCATGATCAAGATGAGGCTGTTGAAGTAGCTGATGAAATTATGATTATTAATAAGGGTCAAATTGAACAGAAGGGTGCTCCATATGTAATCTATAAATACCCGGAGACGCCATTTGTTGCGGAATTTATTGGTGAAACGAGTATTCTGCAGGATGTATCATCCCTACGAGGATTTGACAGTATAAGTGATCAGGGTCAAGCGATCGTAAGACCAGAGTTCGTTGAAATTGGCTATGAGCATGAAATTTCACATCTAGCAGCTACTGAAAGTGGAATTGTTCGCAATGTAACCTTTCGTGGCCATAGCTGGCAGGTCGAAGTGGAGGTATGTGGGCTAAGCCTGGTCGCATATCGAACACTAGAACGAGAAACGCCTAAGTTAGGAGATCGCATTCAGGTGCTGATTCATAGATTGTATGTATTTAATCAGCAGGAATCTTATGCTGTTGAGAATAACATGAAAGAGCAGAGTGGCGATATCGCTTGGAAACTCGTAAACACTAGATAGAATTTAGAAGAGAGCATTCATATACAAAAGGGGTTCATACAATGGAACAATCAATGATTATTCATACATCGCAAGTAGATTTAGCCGCAACATTTCATGAGCCTGATGAAGGAGTTAACAAAGAGCTACTCATGTGTGATGGTTCGTGGCCGATTATCATTATCTGCCACGGATTCATCGGCTCTCGTGTTGGGGTAAATCGATTATTCGTCAAAGCAGCGCGCCATTTGAGCGCGCTTGGCTTCATGGTTCTTCGATTTGATTACGGTGGATGTGGAGAGAGTACTGGCGATTATGGAATGAGTGGAATGGACGAGCTAATTACCCAAACACGCAGTATACTGGACTATGTAACAAGCATTGACGGTGTCGATCCGAATCGCATCTCATTTTTCAAGCAGATCACACATTTTCCTCACAAGCGGCTGTCGGTGAATTACTGCAAGTTACAGGCGATTGGTTGATGAAGGCAAAAGGATCGAATGATGAATGGTGTAGTTGGAACATATAATTTTCTTTCGGTATAATACATATAGCATAAGAAAGGAGGAACAACTTGAGAACAGATACATTTACCCTAACCGATCCTCAAAAAGTTCAAATTCATGTCCAGCGCTGGACGCCAGATCACTTGGAGCCATCAGATTATCGCGGGATCGTACAGATCGCTCATGGTATGGGAGAATATGCGGCACGTTATACAAGGCTTGCAGAAGCTTTAACAACAGCAGGATATGTTGTATATGCGAATGATCATCGTGGGCATGGACATACAGCCTCTGAAGAAGATAAAGGGTACATCGGTGCGGATGGATTTAACTGGATGGTACGTAACCTAGCAATGGTGACGGATATCATTCGAGAAGAAATGCCAGCCTCACTACCTTTATTTTTGATGGGTCATTCCATGGGTTCCTTTATGACGCAAAAATACATGTACATGTTTCCTGGGAAGGTAGACGGTATCGTCCTATCTGGAACGAATGGAAAGCAAGGGCCCGAGCTTATCATCGGTCATCTTATAGCAAGTAGCCAAGCTTCCAAACGCGGTGATCGCTATTACAGTAAACTGCTCTATCGTCTAACATTCGGTGACTATAATCGTAAATTTAAACCGATTCGGACAAAAGCAGACTGGATTAGCCATGATGAAGTGGAAGTTGATGCTTATTTAGCAGACCCCATGATCATTCACAGCTTTACAGCAGGTTTTTATCGTGATTTTCTGCAATCTCTTAGAGAAATTCATAAGACTGAGAATATGGACATCATACCTGTAGATTTACCGATTTACATATTTGGTGGGGATCGAGATCCTGTTGGTAATATGGGCAAAGGAATACCGAACTTAGTAGAGCTTTATAGGAAAATTGGATTAAAACATGTTCAATATAAGCTGTATTCTGGCGGGAGACACGAGATGTTGAATGAAATTAATCGTGGGGAAGTTACTCAGGATTTAATTGCTTGGTTAGACAGTCAGACCCTTAAACAGACCCCAAATCAATAAACGATGTCGCCGGATTCTAGAACCGGCGATTTCTTTTTAATAAATATTTTCATAATTTTGTAAATAACAGGTTTATTTGGATTAACAGCGAAATAAATAGAGAGTATCTGAATGCATAAAGTAAATAGACTACTGGAGTTAAACACATTCTGTAAAGATCTTGATTGAGAAGGGGATGAACAATCATGACTACGGAAATGACTTGGCACAAGTGGTATCCAGAAGAAATTACTCCGCATATCGATTACCCTAGACATAACCTCGCTGAAATTCTGGTCAAATCGGCTAAACTAAATCCTGACCAGATCGCTATGTATTTTATGGGCAAGAAAATTACTTATGGACAATTGTTAGAACAAAGCTATCGATTTGCTAACGCCTTGTATGGATTAGGTATTCGCAAAGGAGATCGAGTCGGTCTCATGCTACCGAATTGTCCGCATTCTGTAATTGCGTATTACGGGGCTTTGATGATCGGGGCCATTGTTGTGCAGACGAATCCGCTGTATACAGAGAGAGAGTTGCAGTTACAAACGGCCGATTCTGGGGCTATCGTTATGATTACGCTTGATATTCTTCATCACAAAGTGCTTGCTGTTAAAGCAAATACGGATCTTAGACATATCATTGTGGGATCGATCAAGGATTACTTACCTTTTCCCAAAAGCGTGCTTTATCCTGTTGTTGCCAAAAAAGATGGGTATAATCTGAATGTAAATTACTCGGATCAAATCCTTAGCTTCAGAACGCTACTGCAATCCGCTTCGAGTAAGCCGATTTGTGTAGAAGTAGATGCTGAGAATGAATTGGCATTATTGCAATATACAGGCGGTACAACAGGTGTTTCCAAAGGAGTAATGTTGACGCATTACAACTTAGTCAGCAATACAATCCAAAGTTCGCGTTGGTGTTATAACACGGAGAAAGGGAAGGAACGATATTTGGCAACCCTACCTTTCTTTCATGTTTTTGGAATGACGTTACTTATGAATATGGCCATTCTACGTGGGGATTCCTTGATTCTATTGCCAAAGTTTGAAGTCGAGACAGTGTTGAAAACGATTTCATCCATGAAAGCAACTATTTTTCCTGGGGCTCCGACGATGTATATTGCTTTAATTAATCATCCGCGAATTCGCGAGTATGATTTATCTTCGATTAAAGTTTGTGTATCAGGTGCAGCCCCGCTTCCACTAGAGGTTCAAGAAACCTTCGAGGCACTAACCGGTGGTAAACTGATTGAAGGCTATGGTTTGACGGAAACCTCTCCAGTTACTCACGCTAATTTAGTTTGGGGACATCGCAAAATTGGAACTGTAGGTATTCCATATCCTGATACTGAGGCTAAAGTTGTAAATTCAGATACTGGTGTTGAGGTGCCACTAGGAGAGATAGGTGAAGTCATTGTTCGAGGTCCACAGGTGATGGTGGGCTATTGGAATAGACCGCAAGAAACCTATAAGGCATTACGAGATGGGTGGCTATATACGGGGGATTTAGGCAAAATGGATGAAGATGGATTCTTCTCGATTGTTGATCGAAAGAAGGATCTCATTATTGCAAGTGGTTTTAACGTATACCCTAGGGAAATTGAAGAAGTATTGTTTGAACATCCAGCGATCAAGGAAGCTGTTGCAGTTGGCGTCCCTGACGAATATCGGGGTGAAACCGTCAAAGCCTATATCGTGTTTAAAGAAGGACAAACAACAAATCAAGAGGAGCTTAACCTCTGGTGCAGAGAGCGCCTTGCTGCATTTAAAGTACCGCGGATTTATGAATTTCGTGACTCACTGCCAAAGTCTATGATCGGCAAAGTCCTTAGACGTAAGCTACTCGAAGAAGAGCAGGATAAAAACAAGATTGTAAGTTAGTATTCTGCCTCTGAATCATAATCAGTGCTTGCTCAAGACAGAACCATATGCAGAACGTAGAGGAGGGGACGGAATTGTCCTGGAGAAGTGAATCGTTCGCCTTTGCCACCGGATTTCTACCGCTATAAGCGGTATACGATCAAGAAATCTGGGGGCAACAGCGATCGTAAGGACAATCCGTCCACGTAGCGGTCATCTATCGGCACCATTACAATTTTTCAAGTACTGATGTTGGTTATTTGTCCTTGGGATTCACTCTTGACATATATTCGTCGTAACGGTCATCCACTTCTTTTGCAATTGAACGGATGATTTTCGTTTCTTCAACAATCGGATCATGCTTAGCTATATGTCGAATTTCATACTTGGGACTTAGTTGTCTGATTGCATCCAGCTCGAGATTATTCTTCTTTATCTCTTCTTCATTCAATGTATCAGCAAGCTGTTGTTCGATGTTCTTCTTATCCACATAAAACACCTCCCTTGTTCTATTATGATACCAAATACTTGGCTGTACTTGTATGTTTTGCCGTTTGTAGGTAATCTTATCCCTTAAGAGAAATTCTCATATTGTAGAAAAGAACTCGGATGGTGTATTCTAATAAGGATAGTCTAAAAGAAAGTTGAGATAAGTACATTTTGATGAAGCTATGGGAATTATTCGTTGGATTTGGTCGTTCGACAATGCTTGGATTTGGTGGAGGTCCTTCCATTATTCCGCTGTATCAGCATGAAGCTGTTGAACAGTATCAATGGCTGACCAAGGACGAGTTTGGGCAAGCTCTTGCTTTTGCCAATGCGATGCCGGGACCAATTGCTACTAAGTTGTCTGCTTATATTGGTTATAAAGTTGCAGGATGGTTAGGTGCAGCTGTTGCGATTGGAGCCGTCGTATTGCCAACTGCATTACTCATGATTGCACTAGTTTTTGCTATGAATAAACTACAGAATAACCCTGTTATCAAAGGAATGATAAGAGGCATCCAACCGGTGATTTTTGTCATGTTTGCAATGCTTGCATTTGATTATGCTAAGTATGTGTTTGGACCAACAAGCGGGGATGTTATTGCTTTTATTCCATTTGTTATAGCTGCTGTCTATTTTATACTTGTGCAATATACTGGGGTAAGCGTTGTGTGGGGAATCATAGGTGCTTTGATCGCTGGTGCAATTTTTCTAAGACCATAACACAAAAGTTATATCAAGGATATTACGGAGAGGGGTAAGGAACATGGCAACATGGAAAGAACTACATACTGTAGAAGAATGGCAAGAGGTGTTTGAACAATCACAAAATACAGGCGTTGTTGTGCTTAAGCATAGTACGACATGTCCAGTATCTGCTTCGGCTTTAGAAGAGTATGAGGAGTACTTGGAGAATAAGCCGAATGAGAAAGTAAACTATTATTTGGTGAAGGTAATTGAATCAAGACCTGTATCTAATCAAATTGCAGAGGATTTGAACGTGAAGCACGCATCTCCTCAAATCATCTACATCAAAAATAAATACCCTGAATGGAATTCATCTCATTGGTCAGTCACTGCTAAACATATAGCTGCTGTATTGGATTAGTAGATGGAACGTACACTAACAACAACAACAATACGCTATCCCGTATCTGTTCTATTGTTCATTGGGATCGCTGCAATTTCATTCTCAGCTATATTGGTTAAGTGGTCGGCAGCACCAACATCTATTGTTGCTTCACATCGCTTACTCATTACGGTACTGTTAATGTCCCCATTCTTAATTAAATATTGGCCTGAAATGAAGAGAATTACGACAAAATCCTACATTAAATTAGTGTGGTCGGGGATATGCCTTGGACTGCACTTTTTATTGTGGATGGCTTCTTTGCGGTATACATCAGTTGCCTCATCGACAGCGATTCTCACATTAGAACCTGTAGTCGTTATGCTTGGTTCTTATCTAGTGTTCCGTCATAAGACAAGTAGCGGCGCACTTATTGCTATGTTCATCGCGATCATAGGGGCTATGATGATTGGATGGGGAGATTTTCGTTTTTCGGGGGATGCTTTGTTAGGCGATTTCTTATCGTTTCTAGGTATGATCGCGGTTGCTATACATATGATTCTGGGGCAAGGTTTACGTACTCACATATCAGCCTTCGTCTATTCTTGGTGGGTCTTCTTGATCGGTGGGATCGTTCTATTAATCTATAATCTAATTGCAGGGTATTCGCTATGGAATTATGGACCTTCAGAATGGGTACTATTCCTTCTATTAGCCATTATACCGACGTTATTCGGTCATCTTCTGTTTAATTGGTTGCTTAAATATATGCAAGCTACAACTGTATCCATGAGTGTAATCGGAGAACCGCTCGGAGCAACAATCCTAGCCTATTATCTGCTCGGAGAGACAATAACTTGGATTCAATTTGCAGCTGGTATTCTATTATTAATTGGCGTAGGTCTATTTATTAGACAAGAGAAATAGCCAGATTCTATTCGGATGAATCTAGAGATGTGAATATTCTGATTTTCCTTATTTAGATGCAGAATTTACATGATTCTGTTATAATTGCGTCATAACGGCTATAAGCGCTGTTAGGGTGGGTGAGGGGCTGTAAACAGAAGGTTTGCGATAGATGATGAATCGGTTTTTTGGATTAAAAGAACATAATACTAATGTGAAACAAGAATTTATTGCTGGATGTGTTGCTTTTATTACGGTTATATATATAGTCGTAGTGAATGCTTCGATACTTGCTGATGCTGGAGTTCCTTTTGAAGCTGGAATTATAGCAACTGCTTTAACGGCTTTTGTAGGCTCTTTAATCATGGGTC
This sequence comes from Paenibacillus sp. P5_B5, assembly GCF_056400365.1. Taxonomy (NCBI): domain Bacteria; kingdom Bacillati; phylum Bacillota; class Bacilli; order Caryophanales; family Paenibacillaceae; genus Paenibacillus; species Paenibacillus sp. P5_B5. The sequence continues at coordinate 35,689 of NZ_JBFULK010000011.1, forward strand.
TTTGGGCGAATAGTCCAATCCTTATCGTACCGGGAATGGGAGTGAACGCCCTTTTTTCGTATACGATTGTGCAAGGGATGGGTCTTAGCTGGCAAGAAGCTTTGGCCGCGGTGTTCGTTTCAGGTATACTCTTCATGATTATTGCGTTTACATCGTTATCACAACTTATTCAGAAAGCGATACCGAATTCGATAAAAGAAGCAATAACAGCAGGTATTGGTCTGTTTATTGCCTTTATCGGTTTACAAAAAGGCGGAATCGTCGTAGCAAGTTCAACGACTTTAGTCGCGATCGGTGATTTCGGTAATGTCCAGGTTCTTCTCACTGTCGTAACGCTGATAGTAACACTAGTTCTATTTGTGCGTAATGTTCCAGGTAATTTGTTGATCGGAATTATGTTTGGGACCTTTTTAGCTGCAATATTCGGCCAAATTGACAAGTCAAACTCGGTTGCGTCGAGTCACTTCATTGATTCCTTGGATGTAATTGGTGCAATGTCATTTAGTAGTGTTTCTTCCATTATATTTTGGATCGCGACATTCTCAATTGTACTGGTACTCGTTTTTGAGAACATGGGGCTGATTCACGGGCAGTTAGATATGCTGAAACAACCGCAGAAGTTTAACCGTTCGTTACAAGCAAGTTCGGCATCCGTCGTTATTTCTGGACTTTTGGGTAGTAGCCCTGGTGTTCCTGCTGTTGAGAGTACAGCTGGAATCTCAGCTGGAGGTAGAACGGGTCTTACGGCAGTAACGACAGGATTTTTATTCTTGATATCGCTGTTTTTTATTCCATTTATTAAAATGATACCAGACACTGCAATTGCGCCTGTCCTCATTCTAGTGGGCGGACTCATGATTCAAAGTGTCAAGAGCATTCCTTTTAGTGATTTCACAGAAGGTTTTCCTGCCTTTTTGGTTATCGCTACTATTCCGCTGACATCTAGCATTGTAGACGGTATTGCATTTGGTTTCATTGCGTATCCGATATTAAAAGTAGCTACAGGCAAATGGAAGCAAGTAGGCATTCCGTTGTTTGTAATTGCAGTACTATTCCTATTGAATTTTGTATTTCACGCAATAGGCTAATATAAAAGCGTCGTTACTAAAGGGGACTCACTCTTGGTAACGACGCTTTTTTTGGGACACGAGAATGATTATATTAGCTTACTGCCTAGTTAGCTTTGCTCTTCAATATAAATTCGGACTTGATGGTATCAAGTAAACCTGGCTCAGTAATGACATCGTATGCGGTTGATGCAAGCATCTTAGCGGAGAACACCATCGCATCGAGTGCACGGTCTAACATAGCCAAATCACGGAACTCGTTTGTATGGAGCTGATGTCTAGCATCAATTACTTTCATAAATGGATGGATCGTCGGGCAGTGAATGGAAACATTGCCAAGATCGAGCGAACCATGATCTTTGCCCACTTCGATCTCATCTTCTTTGATACCTGCTGCAAACAGATTACGGTTAAAAGTATCGGATAATGCTCGATTAGTCAGCAATTCATCGTACGAATATTCATAGTTACTTGTCTTAAGTGTACAGCCGGTCTGAAGAGCTGCTCCTTCTGCACATAAAAGTACCTTACGTACTGTTTCATCTGTATACATGCGAGACGCGGAACGGACATAGAATTGTGCGACAGCATAATCTGGGATGATATTCGCAGCTTTGCCGCCTTCTGTAATAATACCATGGATACGTGTATCGCTTTTAAGCTGTTGTCTTAATGCATTAATTGAATTAAAGAGCTGTAGAACGGCATCTAACGCGTTAACCCCTTCGTATGGACTAGCCGCGGCATGCGCAGGTTTACCGAAATATTCAATCTGAATAGCGTCCATCGCGAGAGATTCACCAGACTGCTCGTAAGTGTAGTAGGGGTGAGCCATAAGTGCAGCATCAACATCATTGAACAGCCCTGCAGCTGCCATAGGGACTTTAGCCCCCTTGGTTTCTTCGGCAGGTGTTCCATATACTCGAATGGTACCACCTATTTCATCTATGACGGATTTCAGACCAACAGCTGCGCCTATGCTCATCATACAAATTAAATGGTGACCGCAGGCATGACCAAGCTCAGGCAGTGCATCAAATTCGGCAAGAAAAGCAATCGTCGGTCCTGGCTTAGCAGACTTATATGTAGCGAGGAATGCAGTCGGAATATCGAGCACAGCTCGTTCCACCTTGAAGCCATGATATTCAAGTTCATTTGTTAATCGTTCAAAAGCAAGAAATTCTTCATGTCCAAGTTCAGGGTTCTCACCGATAAATCTTGAGATGTCTTTGAATCGTTCGGCATGGGTATCTATTGTTTGGAGAATAGTTTGTTTCATAACTTGGTAACTCCTTCGCTTAAATGATTTGATTTCGTTATAAGTCTATTGTAACGGATTCTTTTTGTAACTACCACCGAATCGAACAACTAGTCAGATGAATATATGTGTAATAATAAATAAATTTAGGGAGAGGATCTCATGAGCAGGGAAGCTGTATATTTTGCTTTTGGAGATTCATTGACAGCAGGTACTGGTGCACCAGCAGGTAAAGGCTTCGTTCCTATTTATCATTGCTATCTTGAACAGTGTCTAGAAAAGAGAATTACGCTTATCAAATCAGGAACAGAAGGTGCAACAACGGGTGAATTACTTAATAAGTTAAGAGTGGATCAATCTATTCGTCATAGCGTGGAACATGCGAAGCTGATCACCATCACTGCTGGAGGAAATGATTTAATACAGGCTGCTATTCCTTTTTTTATGGAAGGGCAATTTCATCATTTAACAACTGCTTTGCGCCATTTTGTCGTTCATTCTCGGCAGATTGTTTCAACAATTCATGAGATTAAAGCCAAACAACCTCAGGATTATTTGATTTTATTCGTTGGATTATATAATCCATTAGTTAAGATTCCGATTGCTGATAAATGGATTCGCCGTTTTAATCGATACACAATGGCCTTGAAGAGATCAGGAGTCATTTATGTGAATGTTTATAATGGTTTTTTGCATCGTGAATCTGAATTGTTGTCTGATGATCTCGTGCATCCGAATGCAGAAGGCTATAAAGTGATTGCTCAGAAGGTAGCTCGAGCAGCAGATCCTGCTACATTACAAAAGTTACTTAAATGAAGTGTATCGATAGATAAAACAGGAGGAATTAATGTGGGATATTATGTCATTGTTGAACCTGGTGTTAGAATATATGTTGAGGATATTAATCCTAAAGGGAATAAGACAATCCTATTTATCCATGGTTGGCCATTAAGCCATAAGCAGTTTGAATATCAGTTTAATGTTCTTCCCAAAATGGGATTTAGGTGTATAGGCATTGACTGGAGGGGGTTCGGTAATTCTGATAAACCGTTCGATGGGTACAATTATGACAGACTTGCAGATGATATTAGAGCTGTAGTCGCTGCACTGCAGTTAGACAATTTTACACTCGCAGGACACTCCACTGGAGGATCGATAGCGATTCGTTATATGTCTCGGCACAAAGGCTTCGGAGTATCTAAGCTTATCCTTATTGATGCTGCCGCTCCCACTGGGTTTACAGCAGCTACTGCCAATCAACTCCTGACTGAAACATCGAATGATCGTGCCAAGATGATGAGTGGAATAACGGATGACTTTTTTTTCCAATATATAACCGCTCCCTTCTCGGACTGGTTCTTTCAAATGGGGATGCAGGCAGCAAGCTGGTCGACTGCGGCAGTAATAGTCTTACTAAGAGATGAGACATTATACCAAGATCTTGATAAAATAGCTGTCCCTACTTTAATCATTCACGGCATTCATGACAAAGTAATACCATTCTCACAAGCGCAAGAATTAAATAAGAAAATTAGAAATTCTCAGCTTGTCCCATTCCAATACAGTGGTCATGGAGCATTCTGGGAAGAGCGTGACAAGTTTAATCAGCTCGTCATTCAATTTATTGGTTAAGAACAAAGGGGTCCTTATAGAGATGCATACTCATCATGATAATCAAAAACTAATCATGGATAATTTTAAATATAAGAATATATATATTACAAATCGTATAAAAGGTATGACCGCAATAGAAACACCTGATTATGTGAAAACCGACTGTGGTTTACCATCAGATACCTTTAATAACATTACACTGCTGCAAGCTTCACATGTATCGCATAAGGAGTTAGTGAAGGAAATCCAAGATTATAATGCGAAGAAGTTCCCTATGGGTCTATGGTTTTGGGATGAAGGGGAGGAAGTGAATAGCGGAATCGTTCATTTGTTAGAAGGAATTGGTTTAGTTGAGGCTGAAATCAATATGGCAATGAGGACCAATTTAAACACGATAAAGCCGATAACTGATCTGCCTGAAGGATTCACTATAAGAGAAGTCAGTACTTCTTCTGATATTAGGCTATTTGGAGATGTACTGTCTTCTTTGTTCGGTGAATCACAAGAAGCCCGATCGGTTCAATTGTATTATGAGCTAATCTCGTCGTTGCCTCTTTGGAAAGATTCGAATTACAAACTATATATAGGTACATATCAAGATACAGTTGTCTCTACGGGTTCATTAGTTTTAACTCAAGAAAGTATGGGTATTTATGATATTGCAACAAGAGAGGAAGCAAGAGGACTAGGCTTTGGGACTGCGATGTTTCATTATTTATTGAAAGAAGCTAAGAAACAACCTACCGAAACTTGTGTGCTTCTAGCCTCATTAGATGGGATTGGAATTTATACCAAAGCCGGATTTGAAGCAGTAGGACAGATAAAAGTTTATGAGAATCGACATTTAGTGGAGTAACATAGGGAGGGTTCATCGATTGATTATTGATCTAACTCACATCATTCAGAACGGCTTGCCAGTATATCCAGGGGATTCCGAAACTGCATTGATCCAATCGAAGCATATTAGCACGGATTATTATAACAATCATCAATTGTCTATCAATATGCATGCTGGTACACATATCGATGGTCCTATGCATCTGCTAGACACTAACACGTATCTGAATGAATTTGCGCTTGAGACATTTATAGGTGAAGGATGTTTGTTAGATGTATCTAAAGAAACCATCATTGATTACAAGGAAGAGTACGAGCAATTAATCAAAGAGCGGCAAATCGTGATCTTATATTCTGGTCACAGTAAGTTATTTGGTCAGCCTGAATATTTTACGGATTATCCGGTATTAACGAAAGCATTCGCAGAATTGCTAGTCAGAAAACAAGTCAAAATGATTGGGCTAGATACACCTTCACCCGATAAATATCCATTTGAGATCCATAAGTGTTTATTCGAGAACCAAATTCTGATTACAGAAAATCTAACCAATGTCGAACTTCTACTGAATGTTAAATCATTTGAAATTATAGCTCTACCTCTTCACATCAAAGCCGATTCTTCTCTTGCACGTGTAATTGCACGAGTTCGATAGACCACTAATCTGCGATCCCATTTTTAAAATCCATGAAAGGAGGTTGGGTGAACAAATAACGGTATTTGTCGAAATTAACTGAAATCTAAGAATTAATATGCTATGATAATAGATATAATATTCGACAATTCCGTTAGAGGGGGAGAATTATGGAACGAATATACGATATTGCAATTACCAAAGCTGATGGTGAAGAAACTACGTTAGAACAGTATTCAGGTAAGACCTTACTGTTAGTTAATGTGGCTTCTAATTGTGGATATGCACATCAATATGTTGGTTTGCAAAAATTGTATGAGCAGTATAAAGGAATGGGCTTTGCAGTTTTGGCCTTTCCTTGTAATGATTTTGGCGAACAAGAGCCAGGAACAATGGACGAGATTATAAGTTTTTGTCTATCTAAATATGGCGTAAAGTTTGATTTTTTTCAGAAGATTCATATTGTGGGTAAAGATAAACATCCTCTCTATAAATTCCTGACCAAGCAAAGTCCTGAACAGAATGAGGTCAAATGGAATTTTGAGAAGTTCCTTATTTCACGAGATGGTAGAATTCTAAATCGATTTGTTAGCAATATTGGACCTGAAACGCTAGAATTAAAACAGGCGCTTGAAAAGGATTTATTCAATACCTATATGACGAACGGTAATGAGGGAGTTTAATCAATGGAAAGCTAAGAAGATTCTCGTACAGTTGAGGATCTTTTGTTGTAAAAAAGGTTAGCTCCTCCTCTAGAGGCTTTCATTGAACTCACGTACGCGAACATTCAGAACTTATTAGGAAGAAAGGCTCCCTATACAGATGCATTCTGTAAAGGGAGCCTGTTTTGATTAGATTTGATTATATAGGTCAGTTGGTATTTGGCTGACCAGCGGAGAAGGAGTTCCATTATGCGCCACGACAAGCTCATGTAATGCACGTGTACAACCTACATAGAGCAACTTAGCATCATGATCATTCTGCTCATAATTGACGGGATCTACATCAATCAGAATGACAGCATCGAATTCAAGTCCTTTGGCCATATAGACTGGCAGAACGGAGATTCCTCCAGCATATTGTTTGTTCTTCGGTAAGATAAGAGATGTACTAAGACCTGCTTGCTCTAGCGCTGTGTGTAACTTGATGCACTCTTTAGCAGTACGCGCTATTAGAGCAATTGTATCATTATTCCGAGAAGCAAGCTGTTCTACTGTACGAGTAAGATAGGATATTCGGTCAGATGCAGAGAGCTGAATCACTTTAACGGATTCACCACTTCTGAAGACAGGTTCAGCAAGAGTAGTTTGATCCTTGATTGCCATCAGGACTGCATTGGCAAAATGAATGATTTCCATCGTTGAGCGATAGCTTCGTTTTAATTCAAAATAACCAAATTGATCCTCAGGGAATAACCCGCGTAGCTCATCCCAACTCGTAACGCCCTGATACGCATGAATTCCTTGTGATAGATCACCAAGTATGGTGAAAGATTGATTAAGTGTATGCTGCTGAAGTAAGGTTACTTGGAATGGAGAGAAGTCTTGTGCTTCATCAATCACCGTATGATCGAACCGATCATCACTTTCGATTCCATTAAAGAAGTTCCTGATATATACAAGCGGCGCTAAATCTTCTAAATCCACTTGTTTTTTTTTGAATAGAGTAGGATCGTTCATCATTTGTTTATAAAAGGTAAATGGCGTATGAACTGGCCATCGCTTCAAATAAGTCCGTAGCTTTTGATTAGCACTCTTCTTTAATTCTTTACGAGCATTAGCAGATGAAGCTCGGTCTAACTGCATTTCAAGCCATCGTTTAATCCTTGCAACTACGCGTTCATAGCGCTTCATAAGTGGATAATGCTTGTATTCTTTATCAAACCAATCACGTATCGTAAGCTCAGGTAATGTACTTCCATCCCATGGCTCAAAGTTGCCAGAAGGTACAAATTGTTGTTCGTAATTGGCTAACTGTTCATCAATATGTTTCATGAAGCTGATAGAGCCTTTGGCACGACCTGGTGCGAGATCGTTCATCTGAGGCCGCTTGGGTCCTATAGCAAACCAATATTCTAATGAATCAGCGGGATCCTTCAAGATGACCTCTTGATCAAGCAGTCTAAGCGCCCAATCAGCGAAGGTGGTCTGTTGAATATTGCCTACCCCAAGTTCAGGCAAGACGCCCGAAATATAGTCAAGAAACATACTATTTGGAGCAAATATAATCATTCGCTCTGCGCGAATATTCTCGCGATATTGATACAATAAGAAAGCAAGTCGATGCAGGGCAACGGTTGTTTTACCACTACCTGCGACGCCTTGAATAATGAGTGCCGTATTCTTAGCGGAACGAATGATAAGGTCTTGTTCAGCTTGAATGGTGGAGACAATATCGCGTAAACGATTATCTTTATTTTCGCCAAGTCGGTAGAGCAAGAATTCATCTGTAATGGCTGCATTGTCACTTGCACGATTATACGTGTCAACAACGCGTTGTAGAGTTGTTTTGCGGATCACCATATTGCGCTTCAGATACACAAGTCCTTCGATCATACCTTCAGGCGATTCATAGGATGTAGGTAAATCCCCGCCGGTAAATGAATAGAACATGCTGGCAATAGGAGCGCGCCAATCAATGACAAGTGGTTCGCCTTCGATATCATGTTGAACGCCTGTTTTGCCAATGTAAAGCGGCTTTACTTGCTCAGTTCCTGATTCGATAAAATCGAGTCTGCCGAAGTAAGGCTCAACCGTAGCAACAGCCAAGGATTGTTTCGACGCTTCACGCATCGAATCAAGCAATTGCTCCGTTACATCCTGTCCATAATAACGTGAAGTCTGTTGCAAGATTCGCAATTGTTCATCGATAATTGCATTTACTTGCTCAAGTTTACTTAGTTCCTCTTGATAGGCACTTTGAATCTGTTGTTCCAAGCTCAGTTACCTCCTAAGAGCTTTTCGAAAGACGTTCTTCGAATTCATCTGCTCTATTTTTATTTGGGAAAGAGATCCATTATATCACTAAAGGAAATGTTGATCAAATCAATTGTCGGTAAGACAAAACCGCCCTCACACAATTGTGATCAGGAGGTCTATATGATAATTATATCTTCTTTTAAGGTTAAGTCCTGATCATTCTTGCGACCTCTTAAATTACGAAAAATCCAAAGGGTAACACCCGTGATTAATAAGGTATTTGGGTTAAAGGGACCATATTCATGTCGTATTCTATCTTTTTGCGGCATTTATTCTGTATAATATAAGGAACTAGTGTTTGTGAAAGCTGATGAAGAACGCTTTTCTTTGGAAAGAGCTGAGGAGGATTACCTATTCTATGAAAGTACTCGTAATCGCCGAGAAACCTGATATGGGGCGGAATATCGCAGCAGCTATTGAGCCACGGGCTGTAAATAAACGTACGCATATTGAGGGCGAGACCTACATTATAACTTGGGCGATTGGACATTTGATTGGACTAGCAGAGCCAGACGCCTATGACGATAAATATAAAAAATGGAGCATTCATCATTTACCCATTATCCCAGATGAATTTCGTTTAGTACCGAATGAGAGAACGAAGGACCAACTGAAGGTTATCGGTGATTTAGCTAAACAATGTAATTCGCTGGTAAATGCATGTGATGCTGGGCGTGAGGGTCAGCATATTTTTGCGCTGATTGCACGCTATTTAAACTTGAATCAGCCTGTTAAACGGCTATGGATATCGGATTTGACACCTGAGACAATACGTAAGGGCTTTGAAGAACTTAAGGATGGCGCCGAATTCTTGAATTTAACGAATGCAGCTAGGGCTCGAAGTGAAGCGGACTGGTTGATCGGAATGAACGGATCCCGCGCCTTCACGACAAAGTACAATACTTTATTATCTGTAGGACGAGTACAAACCCCTGTACTTGCGCTTCTGTATGACCGAACGAAGCTGATCGAATCGTTCGATTCACTTGTTTTCTATGATTTAGAAGCTTCCTTCAAGCAGAATGAGACAGAGTATCACGGGATGTGGCAGGGTGAGCGACTAACCGATAAGGATAAAGTGGAAGAGCTTCTAAAGAAAGTTGATGGTAAGACGGGACATGTTCGGGAGTATGAGGTCAAAGATACCAAAGAATATCCGTTTAAATTGTACGATTTAACTTTATTACAGCGGGATGCGAACGCGAGATATAGCTTTTCAGCCAAGAAAACATTGGATACTGCACAAGCATTATATGAGAAGCACAAAGTGATTACCTATCCACGTACGAACTCCAACTATGTGAATGAGGCGAATATTCCTGAGATGCATAAGGCGTTAGCTTCACTCCAAGGGACGAGCTATGATGCTCTAGTTAGAGGCGCAGACCGTTCCATAGTCAATAAGAATAACAAGTCGATCTGTAATCCATCGAAGGTCGAGGATCACCATGCGATTATGCCAACAGGTCGTAAGGCATCAGGCTTGACACCCGATGAGAATAAGCTGTTCGATCTGATCATTCGCAGGTTCTTATCACAGTTCTATCCGCCAGCGCAATACAAGGCTCATACCGTACTTACTGAAGTAAGCGGGGAAACCTTTAAGACAAATGTGAAAGAACTGCTAGATAAGGGTTGGAAGGTCATCTATGACGATCTTCAGCAAACGAAGCAGAACAACAAGCGTAAAGCAAAGGGTGATAAGCAGGAGGAAGAAGAGGAAGAGGAAACAGAAGTATCCGAACCCTTCTCTGTGATCCAGGGCGATCCATCACATTGTTATCAAGCGGAGATCAAGGAGAAGCAGACGCAGCCGCCTAAGCATTTTACAGAAGGTACGTTACTCAAGGCCATGGAAAGCGCAGGTAAGGCTGTAGAGGATGAGGAACTCCGAGATGCGATGAAGGACTCAGGGCTTGGGACTCCAGCAACACGTGCGGCTACAATTGAGCGGCTCAAAACTGTTGGATATATCGATGCGCAAGGTAAGCGTCTCATGATTACCCAAAAAGGCCGAACAGCCATCGAACTAATTCGTGGGGCTGGTGTAGAGCTACTAACATCTCCAGAAATGACTGGCCAGTGGGAACGAAGGCTGAATCAGATCGCAAGAGGCGACGCAACGGATACAGCTTTCATTGAGCAAGTGAAGCGATTTGCTGGCGTGATTGTAGATAAAGTCAAAGCACAGCGAGGTGCATCGCAGGCAGATTTCGGTGAACAGGATCGTGGTGCTAGCGGTAAGGACAAAGATGGTAAATCTAACAAAACTAAGAGCAGAGCTTCTGGAACTAAGCAAGCAGATGGACAATCCAGACAGTCTGGACAAGCTGGACAAGTTGGACAAGTTGGACAAGCTGCTGCATCCCGAAGCCGGGAAAGCGCCAAGCAAGCGGCAGGTGGGCAATCCCAAGCCACATCATCAACTACTCAAGCGCAAGTAAGTGGGAATGTGAGTATAGTGGGTCAATGTCCAAGAGAGGGTTGTGGCGGGGCTATTTTTATGGGCAAAAAAGGATACGGCTGTTCTCACTATAAGTCTGGTTGCACTTTTGTAATTTGGAAGGAAAGCTGTGGACGCACGTTAACGGATGCCCAAGTGAAGGCACTGATTACCAAGGGTGAAACAGCGAAGCTGAAGTTTAAGAGTGAGGATGGTTCGTCTTCAGATGGCCGTATAGTGTTGAAAAACAAGAGCACTGGCGCATTAGAAGTTAATATGATAAATGATTAATTATATTAAATAAGTACAATGAATAATGAATGAATTGAACTAGAAAGGCGGAACTAGTCTTATGCTAATCCCGGAATATATACATCCGTCTTGGGAATCTTTTATGACTAACCAGATGATTGATCATATACTAGAGATTGAAGGGGAGCTTGGTGCGAATCGGAATCCAAGTCGTCCTGAGGTTATTCTCAGATTTCTGACCATCGATTTGAGTCAAGTGAAAGTTATTTGGCTTGGACAGGATGTGTATCCTGCTCAAGGCGTTGCGACGGGAAGATCATTTGAAGTTGGTGGCTTGTCCGATTGGAATTCGACTTTCCGTCAGGTATCACTGAAGAACATTGTTAGACTGATTCATAAGTCATACAACCAGATCAACGCCTATCAGGATATCAAGGGCTTTAAAGAGATCCAGGGTGAAATAAGCAGGGGAGAATTCCTTATTTTACAGCCTGACAAATGGTTTGATTCGTTAGAACAGCAAGGCGTTCTATTCTTGAATACTTCCTTTACTTGCGTGGTAGGCAAGCCCAATAGTCATAAAGAAATTTGGGAACAGTTCTCGAATCAAGTGCTAGCCTTTATTTCGGAAGCGAGACCTGATCTAGTCTGGTTCTTATGGGGCAAAGAAGCGATTTCGAATAAACGCTTACTTCAAGCTGGTATTCTAAAAGAGAGTAGACATCCGATGATGTGTAGTGAGAAATATGAGGATGATTTCTTGAAATCCGATTGTTTCAAGTCGACGATGGATATCATTAACTGGTTGGGGTGAATTTTCAGCAAGTCTTATACTTGTACGAGATCATTAATCGATTAACGTACACATATTCATCATAGCTTGTTCATACAAGTTATCACATCAATAGTTTTCAGTCCAAGCGACTCTACAATAACTGGATTTACTCCCGCTATTCTCGCCAACTTCCTTCTATCAATTAGATTAGCGGGAATAACTCCCTGTAAATAAATGGTATTTGGCGAGACTAGCTTCAAAGACCAGAATTAACAGGATAAATTCCAGTTAATCCCTCTGAATCCTCAAGTATGCTGAAAATAGCGGGATGGTTTCCGGTTAATGTTGTATTAGTTAGCGGAGTATCGTTGAACACTGATTCTAACACCTTCCACTAAGCGGGGGTTGTACGATTTTTTCGATGGAAAATTACTATCAATTCATATGAAGTTTGAAATAAAGCGAACTTATCTAGTTAATCAATGTCTAATGAGGCTGTTCTTAGAGTAGAAAGAATCTACTTTGGGAACAGCCTCATCGTTTCTTGGATCTGTGTTTCTTGGATCCGTATTCGTTAAATAAGGAACATGGCAAACACAGTTGTGACAGACAATCCGATAACAACTGGCTTGAGGTTGCGTCTAGCAAGCTCGAATGGGCTAACGCCGCAGATCGCTGCTGCAGGGATAAGTGCCCAAGGGACGAGAGTACCGCCACCGACCCAGATTGCAGCGATTTGTCCGAGTGCAGTAAGTGTGGCAATGCCGGAGCCAAGCGCGACGGAGAATAAATGAGCGATGGAGCCAGCGAGTGAAATACCAGAGAAACCGGAGCCGTCGAGTCCGGTAATGGCACCAACTGTTGTCAGCGTGATACTGCTGACCGCTGTATTCACAGGAACCGAGTGTGCTAATGCGACACCGAGATCATTGACGATGCCTTGCGAACCTTCAGGTAATACTTTACCGAATAATTCGAAGAAAGCAGAGTCACCCAGATAGAAGAAGGCTGCAATGGGAATGACGGGGCCGAATACTTTGAAACCAAAGTGGAACCCTTCGAGTAAATAAGTTGTTGATTTCTCAAGTCCATTCGATTTATGGGCAATAAGAGCTACTAGGCCCATAATGAACACACATGTTCCACCAATAAGTGCTGTTGCGTCGCCACCTTGTAGATTTAACTGCACCATAGCTACAACATCGCCGATGAATAGAAGTGGAATAAGGATTGCAAACAGTTTTCTAGTCCCTAATGAGATTCCATAAGACTCTTTAGAAGCGCTTACAGTAGAAGGGTTAAGTGTAGATAATTCGTTCTTAAATACGCCTTTCTTCAAATCGCGACGTAGGAACCAGAAAGCGGTAATTGTTGTCACAACCCCCATGACGATTACGAGGGGAATAGATGCCGTTAAGACGTCTCCTATTGGTATGCCTGCTGCTGTTGAAGTAAGCTTCGGAGCACCTTGAATTACATAATCACCTGACAATGCAATTCCGTGTCCAAATAAGTTCATCGACATCGCAACCCCAAGGGCTGGGAGTCCAACTCGAACGGCTACTGGAAGCAGAACTGCACCAATCAGTGCAACCGCAGGGGAAGGCCAGAAGAACCAAGAAATGATCATCATCAGAATACCGATTACCCAGAATGCGAGTCCAGGTGTCCGGATTAACTTGGTGAATGGTGTGATCATCATTTCATTGATACCTGTTTTGGTTAGAACCGAACTCATTGCGACGATTAAGGAGATGACTAGGATGGTTCCTAGCAATTCCTTAATGGCATAAATAAAAGAGTCAAATACGCCTGAAACCGAATCTGGTAATGACTGTGTTGCAATTAATCCTATGAGGAAAATACCTGCTACACAAATCAGAGTTGTATCTTTTCTCATCACCATAAAACCGATAATGAGTACGATAAATAGGACGTACAGCCAGTGTACTCCTACTAACTCAATTCCCATATACACACACCTCCATGTAGGCTTTAGCCTGTAGTAATACAGGTTATGTGCGTACATTAAATTGGTGCAGATTGACTAACCAATCATTGAGTTGACATGTACAATTCCTAGACAGCTATTACAAGGCTTACCTGAAGCATAGGATGCAAAAGAACTGTTACGCCAAGGTTATAAGTTATGGTAAAATAAGACATCAGGGCCTTGGTAACCGAGATTGAATATTTGCTTCAAATCCTGATCTGCCACGATATGCGTGAGTCCTACTTCCTCAAGAAGCTCTTCACTATAAATGATATGTGTCCAAACATTTGGCATGTTCCATCCTCTTTTCCACATCTATTCATTATCTTCAAAACTATTACATCATGTAACATATTCCATATACATACAAGAGTTTAATGAACATTATCTGATAATGAACGGAGGTTTTTATCTGAAAACTCGAAATGTTTTCTATCTTTTCTTATTACTTAACATCATGAATTATTTAGATCGCCAAATTACTTCCGCCGTATTACCACTGCTTAAAGAAAGCTTCAACGCTACAGATCAAATGCTAGGTATACTCGGCACAGCTTTTATGATTACTTATGCATTGACTGCATTGCCCTTTGGAATCTGGTCGGATCGTTGGCAGCCACATAAGGTTGCGGCCATTGGTGCGGTGGTGTGGAGTTCAGCTACGATACTGTCTGCTTTTGCATGGTCAATTGAATCCTTATATGTATTTCGTGCATTCATTGGTGTAGGTGAAGCTGCATTCGTCGCAACAGGTTCAACTATTCTATCCAAATTATATGTGCAGAGTAAACGAGCTCGTATCATGGGTCTGTTTAATCTCGGAATGCCAATCGGAAGCTCAATTGGTGTACTTGCTGGTGGTGCGATTGGATTGCAATTCGGCTGGCAATTTGCATTTCTGATCGTTGGTTTCCCCGGACTAATCTTAGCTTTCTTCACATGGAGATTGAAGCTTGACCGTAATCCCGATCATCAAAAGCTTCCTTCCAATCAAGAAGGAACGAAAATCAATTTGTCCGATGTGAAGCAATTATTTTTAAATAAGCCTTTTATACTATTATCAGTTGGTTACGCTATGATATCTTATGGTTTTGGGGCGCTATCTTTCTTTGGCCCTACGCTGTTGCAACGAGAACTAGGCTATTCGATTGACACAGCTGGGCTTGTACTAGGGGCAATTATCGCTCTCTCTGGTTTTATTGGGGTGCCAATTGGCGGTTATATTGCTGATTATTGGCACAAGTATAACCCTCGCGCGCGCATACATGTGATTACAATATCGATGATTATTAGCTGTATCCTTCTGTTAATGGGGCTTCAGTGGGTTAATATACCATTAATAGGTATATCGATATTCTTCTTATTCTGGCATGTTGGGGTCATATTAGCTCTCCTATATGATGTTACTGAACTTCGAATATGGAATACGGCGACAGCGTTAATGCTATTTATCATGCATATTATTGGCGATGTTCCGAGTCCAACGGTAACTGGTATGATATCGGATCAAACTAATCTCCTATTCTCGTTAAAATTACTTGTGATTCCGATGTTCCTTGCTGTTATTTTCTTCATATGGATGAATCGATATATTTCTTCTAAGACAGTCAACTCTCCAGCAACTCCTCCTGGGTCAGACCATGCTTCCTTATGACAGTAAACTACTATATTGCAGGTTGGTGATTTAATCCGTATAATAGTTTCCGAATGTAACAGAATTACGTGAATTTATTGGTTGCTTGAATACGGATAAAATGAGTAGCTGCAGGAGGAATCAATGAGATGAAATATTGGATTGGAATTGATCTTGGCGGTACGAATATTGTATGTGGTTTGTTAAACAATGAGATGGATTTAATTGGCAAAGTGAAGAGACCGACTGGAGCACATTTGGGTAGTGAGCATGTACTTGGTCAAATAGCAGAGATGGTTGATGAAGTACTAGAATTACATAGTGTGAATAAAAATGATCTGCATGGTATTGGCATGGGTTCTCCTGGATTTATTGATCCCTTACAAGGCGTATGTTTATTCTCGGCTAATCTAGGCTGGAGAGATTATCCTGTTGCGGCCAACTTACAAGAATTGACTGGTAAACCGGTATTTATTGATAATGATGTCCGCATGTATGTGTATGGTGAAGCAATGAACGGAGCTGCACGCGGGTTCGATTGTGTATTCGGAATTACGCTAGGAACTGGCATTGCAGGAGCATATGTTACTAACGGCAAGCTGTTCTATGGTGGCGGATTCATGGCTGGTGAAGTCGGCCATATTCGGATGGAAGGCGAGACACATCTGTGTGGCTGCGGCTTGGAAGGCTGTCTTGAAACAGTGGCGTCAGCAACAGGTATTGCACGACAAGCGAATGAAGCAATAGCAGCAGGACGTACAAGCATCATGCAGGAGAAGCTAGTACAAGATCCTAACGCTGTGCTAACTGCGGTAGATGTATCTAAAGCTTATGACTTAGGTGATGAGCTTGCAATTGAAATTATGGAGCACACTGGCAAGCTACTTGGTAAGGGATTAGCAGCTGTTGTCTCACTCATGAGCCCGGATTGTATTGTAATTGGTGGCGGAGCTTCGCTAGCAGGGGAACGTATATATGCTCCAATGCGAGAAACGCTTAAACAAAACGTGATTCCCAACTATTGGGATCGCCTAACAATCGTGCAAGGTGAATTGGTCGATGATGGTGGCGTTATTGGATCTGCTTCTTACGCCAAAAGTAGAGTGGAATAAATTAACAAACACAGGTCAAGAAATGATTCTTATCCATATGACAAATAAAGCAAGCTCACCGTTAATACGGGAGCTTGCTTTTACTTCTTACTAATTGCTATTTTAAGTTCTCAGGATTCAAGCACTCAAGCTCAGGGATGACGAATAAGCCATCTTTACGAATGAGTACATCATCAAAGTAAATTTCTCCGCCGCCGTATTCAGGACGTTGAATCAGAACCATATCCCAGTGTACTGAGGAGCGGTTACCGTTATCAGCAACAACATAAGCTTGACCTGGTGTGAAGTGGAAGGATCCCGCAATTTTCTCGTCGAATAGGGTATCCTTCATTGGATGCAGGATATAAGGGTTAACGCCGATCGCGAATTCACCGATATAACGAGCTCCGTCATCTGTATCTAGTATTTCATTGATACGTTTGGTATTGTTCGCAGTGGCTTCAATGATC
Source organism: Paenibacillus sp. P5_B5 (assembly GCF_056400365.1). Taxonomy (NCBI): domain Bacteria; kingdom Bacillati; phylum Bacillota; class Bacilli; order Caryophanales; family Paenibacillaceae; genus Paenibacillus; species Paenibacillus sp. P5_B5. The sequence goes on from NZ_JBFULK010000011.1 coordinate 52,732, forward strand.
TTACCATTCTCGAAACGAAGCACAACATTCTCAAATGATGTACCTGAGTATACGGTAGGACAGTTGTATGAAAGAACACCATTGACCGAATCAATTACGGGAGCGGTGTATACTTCACCATCTGGAATATTGCGTAAGCCGGAGCATTTGATTGCTGGAATATCTTTAATGGAGAAGCTTAGATCCGTACCTGGGGACACGATACGAACGCGATCTGTCTTGTGCATAAGTTCAACAAGAGGATCCATTGCAACTGCCATTTTACTGTAATCCAGATTACATACATTGAAGTAGAAATCTTCAAAAGCTTCTGTGCTCGTATTTGCTTGCTGAGCCATTGACGGGCTTGGATAACGCATAACACACCATTTCGTATGGTTCACACGTTGATCAGTTACAGGACGGGCATAAATTTGCGTATACATCTTCATTTGATCCTCAGGAACATCTGAAGTTTCTGTGATGTTTTCGCCGCCGCGAACACCTATGTAAGCATTCATTTTCTTCATGCGGTGTAATTCAATATCAGCCATGCTTTCGAATAGCTCTTTCGTACCGTTTAACATGATGGAACGAGTGACAGCAGGATCTTTCATGTCTACGAAAGGATGACCGCCTGCTTTGTGTGCTTCCTCAATAAAGCATTTCAGTAGTTCAGAATCTTTGATGCCGATAAAATCGATTAGAACGTTTTCGCCTGGTTGCAAGTTGACGGAGTAATTGATGATATTCTTAGCGAATACTTGTAAACGCGGATCTCTCATGCGATTTCGTCTCCTTTGAGAATAAAGTTATTTTAGGAATACATGTTGTATTATATAATAATTGGGCTATAAACGAAAATGTTTTCATGGCATGATGATGACGATGGTAGGTTAATCTAGATACAGGTATTCGAAAGGTGGTTGGGATAACGATGGCTAGAGACAATATTACAGTCCCTTTTGGTTATGAGGAGCCTAAGTCAAAGGTTAAAGGGACGTTATTTGTGTTAGATTCGTTCGATGATTGGGAGGAGGAGCAGGTGACTAGATTGTTTGAGCTTACTAATGAACGATCATTTGCTAAGGTCGTATTTGCTCCTCAGCATGAAGAAACGCTTAAACGTATGAAGTTTCCTTGTGACAATCCTTATTATAAGCGGATCAAGAACTTACAAGCGATAATCGAAAGCCTTCATATACAAAATCATTATGTGATTGATCAGTGGGAAGGTAAACGTAAGAAGTATACCCCGCTGAATACGTTGCTATCGTTTCTTACAGAGAAGTATCCTGGACCTTATTTTGTCTATATGAATGATTGGTATGCGAACGTATTTGCAGCTACAGCTGAATTTGATGCTTGGATCAAGAGGCTTCGAATATTGTTAGATCCAAAGTTTCGTGTTCCAGCTCATCACAAGTTGCAAAATGTGGTTGATCGATTAGATAGGGCAGAGCTCTTCCCGGATTAAGTGTGTTATGAACTCTGTAATCGTTATAAACTTGGAAGGAAGTCATTATTAGTGCAACTTATTTTACTTTTATTAGTCGTCATTGTAGCAGGATCAAGTCAAGGCTTATTATTACCGCTATTGACGATCATATTAGAACAAGCAGGTGTTTCACCTGAGGTTAATGGATTGAACGCCGCTGGATTATATATCGGTATCTTAGGAACGATGTTCTTTATTGAGAAACCAACAAGAAAATTTGGTTTTAAGCCTGTCATTGTAGCAGGTATGATCCTTGTTATAGGTTCAATCGTTATGTTCCCTCTTACACAAAACTTATGGATATGGTTTATCCTTCGATTACTTGTAGGAATAGGAGACAGTGCTCTGCATTTTGCTTCCCAATTATGGGTTGTTGCTTCAGCTCCACTTGATCGTAGAGGACGGTACATTTCCTTATACGGCATGTCTTATGGTTTAGGGTTTACCATCGGACCATTCGGAATCCCACTTATTAAACACGGAGTGTGGGTACCATTCGTTGTATTAGCATTTTGTTATTTATTGGTACTAACTTTACTCGTTGTTAAGATGCCTGATTCCAAAGAAGGCTTCGCCGTCAAAAGTACCAAAAAGATTAACCAAACTTATTCCAATGTGATTCGAATTGCTTGGTTTGCCTTAATTCCATCGATCCTCTATGGATTTATGGAAGCGTCGATGAACGGACAGTTCCCTGTATATGGACTGCGCTCTGGGTTTACGGAAGGAGCTGTTGCTATCCTGCTGCCGTTAATTGGTATCGGTGGTTTAATCCTGCAATTGCCGCTTGGTACATGGAGTGATAAGCTTGGTCGTAAACCTGTGTTACTGGTTACTGGAACAATTGGTGCAGCAGCATTTTTACTAGTTCCATTCGCAGGTGCAAATGTGTGGATAGTCGGAACCTTATTCGTAATAGGCGGAGGCATGGTTGGCTCCTTCTTCTCACTTGGTATGGCGTATGCGGCAGATATACTGCCGAAAGAATTGTTACCTAAAGCGAATATTATTGCTTCGGTGAACTTTAGTCTCGGCAGCTTAGTAGGACCTCTGATCGGTGGATTTATGCTTAATTATGTGTCACTGGCTTCATTGTTTTACGTTTTGAGTGCATCATTCTTATCTTTTGTATTGCTGGGATTCATACACCGAAGATCAGGTAGTGTGGAACTGTGATCCATTATCTCACTTGTTTCGGCATTTTGGATCTGTCAGTTGCTACTTCCATATCAAGCGAAGCTTTATGTAAATCTTCAGATTTGGAAGATAGCTGCTGTGCATATGGCTCCATAGTACTAAACTCAACCATATGTTTACGAGCTTCCACAATATCATGTTTCGTTTGCTCTATTCTTGCTTGTGCAGTTTGAATTTGCTGTGGATCAGCTGCTATTAAAGCATCATGAAGCATTGCTTCAGCACGTTGTGCTGCCATAATTGCACTTTCTGCATGTTCTTCCGCGTGCTTAATTGGTTCTTGATGTTGTTGACTTTCCGGCACGGTATTCGCCTCCTTCAATTGATGGTTCGCATCGCTAATGTTCCAATATGATGCACATCAATTAAATTGCACTAAATTGGCGGGTTTCATACCGAGCTTGTAGCTTATCTGAAACAACGGGAAATTGAATATTTCCTTGCGAAGTATTTCCTGGGTAAGCGCACAATCCGATCTGCTCACCATCGATTCGACACATACGAAATGTCTGTTCATAGCAAACTATGTGAGGATCGAATGGAGGTGACAGACAAAATGCCGAAGAATAAAGCGGAAAAAATAAAAAATCGTCAGAATAACGCATCCATATTGGAAGAGGCAATAACATTGAATTCTACGAAGGCGTCGGAATATAACCCAAGCATGAATCGTATATCTAAGAATAAAGTTTAGACAAGTTAAGATCTATTGCAACTTTGTTGTATTGTATAATAATGGTGAATATAGATATGAGTCATTCACCTAATTTATTCAATACACATGTGTTGCAATTTTTTTTGCCATAAAAGTTTCCTTAGGGGAAACTTGCTTGCTATCAACTAGTCAAGGCATCATTGTAAGATTCATTCATCAAAAAAAGGAATCGACAAAAACAACATCTGTCTGTTAAGATACGAACATGAGTTTCTATTCTTGTGATCGTTATGAAAGGTGTTGATTGGTATGGCAGTTAGGTGTGGGTGGGTAAATGAAGATCCGCTATATGTAGATTATCATGATCATGAGTGGGGAGTGCCTGTTCATGATGATGTTAAGCTATTCGAAATGCTTATTCTTGAAGGAGCCCAAGCTGGGCTGAGTTGGTACACAGTTCTGAAGAAACGTGAGAACTACCGAGAAGCGTTGGATCACTTCGATGTCCACAAGGTGGCGAGCTATGATGAAGCCAAGTACAATGAGCTATTGCAGAATAAAGGGATTGTGCGAAATCGATTGAAAATTCGTGCAACAATCAATAACGCACAGGCCTTTATTCGTATTCAAGAAGAGTTTGGTTCATTTAATCACTATATCTGGAGCTATGTGAACCATCAACCTATTCTTAATGAGTGGCAGTCATTAAGTGAGGTTCCAGCTTCAACTCCATTATCGGATGCTATAAGCAAGGACCTGAAGAAACGCGGCTTTAGCTTTGTTGGATCCACGATTATCTATGCATTCATGCAAGGTGTAGGTATTGTTAATGATCATGTGATGAACTGTGAATATAGATCTACGCATATTTAAGTTGTTGTTCTTGTAGGTTTGTCTTAATGAGATAAATACGTTTGCGAATATAGAAATCTAACGCTTTACCTTTCAATTGTTTCGGATGCACACGATTTCCTGACTCATTGTCAATGATCACAACATGACCCTCCCGATAGAACTTGAAAGTAAGGTCATTCCAATTATATTCATTCTCCTCATCGATAAAACGAAAATTGTAGCAAACTTTCATCATTAATACCTCCTTATAAGAACATTTGTTTGGTTTAATTATAACAAACATTTGTTCGTATTGGAAGATGTTTACACTAAAAAACCTCGAAAATATTTATGCTGGATAATCAGCATCATAATTTCGAGGTTTTGTTCATTTATGAAGAAAGGATAAGTTCTACATTAGAATGCTGGAACGATGGAACCTTGGTACTTTTCTTCAATAAATTTCTTTACTTCTGGTGAAGTAAGTGCTTTGGCAACCTTCTGTAGTTCTTCAGAATCTTTATTGTCAGGACGAGCGGCTAGGATATTCACATAAGGGGATTTTTGATCCTCAATGAACAGAGCATCCTTCACTGGATTAAGCCCTGCTTGGAGAGCATAGTTCGTATTGATTAGTGATAATTCAACATCATCAAGCGCTCTAGGAAGCATTGCCGCGTCAAGCTCTTTAATTACTAAGTTTTTAGTGTTAACTTCGATATCATTTGGAGTAGCTTCAATGCCTGCATTAGCTTTAAGTTTAATCAGACCTTGATTTTCAAGTAATAGAAGGGCACGACCGCCATTCGAAGGATCGTTCGGGATCGCTACGGTTGCGCCATCTTTTAGCTCATTGATATTTTTAATTTTCTTAGAGTACGCTCCGAATGGCTCTACATGAACACCGATTACGGGTACGAGATCCATTTTCTTTTCTCTGTTTTGTGACTCTAGGTATGGAGCATGCTGGAAGAAGTTCGCATCAAGCTGTTTCTCAAATAACTGGGTGTTCGGTAGTATATAGTCGGTAAATTCTTTGACTACTAAATCAACACCTTGCTCTTTGAGTATGGGCTTAATCATATTCAGAATTTCAGCATGAGGCACTGCAGTAGCGCCAATGGTGATTGTACCTTCCTTAGTTCCACCACAAGCGGTTGTAATCAGTAGCAGGGAGGCTACGAGTAGGGCGGATAATAGTTTTTTCATGAAAATCTCTCCTTAGATGTGATTTCTTATTTTTTGGTGAAACGAGTGACAAGCTTATCACCTGTCATTTGGAGCAGTTGTACAAGAATAATCAGGATGATGATGGTCACTACCATAACCGTAGTATCAAAACGCTGATAACCATAGCGTATTGCAAGATCACCTAATCCGCCGCCGCCAACAAATCCTGACATGGCTGTATAGGATACGAGGGTAACTGTCGTAATCGTTATTCCTGCCCATAAGCCTGGTCTAGCTTCGCGAAGCAGTACACGGAAAATGATCTGCATATTCGATGCGCCCATTGCTTGTGCTGCTTCGATAACACCTCGATCAACTTCTCGCAAAGCAGTTTCCACAAGTCTCGCAAAGAATGGTGTAGCTGCAAAGACAAGTGGAGGAATCGCGGCTTGCACCCCAATCGATGTTCCAACGAGTTGCCGAGTAATAGGGATAACCGCAATCATTAGAATAATGAATGGTACAGAGCGCAGAATATTAATAATAAAGGATACGATTCTGTATAAGACTCGTGACAAGCCTTGTTTACTGGATGTCCAGAATAGAAGGACGCCAATCGGTAAACCAATGATAAAAGTAAATAAGGAAGAGAAAATCAGCATGATTAGGGTATCGATAGTTGCTTGTCCAATATCTGTCCAGTTAATGGAGCTTAACAGATCTAAACTCATTTCATCACCTCCACATGCAGACCGCGATTCGTTAATTGTTCTATCGTCTGCTCAACGGCTTGCGTATCGCCCTGAAATGAAACGACTAACTGACCATATGGAACATCCTTCATCTTGGAAATCGTTCCTTGCATAATGGCAAAGGTAACTCCTGTTGCCTGTACAGTTTCAGAAAGAATAGGATAATAAGTATGCTCACCCAAGAATGTGATTTTCACAAGTTGGTGCGGATAATCTGATGAATATAAGAATGAATTCTGTTCTACAGAATCAGATAGCTCAAGAATAAACTGCTTCGTGACTTCATGGGTAGGATGTAGGAAAACTTCTGCTACATTACCTAGTTCAACGATCATCCCCTGATTAATGACTGCGACGCGATCACATATCGATCGTATGACTTGCATTTCATGTGTAATTAAGACAATGGTTATACCTAAATTACGATTAATATCAGAGAGCAATTGTAGAATCGAACTCGTTGTCTGCGGGTCAAGAGCTGATGTAGCTTCGTCGCATAGTAGAATGTCTGGATCTGCTGCTAAAGCTCTTGCAATTCCAACACGTTGCTTCTGTCCACCTGAAAGCTGAGAGGGGTATTTATTCCGATGTTCCTCAAGCCCTACAAGTTTAAGCAGTTCATCTACTTTATGGTTTATTACAGTAGTAGAACGTTTGGCTAACTTAAGTGGAAAAGCAATGTTATGCTCCACCGTAGAAGAGGAGAGCAGATTAAAGTGTTGAAAAATCATTCCGATCTTCCTACGTTTTTCTTGTAACTCTTTATGACTTAGAGAAGTTAATTCAATCTCATTGATACGTACTTTGCCTGAGGTCGGACGTTCGAGGAGATTGATCATTCGGAGGAGAGTACTTTTACCAGCTCCTGAATGTCCAATCATGCCGAAGATTTCACCTTGCTTAATTTGAAGATTAACATCTCGTAATGCATCCGTATGTTTATTGCCTGCTTTCACGTCTACATAGGTTTTATTAATACTTTCTAGCTGAATCATCATTGTTGTCACCTTCTTAGTTGTTATGTTTTCTACATGAAGAAACGATTATACCGTTCTCATAAACAGGTGCGTTTCTAAAATAAAAAAAACCCTATTGCGCAGAGCAAAAGGGTTGATCGTCATCATCCGCATCTCATCTGCCAGAATTCGATTGCTCAAATTCTGAAGGATTTAGCACCATGACATTATGAAAAATTAGCTTTAAGCTATAGCTACATCATAATCGGTTGCCGGGCTTCATCGGGCCTTTTCCCTCCGCCACTCTTGATAAGAAAGTTATTTTTAGTTGTATTTAACAGTATAGGCCGAGGTCAAAACAAATGTCAACCCTATTATTAATGACACCAAATAATTACAACTTATTTGGTAGGAATTATTCTTGATTCAAGCATTTATTCTAAGGTATAGTAAACTTTGTGAAAAAAAGTGAGAGTCACAAGGAGGAGTAATAATTACATCATGAAAGACAACAAACTTGGCTTGTGGCTATTAATTGCACTTGTTGTAGGCAATATGGTGGGTTCAGGCATATTTATGCTTCCAAGCACACTTGCAAAAGCAGCAAATCCAATGGGAGTCATACTAGCTTGGATTCTTACAGGATTTGGCGTTATGTTGATCGCCCTCGTTTTCGGTAATTTGTCAATTCGTAAACCTGAACTCAGCGGCGGACCGCAAATGTATGCCAAAGGCTTATTTAAAGAAAACTCAAAAGGAGCCCATGTTGCTGGCTTCTTATCTACTTGGGGATATTGGGTCGCAAATATAGCAGGTAACGTAGCCATAGTGACGACTTTTGCCAGTTACTTATCTGCTTTCTTTCCAATGATGACAAGTCAAATTGAACTGATTTCGATATTTGGTTTCTCATTTAAACTTGGGAATGCTATTACCTTTATAATCTGCTCCATGTTCTTGTGGGTTAATCATCTCATTATTATACGTGGAATTGAAGGAGCAGGTAAGCTCAATCTGATTGCTACCACTGCAAAAGTGCTTGGTTTTGCAATTTTCATTGTAATTGGCTTATGGGCGTTCGACAAAGCCAATATTACACCGATGATGCAGGATAAATTAGATATCGGTACTGGAGAACCTATTCCTTTTCTTAGACAATTTAGCTTAGCTTCGATGGCCACCTTATGGGCGTTTGTTGGAGTGGAGTCAGCTGTCGTCTTCTCATCACGAGCACGTAAGAAATCTGACATTAAGAAAGCTACCATTATCGGTCTAATCATAGCACTTTTTATTTACTTAAGTATCTCCGTACTTGCGATGGGTATATTAACACAAGACGAGCTAATGGCATCTAATAAACCGTTAGTTGATGCATTATCAGCCGTAATTGGTCCGTCAGGTAGCTATGTGATGGCAGGACTTGGTCTGATCTCCTTAATAGGAAGTGCACTTGGATGGATATTACTGAGTGCTGAAGTACCCTATCAAGCAGCAAAGCATGATATATTTATACCTATATTTAAAGCAACGAATAAGAATGGAGCACCTGTAAACTCGCTGTTGATTACAAACTTGATGACACAAGCACTTCTAATTTCAACATTATCGAGCTCGCTGGCAGGGGCTTTTGAATATGTCACGACTATTGCAGTACTGGCTGTTCTAATTCCGTATATTACTGCATCCATTTATCAGCTGAAAATAACTGCAAGTGGCGATACGTACTTGGGGCAATCTAAGCAGCGTAAGATAGATGGTTTTATCGCTTTGGCTGCTACAGCGTACTCACTTTGGATGATAATTGCAGGAACGGCTAATCTGGCAACATTCATCTCAGGGTTTGTGTTAGTTGCAGTAGGTATTGTATTTTATCCTCTCGCCAATAAAAAGTCTTGATTCCTTGGAATCGAGACTTTTTTGTTTGAGGAAAATATAAATTTATGCGCAGCGGTCATCTATCTATAAGCATCATTTTAATATAGTGATTTGGTGTTGAGTCACAATCATATCGGTAATTATGTTTATATTAATTGTATTTGCTAATGGCTACATTTACCCAAACTAAAACTCTGATATCGCATTTACTATATATATGATTCGGATTGATAGAGGAGGGATTAAATGTGAGATTGCAAGATTTACAAGGAACATATAACTCTGTGTTTAGCCTTGGTAGACGCTGTTTAACTGCGATTCATTTGGAGGAGAATAGACTACGAACATTTCCAGGAATCATAGATTGGATGGCAGCACCTGAGCTTTCTAGTATTAATTATTTGATTAAGCACCGGTTTGCAAGGTTTATGGAAATAGAGAATATGCAAGTAGTCGGAAAGTATAATCAGCAATTCATTGTATATGATGATTACTCGCATATTTACTCTTATCATGATTTTTTCATAGATGACAATACAGAACATCATTTACACACATATATGGAATTTAAACTCAAGTTAAACAAGCGCATAGAGCGGTTTCTAGCCTGTCTGGAGAATGATGAGAAGGTCTTATTCGTTAGAATTCAAGGGTTGTATCGAGATGTCGTTGAACTACAGAAGGTATTGGCGGAAACGGTCACAAATGACTTTCGTGTGCTAGTTGTCAATAATGGTACAAGAAATAAAGTCGTTGAACTAGATTGGAACATCGATAAGGTGTGCGTCATAGAAATCCCTAATACGGATGTTCATTCATTTAAGAATGCTCATCTGTGGAGTCATGCACTACAAGGGATTAAGGTGTAATGGACTTGAATATTTGCAGATTCACGTAACCGCTGTACGTCGAAGGAATATACTAGTAAAGACAAATACCTAAGGTATAAACGACAGACGACAGAGGGTGTTAGGATCATGCAGAAGCAGCCGGTTATTGGCATACTGACCTGGAGACAGGGATCAAGATTCAAAGAATCACGGTATTTACTTCAGCTCGTCAAAGAAGGGCAAGCATTAGGTGCCGTTGTGTATTTATTTTCAGCAAGTGATATTGATCAGAGCAGTCGCACTATCCGTGGCTATGTTCCTCATCAAGTGGGAGGGTTTCAAAGTAAAGTGTATCCTTGGCCGGATATTGTGATTGATCGCTGTCGGAATGGCAATCCACAGTACAAAAAAGTTCGAAATTCGAAGTTATTCACTTATGCTAACAACAAATATACCAATAAGTGGAATGCAACTCGGTTATTCATGGATACGAATGTGCTGCGTAAATGGATGCCGGAAACAGTTCAATATTCGAAAGATCAATTGCAAGAAATGTTAACTAAACATAAGATTCTTTATTTGAAGCCAGGGAACGGTACGGGTGGTAGAAGCATCATTAAATTAACTACATTAAATAACGCTAAGGGATATTCCATAATGGCCAGAACTCGTCAGCTTACGAAGAAATCAGCCATCTTCAATGATGAGAAATCTCTCATACGTTCATTAGATCAGTGGGTAGATCAAGAGAAAATACGGAATGGTATATTCATGATTCAGAAAGGGCTTGATTTAGAACTTGTTCCCGAGCATGTGGCGGATATGCGGCTTCTCATCCAAAAAGATAAACAAGGGGAATGGACAATTACAGGGTATGGTATCCGAATCGGCCCAAGAAACTCTTCAACTTCAAATTTGCATGGAGGCGGCAGAGCTGCTGTGTTTGAGGAAGTCATTTCCAAGAAATTTGGCAATTCCAAAATGGAGAAAATACGAGAGGAATGCTTCGAGCTAGCCTTTGAGGTGGTTCGAACGATTGAGACTCATTTTGGCAGTATGATGGAATTTGGCCTTGATATTGGTGTAGATACAGAAGGGAAGGTCTGGTTGATTGAGGTTAACCCTAAACCAGGAAGGGATATTTTCAAAGGGATCGGAAGAATGGATTTATATCGCAAATCATGCCGCCGGCCGCTTGAGTATGCCATATTTTTAGCCCATAAACGAAAGTCAGCTGCAAATTAAAGAGGCTGTGGGGAGATTTTCCCTTCAGCCTTTTACTTTGTTGTTATAATCAATTTCATAACTCATTGAAACCATTAAATTGAAACTATATATAGACAAATTAAACCGTTTTGATCTATATATAGCCTTGATTGAAGCAGCTAAAGGTATTATGAAATTGATTCGTTATACTAGTTATTACTTCATAAGAAAGAGTGAATATTTGATGATTTGCTTAACAGAAGGCCGAATCTTACCTATTTGCAGTGGAGAATTATCCTCTTTGGAAGGTTTGGAGTTCACCTCAATTAACCACACCATACCGCGTACATCAACAGCTAAATCGATACCTAGTTCAGCAAAATGAAATGGAATTTGCTCCTCGATTCCTTTGGCGATATCTAATGCGCACTTGCGTAACTTGGTTGAAATGGATGCATGATGCTGCTGCTGAAGATTAGACTTCTCAAGGGCTCCGCTAATAGTGCTCAGAGTTCCTCCCCGTGCTAGATTCGAGACGAATGTTTGATTCCCAGCTATTCTAGCTACGATGGAGGTAATACTCCAATTACCAGTTGATCCACGTTGTATAAGTGCACGGAAGTCCACGGGCCGACCGCTTACTGACATAATATGAATTCCTTGCTGGATTTGATAAGACTGTGATTTAACTTTGCCGCTTAGACTGCTCACAAGCTTCGTAAAATTAGAGTGAGTATGTCTTTGAAGTCCATTCAAGCTCGTATAGTCGGAGTGGTATGCGGTTTCATCGGCTCGGCGTATGCGAATGATTCTACGACCAAGCGATCCTTTGACAGGCTTCAAAAAAACGGTTGAATAACGAGTTAGCATCGTCCGAAGTATCTTAGAATTACGTAATAAATGAGATTCGGGTAAATAATGTTGTAATCTCTGATCACGATTAAGAGCGTCGAAAACTTCGTGTTTACTTAAATATTTTTCGTTAAAAATGTGAGTGCCGTGAAATGTTTTAATATCTTTCATGAATTGCTGTACTTTGCTACTGTCCTCAATGACACGAGAAGTAAGCCGATTATATAGAATATTCGGAATTGGAAATGACTTGTTAACCCAATTATTCTCGTTCGTTAAAGTCCAACCCGTTACTGTGTGATGATTACTTTGAATATCGTCCTGTGCGAAGAAGAACACTTTGGCTCCATAGCGCTTGCAGGCTTCTGACATTTCTGTACAAAAGGAAGATTGATTTCCAAATAATTGTTCAGGATTCTTCACATGTATCTTGCGTAGCATGACGCCGATCAATGGACCTATTGTAAGCGTATGTGTCCCTTCCTTGTAGATCATACAGATCGGTTCATCGTTATTTATATTTAAAGTCGACGCTAATTGGCTATTCATACGTAAATTCGATGTATTTGAGTTACGTTTGACAGGGAATGCCTTCACTTCTTTGTGAAGTGAACCATAACGAATTGTAACGGGATGCTCTATAGCTATTTTAAGCTTTTTGATGAGACCTTCATCGATCCAGATGTCCGAAGCACTATGGCTGCCAGATTGTAGCACTGTTATGTTTACTTTCGTTCTTGTCATTCAACAAATCCCTCCAGCAATGCCAAGTCACAATTTCTTTATCTTATGAAAAGAAGGTTTGCTTGGTGATGTAGAGAATCAACGTTTTTCCTGCTAACCTGATTTGACAGATGATATAGTTCATAATACATTAGTGGATGGTACAAACAGGGAAGACAACATGGGGGTGATTTTGTGCAAGCAAATAGACGTAATATTACACTAGCATTATTAGTAGCTACATTTCTCGCTGCAATTGAAGTTACAGTCGTCAGTACGGCGATGCCAACAATTGTAGGCGAACTCGGTGGATTGGAACTTATTTCGTGGGTATTTGCAATTTATTTGCTAACATCGGCTGTGACAACCCCTATTTTTGGGAAATTAGCTGATTTATATGGGCGTAAGAAAATTTTTATTATTGGATCAGTTGTATTTCTAATTGGCTCCATGCTATGTGGGCTAGCTGATTCGATGACATCTTTAATTTGGTATCGTGCCTTACAAGGTATAGGTGCTGGAGCAATGCTTCCGGTCACGTTCACCATTATCGGTGATGTGTATCCGTATGAGCAAAGAGGTAAAGTCCAAGGACTATTCTCCTCTATTTGGGGAATTGCAGGCTTAATTGGACCACTAGTCGGAGGATTCTTCGTTGATTCGTTGTCTTGGCGCTGGATTTTCTACATTAACTTACCATTCGGAATTATATCGATCATAATGATTGCTATATTCTTAAAAGAAAGTGTGGATAAGTCTAGTAAGAAGATTGATTATGCTGGTGCACTTACCTTTACAATCGCGATAACAGCTCTATTGTTTGCGGTTATTACAGGTGGCGGTGAATATGCGTGGACATCACCACTTATTGTTGGGTTATTCGTTACATTCATTGTGTTCTCAGTTGTATTCTATTACATTCAATTAAAAGCGGAAGACCCGATGATTCCTCTCAACCTGATGAAAGTCCGGTCGATTGCTGTCTCCAACATTGTAGGTTTCTTTATTAGTGCGATTAATATTGCACTATGTACCTATTTACCTATGTGGGTTCAAGGAGTTATGAGTAAAGGGGCAACATTCGCAGGTCTTACGTTAACGCCTATGTCAATTGGGTGGTTAATTGGATCCATAATTAGTGGCAAAATGTTAGTAACCAAAGGGACTAAGGTTTTCTCCGTTATCGGTGTTCTCCTTATTACAGTTTCATGTTTCTGGCTTCTAGCCGCAGAGATTGGGACAACCTACTGGCTGTTTATCGCGGTAATGTTTATTGTAGGAATTGGCTTCGGTTTATCTATGACTGTGTTTACCGTTATCGTCCAATCTGCTGTTGGTTGGAATTTACGCGGCGCATCAACTGCACTATCTACATTTACTAGAACCCTTGGTCAGACGATCGGTATTGCCGTATTTGGAACTTGGCTCAATAAAGAAATTGCCAGATTATCGACATCAGTGAATAACAGTTCGCAAGGACTAGACATTAATGAAGTGAATAAATTACTTGATCCGAAGAAAGCTGCTGATCTTCCGGTAGACCAGTTACATCAGATGCAAGATATTCTAGCTTCTGGACTTCATAGTGTATTTATTTTTATTTGTGGATGGGCGGTTGTTGGATTACTTGTTGTGTTGTGGATGCCAAAGTATTCAGGTGAGAAATCAACACAAGGCGATTCGTGATCATGCATATATTTAATAAAGTAGAAGTCTATTCTTACTGAGATCATTTAATGGTCTCAGTTTTTTTGTGATACAGAATGAATATGGTTTGGAATTCTTGTGTTGAACGATTGTTCGAGTGGCTAAAACATTTGTAACACGTATATAAATCGGATATACTTATTACTGAGTTGACCGATTGGTCGAATTATAAATATAGAAAGTTAGAGGAGTGAAGAGAGTGAAGGGAATCATACGATTTTCATTAAACAACAAGTTCGCTTTATGGATTATAACCCTTATTGTTATTGTATCGGGTTTATACGCGGGCTTGAACATGAAACAGGAAACAATGCCTAATCTGGAGATTCCAATTCTACAGATGACAACCATCTACCCAGGTGCAGCACCTGAAGAGGTTGTGGAGAAGGTTTCTAAGCCAATTGAACAAAGGATCAAAAATTTAAAGGGTGTCAAAACGGTTACTTCCAACTCTATGGAGAATGTTTCCGCCATCATTGTGGAATATGATTACAACAAGGATATGGATAAAGCAGCAAGTGAAGTTCGAGAGGCTGTAGCAGGAATGAGTTTTCCCCAAGGTGTGAAAACACCTACTGTTTCACGAATCAGCATGAATGCTTTTCCGGTCATCTCACTAAGTGCAACCGATGACAAGCTTTCACTTGAGGAGCTGACGAAGTTAGTCGAAACAGAAATCAAGCCAGCCATGGAAGGGCTTGAGGGCGTTGAAAGTGCTTCAATAGCAGGACAGTATTACAAAGAAGTCCAATTAACATTTAACCAAGAGAAAATGAAATTACTTGGACTAAGTGAAGATACGGTTAAAGGTATTGTACAAGGTTCATCGTTGAAAGTTCCTCTTGGTTTGTTTGAATTGAATAAATCAGCGAAAACGATCGTTGTCGATGGGAATATTGTGACACTAGATGACTTGAAGAATATCGCTATTCCGATCATACCTTCATCTTCAGCTCAAGGTCAAGGACCTGGTATGTCAGGAGCTGGTTCAATGGGTGGGCCAGGTGGACAAACAGCTGGATCAGCAACTACAGCTCCGCCTGCTGGTGGAATAAACATTCCACCTACGGGCATTCCAACTGTTCCATTGAAGGATATTGCAGACTTACAAATGATCGGAAAAGCAGAATCGATTTCTCGCACGAATGGTGCGGAATCTATCAGTATTTCAATCGTAAAGGGTGCTGATGCTAATACGGTTGAAGTTGTTAATTTAGTTAAGGATCAGATCGAATCGACTCAAAAGAAATATCCAGATATGAAATTAACAACTATGCTTGATCAAGGTAAGCCTATCGAGGATTCAGTTGAAACAATGCTTAGTAAAGCCTTGTTTGGAGCACTGTTTGCCATAATTGTCATTCTATTATTCTTACGAAATATTCGTACTACAATTATTTCCATTGTATCCATTCCATTATCGCTTCTGATCGGTGTGCTTTTACTGAAGCAAATGGATATCACACTCAATATGATGAGTCTTGGAGCGATGACAGTTGCGATTGGGCGTGTTGTCGATGACTCCATTGTAGTTATTGAGAATATTTACCGCCGTATGTCACTATCAACGGAAAAGCTCAAAGGCAAAGAGTTAATTCTAGAAGCAACTAAAGAGATGTTTACGCCAATTATGTCATCAACGATTGTTACACTTGCTGTATTCTTGCCACTCGGCTTAGTAAGTGGAATGGTTGGACAATTATTCTTACCTTTCGCGTTAACGATGGTATTTGCGCTACTTGCTTCCTTAGTCGTGGCCATTACAGTTGTTCCAATGCTTGCGCATATGATGTTCCGTAAAGGCGTTAAGAATCCCAATACACATGAAGATAAACCAGGTGCACTTGCTAATTTTTATAAACGTGTACTCAATTGGACGCTAAATCATAAGCTTGTTACATTTGGTGTTGCTGTATTAATGCTCGTGAGCAGTCTATTCCTAGTCAATGTCATTGGCGTTAGTTTCCTACCTGACCAAGAAGAGAAGTATGCAATGGTTACCTACAATCCTGCACCTGGACAGTTAATAGAAGATGTTAAGCTAACAACTAGTGAAGCTGAGAAATTGATCTTAGCTAGAGAAGGACTTATGAATATGCAATATTCGGTAGGCGGTAGTAGTCCGATGCCGATGATGTCTAGTTCGTCTAAATCAGCGCTTTTCTATGTTCAATATGAGAATAAGATGAAGGGCTTTGAGGAAGAAAAACAAAATTTAGTGAAGAGTCTAAACGAAATGAGCTCCAATCATGGCGAATGGAAGCTCATGGATATGTCTGGTGGTATTGGCGGTAGTAATTTATCCCTAACGGTATTTGGTGATTCGTTGGATCAAATTCAACCTGTTGTTGAACAAATCAAAGGCTTGATGGAGAAGGATAGTACTTTTGATAAAGTCGATACCAGCATCTCCGAGAGCTATGGTCAATACACCCTGGTCGCAGACCAACAGAAATTAAGTGGACTAGGTCTCACTGCTGGGCAAATTGCAATGGAATTAAGTCCAGTTCGTGAACGCCCTGTATTAACCAAAGTTCATGTAGATGGTAAGGAATATGAAGTTTATATTGAGGTAGATAAGAAACAATACAGTTCAATTACAGACATTGAGAATACGAAGCTGCATTCACCACTTGGTATGGAAGTAGCTTTGAAGGATGTTGTTAAAGTAGAAGAGGGTGTTTCTCCGAATACAATTTCCCGTAAGGATGACAGAATGTATGCAGATGTGACTGCTGAAATTACGGTGAGTGATGTAGCTTCTGCTTCCAAAGATTTAGAAAAGCAAATTGAAGAGCTTAATCTGCCATCCACAGTTGAGGTTCAATTCGGTGGTGTTACCGAGCAAATCAATGAAACATTTACACAGCTAGGTTTAGCAATGGCAGCTGCAATTGCGATCGTGTATCTAGTGCTGGTCATTACATTCCATGGTGCACTTGCTCCATTTGC
Source organism: Paenibacillus sp. P5_B5 (assembly GCF_056400365.1). Classification (NCBI taxonomy): domain Bacteria; kingdom Bacillati; phylum Bacillota; class Bacilli; order Caryophanales; family Paenibacillaceae; genus Paenibacillus; species Paenibacillus sp. P5_B5. Next base: position 69,918 of record NZ_JBFULK010000011.1, read on the forward strand.
CATTTTATTCTCCTTACCTTTTATGATTATAGGTGCTTTAGTTGGTCTGTTCATTGCCGGAGAAACTATAAGTGTATCCGCTATGATGGGAGCATTAATGCTGATCGGTATCGTAGTGACGAACGCTATTGTATTACTTGATCGAGTTATTCATAAAGAGAACGAAGGCTTATCAACTAGAGAAGCATTGTTAGAAGCTGCTGGTACACGTCTGCGCCCAATTCTAATGACTGCACTTGCAACAATTGGAGCATTGTTACCGCTTGCTCTTGGATTTGAAGGTGCTGGAATTATATCTAGAGGACTTGGTGTTACCGTTATTGGTGGTTTAACAAGCTCAACTTTGTTAACACTTGTTATTGTGCCGATTGTATATGAATTCTTAATGAAATTCCGTAAGAAAAATAGAGATGCGGATATCTAATGAAGACCAGCCATTCAAAGATAGTCAACCACTTAGAAGGATGTGACAGGAATGAACGAAAAGCGATTACAGATCATTGACGCTGCAGTCAAATGCTTTGCACAAAAGGGATTTCACGCCACTTCGATACAGGAGATCGCTGACGTTGCCGGTATCGCTAAAGGTTCACTTTATTTTTACTTCAAATCTAAGGAAGAGCTGTTGATGTCCGGTTTTCAGTATTATTTTGATAGTGGCAAGAGTAAGATAGTTTCAGTTGCTGAAGACGAAAGTCTCTCCCCAAAGGAAAGACTCTCTAAGCAAGTACTGATGCAGTTTATGTTAATATCCGATCATCGAGACTTCATCATGATGCTACTCAATGAACAGATGATCCAAATAAATGATCATATGAAGGAATTCTTCTTTACTATCCGTTCTTATACGCTTTATTGGTTCTATAGCCAAATTGTTGAGGTCTATGGGGAGGAAACGAAGCTCTATGCAATTGATGGTGCAACCTTCCTCAAAGCGATCATTAATGAATATATGACTTATATGATCATGGATCAGAAGCAATTCAATCTCAAGGAGTTGTCTGATTTCATTCTTACGCGTTTGGACGATGTTATGCACGGTATGATTACAAAAAAGCAGAAGCCTATTCTTACCACAGATAATATGCAGCATTTTATGGTCAAAGGAAAGGAAAGCTTTGACCAAACCACACGAACCTTAATTGATGAGTTAAAGAATATTCGAGTCTTAGTAGAAGAGGCGATGATTGATTCAAATATACGAGAAGAAGTCATTGCCTGCTTAGAAGCTTTAAAGGAAGAATTCACTAAAGATAAACCTAGATCCGTCATCCTCAAAAGTATTCTATCGTATATACGAAGCAAATCAATTATTGGCACCGAGGAGAATTTAGATGCAATAGAAGGGATGTTATTAAGTCAATTCTAGGTTTGCATCGTAACATCGTTATTCGGAGTCCTTACGCTTATCAATTGCTTCTGACATCGTTTTATCGGTTAAATGTGCATATATTTGCGTCGTATCAGGGGATGCATGGCCTAGCTGTTCTTGTGTTTTGTATAAGTCATTCTGCAAATAGTAGTCTGTTGCGAAGGAATGACGTAACTTATGAACACTTAAATATGGCTTGCCAAAGCGCTTCGCATACTTAATGACTAGCTCTTGAATGGCTCGTTTAGACATCATTTGGCCTTGTTTCTTACCGTTTGGAACGGTGAGGAACAGGGCTTTTTCCTTTTTAGATGCCATATAGCGTGTTTCCCGAATCGTTAAATACTCCAGTAAGTCCTCCATAGCCTCTTGTCGAAAAAATACACGAGTCTTAAATGTCCCGTCATTGTTCCCCTTACGAAATACGTACACCGTTTGTTTCTTTAGATCGATATCATCCATTGTTAAATTCACTACCTCAGACACACGCAGGCCAGAATGGAGAATTAAAGATATGATACAGGTATCTCGCACTTTATTCATTTCGTGCGCATAAATAGCTTGTTTTACATTAGCAACATCAACTGCGTAGCCTTCTCTAACATACTCAATAAATCCAATGATTTCATGTTCTTGCAGTAGCTTTCCTTCCAGTTTGGAAGCCATATCCTTGGCTTTGCTTGTTCGACGTATTTCTACCTTAGCCATCACATTACGCTTAAGTAAGGGATAAAAATTCTCATCCTCTGCAATTTGACTTAAGTAATGAAATAGGGAACGAAGAGACGACATTTTGCGAGTAACTGTTATGCGGGAATTCGGGCCATCTCGCTTCGTCATAAGAAAATTGCGAAAGCCATCTATACTGTCCATATGTAATTTTTCAAGATCTTCAATTGGAATATCACGTATTGTAGTAGCCCCACTTAGTCCTTCACTAATTAACCAGGACAAGAATGTGTCGTAATCTCGGACATATTCAAGTAAGGAAGAAGGAGAGAGGTCAGGCAATTTATGATGTATAAATTTATCCACATACCATGGCATGAGGACAAGTTGACGATCTAGCTCTGCTCGATCACGTTGTTTTTGGATATTCATGGAATTCCCCTTCTATGAGTTAAATAATAGACATAATTAGGCAGGTCTGTATGTTATTTATCATATCATTATTTAGAAGAAATAATTATAGTTTAATTGATAGACATCTATTTGTAACAAGCGGCAGGAAGATAATACCTATCCATTAATTCAAAATATCCACCATGTTGTTATAGTACAGGCGAAAATTCTGTTATGCTGTCGGGTAATTTTGCATATAACACAAAGGACTTTATGAATATGCTTAGAATATAACATATCAGAGTGTCTACGTTTTCATTTAATAATAGTTCCATCATGAAAGGAGTCGCCCTAATGGTATCCTTACCTAAAGTAAATGAACTAGGTTTTTTCGAAATTAGACTTGAATCCATTGGCGGACTCGGTGCTAATTTAGCAGGCAAAATGCTTGCAGAAGCAGGGGTCGTCGGTGTTGGTCTAAACGGTGTTAGTTTCTCTTCTTACGGTTCTGAGAAAAAAGGTTCTCCAGTCAAGGCTCATATTCGCTTCTGCGATATTGACACGAATATTAGAGATACTTCTCCTGTCGAACGTCCGCATGTTGTAGGTGTATTTCATGAAGCCTTGTCTAAAACTATTAATGTAACGAGCGGAATTAATAAGGATAGTATTGTTCTTGTTAACTCGCAAAAGTCACCAGAGCAATTGAAAGATTTGATGAAAATGGTAGCAGGAACAATTGCAGTTGTTGATGCTACTGGAATCGCACTTGAAGAGAAGAATCGGGCAAACATGGCTATGCTGGGTGGATTATTCCGTTTATGTGAGTTCCTAGATCCAGAAGCAATGAAAGTGGTTATCCGTAAATCTCTTGAGAAGAAGTATCCTGCATCTGTACAACCTGCATTAAATACATTCGAGCGTGGCTATAATGAAGTGAAGTTTCAAACCTTTGAATTACCTGCTGGTCAACAAATGCCTGAGTTTGTAAGAATGGATACACCTGTGCTGGGCTACGAAACACAGCCAATTGGCGGTATGATTATTAATCCGGGTAATAGTATGTTGAAAGATTTAAGTATTTCACGAGCTGGTATGATGCCGCATTTTCATGAAGATAAATGTATTCATTGTGCACAATGCGATAATGTGTGTCCGGATTTCTGCTTTGTGTGGGAAGAACAACCTGACAAAAAGGGTAAGCCACAGATGTTCCTACAAGGAATTGATTATCAATATTGCAAGGGTTGTTTGAAATGTATACAAGCTTGTCCAACGGATGCTCTATCAGGAGAACGCGAAGAAGATGGTTATGGAGTAGAGCATCGTACACCGCATCGTTTTGATCTAACAACTCATTCAATTTAATGACATGTAAAGGATGTGGGTTACTTTGGCAATCGATATTAAGAAAGAAGGGCTAGAGCTCGGTAAAGTTGAGCAACGCATGGTGTATGAGTCAGGCAATGAAATGGCTGCATATGCTGCCCATCAAATAAATTATCATGTAATGGGATATTTCCCAATTTCTCCATCCACGGAGGTTGCGCAATTTCTAGATATGATGAAAGTGAACGGACAACATGATATCGTGCTTATTCCTGCGGACGGCGAACATGGTTCTGCAGGTATTTGTTATGGTGCATCAACAGCTGGGGGCCGCGTATTTAATGCGACAAGTGCGAATGGCTATTTATACATGCTAGAACAAATGCCAGTTCAATCCGGTACTCGCTTCCCAATGGTTATGAACCTAGTATGTCGCTCTGTATCAGGTCCCCTTGATATTCATGGTGATCATTCTGATTTATATTATGCGCTGAATACGGGTTGGCCAATTCTAATGTGTCGTGATCCACAAGCTGTATACGACATGAACATCATGGCGCTTAAGCTTGCAGAAGATAAGGATGTACGTCTTCCAGTTATCGTAGCTTCTGACGGGTATTTTACTTCTCACCAGAAGCGCCGCGTGCAGACGTTCGCGCATCGTAAGGATGTGCATGCTTTTGTTGGCGAACAGCCGCCAGTAGGTTATCCGCATACGCTTGATCGTAATAATCCGATTACTGTGGGACCTTACATGAATGAGCCAGACTATATCAATAACTGTTATCAGCAGTCAGTTGCGATGTACAATGCAGAAGAGGTATACGATCGTATTCGCAAAGAGTATTTCGAATTAACCGGACGCGATTATCCAATTCTTGATTTGTATCGTATGGAGGATGCAGAGGTTGCTGTATTCCTAATGAATTCCTCATCGGAGATTATCAAAGATGTGGTCGATCAATTGCGAGCTAAAGGGATTAAAGCAGGCTCGATTGCACCAAATATCATTCGTCCATTCCCGCAGAAGCAAATTGCAGAAGCGCTTAAGAATGTGAAGGCAGTAACAGTTGGTGATCGTGCTGATTCGTATGGTGCGCATGGCGGTAATATGGTCTTAGAAATCAAAGCGGCGCTTTTCACTCATGGTAATAGTAATACAATGGTAATTAGTCGTATTTATGGCCTTGGCGGCAAAGACTTCTACGCTGAGGACGGTCATAATTTCTTCCAATTTGCGATTGATGCTGTTGAAGCCGGTAAAGTTGAAGTTCCATTCGATTATTACGGACACACACCTGGAGATCCAACTAAAGCGCCTAAGCGTGTGCTAAATCCGATGAAATATGAAGAATTAAATACAGGCTTAATTAAAGCAACGAAGGACGAGGCGACTGGCAAAGTGAATGTCAAAATGCCTCCGTTACGTGCTCTAACAGGTAAACCTAAGCGTCTTGCACCAGGACATGGTGCTTGCCCAGGCTGCGGTATTTTCTCTGGTCTTGAACTATTCTTCAAAGGAATTGAAGGCGATATCGTCGCTCTATTCCATACAGGCTGTGCAATGGTTGTTACAACAGGCTATCCATATTCAGCACATAAAGCGACTTACATTCATAACCTGTTCCAGAATGGTTCAGCTACGTTATCGGGTGTCGTTGAAATGTTCTGGGAGCGTAAGCGCAGAGGTGAGCTTGATGAATTGAATCTGAAGGACGACTTCACATTTGTCATGATCACAGGTGATGGTGGTATGGATATCGGTATGGGTCCATCAATCGGTGCCGCGCTTCGTAACCATAAAATGATCATTCTCGAGTATGATAATGAAGGCTATATGAATACAGGAGCTCAGCAGTCTTATTCAACACCACTTGGTCATCGCACCTCAACTTCGAACGTTGGTAAGACGAAGGGCGGTAAGGTGTTCCAGCACAAAGATACAGCACAGATCATGGCAGCAACCAATATTCCTTATGTATTTACTGGTAGTGAATCATTCCCGCAGGACTTAGTTAAGAAAGCTGCGAAAGCACAATGGTACGCACAGAACGAAGGAATGGTTTATGGTAAAATCTTAATCGCTTGTCCACTGAACTGGTTATCAGAGGATCAAGATGGTTCTAATATTGTCGGCGAAGCGGTTAATTCTTGTTTCTTCCCACTGTATGAAGTCGAACATGGTGTTACGACGATTACGTACAACCCAGAGGATAAGAATAAGAAAGTTCCACTCAGCGATTGGCTCAAAATGATGGGTAAAACTAGACATATGTTGAAGCCAGAATATGAAGAAGCTTTACAAGCGTTCGAACATGAAGTAGAACGCCGCTGGACAGTTCTTAAAGCGAAGAACGATAGCCCTTATTTGTAGATGATATAAGGTTGATTTAATTAGAACACGCCTCGAATTAGTAGAGGCGTGTTTTTATTTTGCAAGATGCACATATATATTACGACAAAAATCGACATTTTTTTATAGAGTGTACTATAATCAAGATATATCGATGAAAGGGGCGATCTTGTGTTATTTGGTAATAAATCACCGCAATTCATTCATTCCATTCAGCAAACAGATATTCAGGCGTCTGAACGATTGCAGCAAAGGCTTCATTTTCTACAAATCACTTCACAAGATGCACATAATGTTAAGAAACTGCAGGATCTCATAACTAAACATTTGGAAACGATTACAGAACGCCATAATGAAATACTTGGTCAAATGCCAGTTCTCGCGGAAATCATAAATAAGAATAGTACGTTAGAGCGATTAACCAAAACCTTCAAGGTGTATTTGTTATCGATACCTAATGTGCAATTTGATGAGGAATACATACAATCTCGTGTTCGGATCGGACAGGTTCACAGTCATATCAATCTATCACCTGAGTGGTTTATCGGTTCTTATGTACGTATTTACGAGTATTTAATGCCGCTTGTATTAGATACTTTCCATAATCGCAGTACAGCGAGTTCGATCTTACTATCGTTAAACCGAATACTCATGCTCGATGCACAGCTTGTACTTGAAGCGTATCAGGAAGTTCACGAGTTCCGATTTGTTCAAACAAATAGTGAGATTGTTGAAGAGTTAATACAGCTCGATAAAGTGAAACCTCTTCTTGTTGCTGTAAACAAAACAGTGAATGAATCGATGAGTGTGAGTGCTGGGACAGAACAATTGACAGCTTCAGTAGAGAAGGTTGCTGAGCATGCCATTCAAGTTGCTGAGAATACAGAGAGCTTAGTGAAACAGACTGAGCTTGGTCAAGAAGTTATACATAAATCATTAAATGGATTCTTATCAGTTGTAGATGAATTTACTGAAACTCGGGCTAAACTAGATGAGCTATTCCATTCCATTGAGAATGTTAGTGAGGTTGTACAGTTTATTCGTGAAGTTGCCAACCAAACGAATCTACTCTCTCTTAATGCAGCTATTGAGGCTGCTCGTGCTGGAGAGGAAGGAAAAGGCTTTGCTGTTGTTGCACAGGAGGTACGCAAATTATCTGATCAAACGAGGCGATCAGCAGAGACGATTACGGAGTTAATCGATAATGTACGTCTAAGTGCGAATCTGGTAGGAACTAAATCAGGTGAAATGTCTAAATCGATCCAGCAACGAGTAGAGGAAACTAAGGAAGCGATAACAAGTCTTGATCAGATCATGTACAAAGTCAGTGAAATTGGTGGCTTAACATCACATATTGCAGCAATTGTAGAAGAACAGTCAGCAGCAATAAATGATATATCTGTTCGTATCATCAATGTACTTGAGCAAACCGATAATATTAGTACGAATGCAACTGACACAGGTAGAAGTATTTATGAGGTAAGTGTCAAAGTAAATGAGCTTCGTAACCAATCATTAAACTACTTATCCCATATAAATGACGCGCAATTACTTCGAGTTGTGAAAACAGATCATTTATTATGGAAATGGAGGGTTTATAATAGCGTGCTTGGATTTGAACAACTGGATGTTAGTAAATTGGATGATCATGATCATTGTCGTTTAGGTGAATGGTACAATGCCAATAAGAAGCATCCTATAATTGGAGCTCTTGCTTCTTTTCAAGCGTTACAAGAGCCTCATGTACATATTCATCAGCTAACTAGGCATGCAACTGACTTATTGAGATTAGGTAAACATCAAAAAGCGATGGATAGCTTATCACAAATTGAAACAACTTCACATAATGTAATTAAGCATATTGATCAGCTTCATGAGGACTTACGTAAAGTAAAGTAAAGTAAAGTAAAGTAGATGCTACTTGTTGAAATCATATGAATCTTATGATATGTTGAATAAGTTATATTAAGCACATAAGAGGCTTAATAATGGAGGAGGTGAGGTAGGATGAATTACGAGAATGTGAACGACCGATTGAGCCAGCTGGAAGATACGATCAGCTGTGTTTGTCATGCAAATCGTGTAACGGGAGAAGTCTGTCCATTATTCCCTATACGATTCACAACTCGTGTAAATATTCCTGCCTTAACCTTAAGCGGATATGAAGGTACAGTATAGTCGTCATTCAGTGATACAGATGTAAGTATCGCATCTAGTGACGAAACTCTATATTGTTCATTCATCAAACAATTAAGTTCAAGAGCTGTGGGAATTTCCCGTGGCTCTTTTTGTTATATAAAAAAATATTTTAAGATCTGCTATCAACTTATTTATACCTATTGGAGGGTTTATTATGATTATCAATATGCAGCATGTACAGAAATACTTTGGAGCTACATTAGTGTTATCAGATTTAACTTTGGAAGTTAAACAAGGTGACCGAATCGGTCTAATTGGGAGGAACGGTACAGGCAAGACGACCGTTCTGCAGCTGATCGCTGGCGTCGAGAAACAAGATCAAGGGGAAATAGCGATTCGTAAGATGAGTAAAATCGGTTATCTTGCGCAAATTCCAGTAACGACAGAACAAACAACCGTCTATGATGTTCTATCTGAAGCATATGGAGAAGTGCGTGATATCCAGCGAAGAATGACTGCACTAGAAGTAGCAATGACGGATGAGCAAGTCTTAGCTGACGAAAGTAAGCTAACTCATATCCTAAATAAATATGCTGAACTACAAGAGCAATTTGAAAAAGCTGGTGGATATGAGATGGAAGCAAGAATAAACCAGGTTGCAGGTGGACTTAGTATTCCATCCTCACAATATAATCGCTTATTCTCATCATTATCAGGTGGAGAGAAGACAAAGGTAGGGCTAGCTTCGATATTGTTAGCCAAACCTACTATTTTGCTGTTAGACGAACCGACTAACCATCTAGATGTCTCGGCTGTCGAATGGCTCGAAGCCTACTTAAAGAATTACAATGGATGTTATATCGTAGTATCGCATGATCGCTACTTTCTAGATCAAGTAGTGAACAAAATCGTTGAGATTGAAGATGGTGAAGCTGCAGTCTTTCATACGAATTACACAGGTTATCAGAAGGAAAAGCAAGTCAGGCTACTCCAGCAATTTGCTGACTACAAGGATCAACAGAAACAGATCAAGCAGATGAGGGAAGCCATCAAACGATATCAGGAATGGGGTAGAATTGGAGGGAACGATAAGTTTTTTAGGCGAGCAGCGGCTATACAGAAAATTATTGATCGGATGGAGAAAATTAAGCGCCCTGTGCTGCAACGTAGAACAGCAGAATTTGATTTGAAAATGAATGATCGATCTGGAGAAGATGTTGTGACATGCCTTGAAGTGAACAAGTCTTACAGGGATCGTTTGCTACTCGAGAATGTATCAGAGCTACTTAGATACGGTGAACGAATAGCATTAATTGGTGATAACGGTGCGGGTAAGAGTACGCTGTTCAAGATGATCCTCGGCACTGAACAACCCGATGAAGGTGAAATTATGGTCGGTTCTCGTGTTCAGGTTGGTTATTTGGCACAAGACTCTAAACCAATCGTGAATAAAACTGTCCTTCAATACTTCCGTGAGGAAGCGTGTCTTGAAGAAGGTGAGGCTAGAGGGCGACTTGCGCAATATTTGTTCTATGGAGCGGATGTATTTAAGGGGATCACCAATTTATCAGGCGGTGAATGGACGAGATTGCGATTAGCACTCATCATGCACGAAAAGCCTAATTTTCTGATGCTAGACGAACCAACCAATCATCTTGATATTGAGTCGAGAGAAGCTCTTGAAGAAATGCTAGAAGATTTCTCCGGAACAGTTCTTGCTATATCACATGATCGTTATTTTATTAACAAAATTGCACAGCGGATCTGGCGTGTCCATGATCGCAAGTTATCAACCTATATCGGTAACTTTGATGATTATAGGGAACGTAGTTCTGCGAAACAATAAGTGATTAAGGAATGTACTTATCTAATAGCTGCTTGAATTCCTCATTCATCGCTTTGACATCAAATTGTTTGACCAACGCATCAGTCAATTGATACTTGTTCTTCAATCTCATAATACGATATACACTGTCATCGATTCTCTCTGAAGAAATTTCACCCGCCTCAGCGGCTTTCTTCAGGGCTTCGATGGCGGCTATTTGTTTATCGTAACTGTGGCATACAAGAACGATATCAGTCCCAGCCTTCACGGATTGAACAACGGCTTCTCCAATACCATAATTGGTTTCAATTGCTCCCATCGTCATGTCATCCGTTATGACTACGCCTTCAAAGCCTAATTTTTGTCTGAGAACATCATGAATGAGTACCTTCGACAATGAGGCAGGGTAAGTAGGATCTAATTCGGGAAGTAGTAGATGTGCAACCATGACGACTTCGGCACCTTGATTAACTGCTTTCGCAAATGGCTTTAATTCAAAATTTACTAATTGCGTTAAATTTCGATTAATAATAGGTAATCCGATATGGGAGTCCATCGATGTATCGCCATGGCCTGGAAAATGTTTCACAACTGGGATTATACCCTCCTTGGATATACCCTTCATCATATTAACCCCAAGGTTCGTTACGATGGATTGTTTGCTGCTAAATGATCTATCACCGATGATCGGATTATTAGGATTACTGTTAATATCGAGAACGGGGGCAAAGTCCATATTAAATCCAAGCATACGAATTTGCTTCGCAATTTGTTCACCGTATTGTGCTGCGAATGTCTCATTATTAATAGAGCCAATAACTTGATTAGTCGGTAGCTTTATAAATTCATTTGGCATTCGGCTAACTCTACCACCTTCTTCATCGACACTGAGAAACAAAGGTTGGTCATTTAAACTATCATTGATTTGTTTTAGATTATTCAGGAGCTCCACGGTTTGACTGGCACTTGAAATGTTGCGTTTAAAAAGAATAAATCCGCCAACCTGATAGCTATTAATTAACTCTTCGACCTTTGGATCTGTAGTTTCACCTTCTAGGCCAACGATAACCATTTGACCAATTTTCTGGTTTATCGTCATTTTCCTAATTTGCTCTTTGATCGGATCTAGCTTGGTATCAGGCGTTCCTTGTTGCTTTATTTGGTCATTAATTGAAGGTTGAATTGTAGCGTGTAAATTGGATGGAGTAGGTTGTATACTTGATGATGTTGGAGATATTGTATTAGCTGTTGATTGACCCAAACTTGTACGATTCTGTTCGATTGGACTAGCACATCCTGATAAGGATGGCGTAATTAACAGTAGGCCTATGAGGAGCGGAAACATTCTGCTTTTCATCTATTTATGCACCTTCAATTCGAGTGATTAAGGGTTGGCTTATATACATATAAGACGTATATTTAGACAAATGGTTCCAGAGAATAAGTTTAATTAATGAGTGTGCTAGACTGCTACCTGTGATAGTACTAGACCTGACTAGAATTGGATAAATTATTGTAGGAGGTGTTCATGCAATGACTGTTACTGAAAAGCGTATCAAACGAAAGCCTAATAAGCAAATTTCTACACTAATAATTATTTTAATTTTCGGCCTATTTATGACCTTAAGCTTGATCCAAGAATCATCACCGAAACCTGTCTTAGAAACAGCGCAATTAACAGAATTCTCAGCCGAAAGGGCAATGAAGCATGTGCGTGAAATTGCCAAAGAGCCACATCCAACTGGATCTGAAGCACACGAACGAGTTATAGCTTATATCATTTCTGAAATGCAGAAACTCGGTGTTGAGCCCGTTAAACAAGAATTAACGAGAGAGTTTATGGATAGGGATTTTCCGGTTGATTTAAGCGGCTCTAAAGCCTATAACATTATTGGTAAATTACCAGGAACGAATAGCTCGAAGGCGATTATGCTGACAGCTCATCATGACTCTGTTAAATTTGGACCCGGAGCAAACGATGATGCAGTAGGAGTTGCTGCTTTGTTAGAAACTCTAAGGGCTCTGAAGGCAAGTCCTCCTTTACAAAATGATGTTGTTTTCTTGATTACAGATGCTGAGGAAATCGATTTACTTGGCGCCCGTGCTTATTGGAATGACGTAAACAGTCCATATCGTAACGAGATTGGTATGCTTGCTAATTTTGAAACGAGAGGAACGAAAGGATCTTCCTTAATGTTCCAAACTAGTCGTGATAACGGCTGGCTTGTCAAAAATTTTGCGAAGACTGCTCAGAATCCTGTCTCAAGCTCACTAATGGGTGATGTGTATGCCATGCTTCCGAACGATACGGATATGACCATATCCAATTCTACTAATATTTCAGGTATTAACTTCGCATTTGGGGATGGATGGACCGGTTATCATACGACAAGGGACAATGTGGATAATGTAAGTCTATCAACCTTACAGCATCACGGTGTTAATGCACTTCAAGTAGCTAATCATTTTGGAAATATCGATATATCGGAGTCCAAAGAACCTGATCGCGTCTATTTTAATTTATTTGGCAAGCTAATTCATTATCCTAAATCATCTGTAATCCTACTATCTAGCCTTATTGCCATCATGTTCTTATATGCGCTTGTAATCGGTTTGCGTAAGAAAGTGATATCTGTGAACCATCTCTTGATCGGAATGGGTGGCGTGATTACAGCTATCATCTTATCGATTGGCATAAATTACGGTCTTTGGTATGTAGTTGATCATTTATGGGCTTATAAGCTCAAAGTTAGGCAAGGCGCGATCTTCTATAACAATTGGTTTGAGCTAAGCTTCTTGTTCATGACCTTTGGTATTTGCTATACCCTAGTGGGGTGGATCAGAAAGAAGATCTCGCTCGTCAACTTCTGGGTTGCTGGTCAATTCATTTGGGTAATACTCTTAATGGTCATAAGCATCTATCTTCCTGGTGGTAGTTATTTATTCATGTTCCCATTGTTCATTCAACTGATTATACTCATCATTGCCTTACGTTCACGGGTAGCTGACCGAGTCATTATGCATCCGGTTGGGTTATTGTTCATCGCATCCGTACCGATATTACTTTGGACATTTATTGTGCGAATGTTATTCGTATTCTTGCCAGTAGCGACGAATGTATATGTTATGGCTATCCCTGTATTACTTTTTGCCATATTGTATCCTCTAATTGATTCTCTTCGAGAGTCTAATAGAAGGTTCTGGTCTGTATTTGGTTTCGCTATGTCGTTCTTGATGCTGGCAGGAACTCTTGTTTTACTAGTTGTGGATCAAGGTTCAAGGTAGACAAAGTTACTTTAAGGTAAACATTCTAATAGTAAATCATCATAAAGAAGCGAACCCTCCTAAGTGCGGGGTTCGCTTCATTCGCTTCTTCTTTTATAATCTAATTACGCTTGAAATAAGTTTACATATTCGCCATATCCTTCTTCAGCTAGTTGTTCCTTCGGTATAAAACGTAGAGCGGCTGAATTGATACAGTACCGAAGACCTGTTGGATCAGGGCCGTCATTGAACACGTGACCAAGATGTGAGTCTCCCGAATGACTGCGTACTTCTGTACGAATCATAAAGTGAGTGAAATCTTGTTTTTCCTCTACATTATGTGATTGAAGTGGCTTAGTAAAGCTTGGCCAGCCGCAGCCTGAGTCGAATTTATCGAGTGAGCTGAACAGTGGTTCACCAGTCACGATGTCTACATATATACCTTCACCCTTGTGATCCCAGAACTCATTCTGAAATGGGGGTTCTGTTGCATTATTTTGCGTAACATCGTATTGGATAGGCGTCAAACGCTCTTTAAGCTGAGTGTGATCAATTGATCTTTTCCAGTTCTGCTCGATGAATGAATCACGGCCAGAGCCTTTGCGGTAATTCTTATAATGGGCTGTGCTTTTGCGATGAAACTGTTGATGATATTCCTCTGCTGCGTAGAATTCGGTCGCAGGAATGATTCGAGTTACGATCGGCTTATCGAATCTACCGCTTTGCTCAAGCTTATGCTTGGACGCTTCAGCCAATTCCTTCTGGCGCTCGTTATAATAGAAAATCGCTGTACGATAGGAAGAACCTCTGTCATGGAATTGTCCTCCAGCATCTGTTGGGTCAATTTGCTGCCAATACAGTTCAAGCAGCTTCTCGTAAGGGAAGATAGCAGAATCAAATGTAATTTGGACTGCTTCGTAATGACCTGTGGTGTCCGAACAAACCTCCTCGTAAGTTGGGTTCACTGTATGTCCACCAATATATCCGGATACTACTTTCATAATGCCAGGCAACTCTTCGAATGGGGACACCATACACCAGAAGCATCCACCTGCAAAAGTTGCTTGTTCAATTGTATTATGATCTGTCATTTAATAACCTCCTACTTTTCACACGTTATTTCATCTATTCTAATCGTTCGTTCATAAATTGGCAAAAATAAGGTGGAAAAAGTTTACTGATATTTTCCGGTTTTTGGGTTATTTGCTTTTGCACGTAATTCATGTAAAGATATAGGTTTAGACATAACAATTGGGGGCAGGATTTTTAGTGGAACAATATCCTTTTGCATACAATCCTTCAGAGTCATTCGTTCAACAAGTGAGTGACTTTGTTGCAGATGTATTCTATGAAGTTTTACCCGAAGTCGGATTTGAAGTTAGAGATGAACAAATCTATATGGCTTTTCAACTCGAAAGAGCTTTTGCTGATAAACAGACGATATTTGCAGAGGCAGGTGTGGGAACGGGTAAAACACTTGTTTATTTATTATATACAATTTGCTATGCGAGATATAAGGGGAAACCAGCGATAATTGCCTGTGCGGATGAATCCTTAATCGAACAGCTTGTTAAGCCAGAAGGGGATATTGCGAAGCTAGCGCAGCATTTGAATCTTAAGATTGATGCGCGGCTTGGTAAATCACCAGACCAGTATCTATGCTTGAATAAGCTTGATGAAGCAAGATTTGACGATACTGAGGAAGACCTCTATCAAGGTATTCATTTGGGGCTTCCTGCTTTCGTGCATGGTAGAGAAGCGATGCAATCGTTTCACCATTATGGCGACCGCAAAGAATACCCTGAGCTAAGTGATGAAGAGTGGCATAAGATAAGCTGGGATGTGTTTCAGGATTGTCTTGTATGTGATAAAAGGCATCGCTGTGGTCAGACATTGTCCAGAGATCACTACCGTAAATCTACAGATTTAATTATATGCTCCCATGATTTCTATATGGAACATGTATGGACGTATGAGGGACGTAAGCGTGAAGGGCAGCTACCACTATTACCAGAGCATAGCGCAGTTGTATTTGATGAAGGACATTTACTTGAGTCAGCTGCGCAGAAGGCGTTGACATACAAGCTTAAGCACTCCGTATTCGAAGAAATTGTCATTCGTTTGTTACAAGGAGAGGTTCGTGAAGATCTTGCTCTTGCAATAGAAGATGCCATAACTCATAGCGAAGTGTTATTTGATCTGTTGCATCAGAATAGCGTAGCTGTGAAGGGTTCAGATCGGAAGGAAATTACTTATACAGATGAGTTAATCTATGCGATTAACCGATTTAGAAGCGCTATTGCACAGATTGAGGAAGAATTGGTACTCGAGAGCGGCGTTTATTCATTGGATGAATATCAGCTTCGGATTGTGGAAGAACATCTGGAGATGATTGGACTTGCATTAAGCTTGTACAGCCGTAAAGATCAATTAATCTCTTGGGTGATGGAGGATACCAATGGGCTTACCCTCGTCATTATGCCCAAAATGGTTAAGGAAGTGTTAGAGGAACGGGTATTCTCTCAGAAAATGCCTGTTGTATTCTCGTCCGCAACACTTTCAATTGAGGATTCATTTCATTATGTAGCTGACAATCTGGGCGTTAAACAATACCTGTCGATGTCAGTACCATCTCCTTATAACTATGCGGAGAAGATGAAAGTATTTGCGCCACAACTCAGCCAAGAAGTGAGCTCTACTGATTTATTCTCAGCAAAAATGAAAGTTGCTATAGCATCTCTTGGGCAATCGGAAGGCAGGGCACTACTCCTCTTCACTTCCAAAGAAGAGTTGAAGCAGTTTAAGCAAGAGATTGGTCGGTATGAAGCATGTCAAGCTATGAAGTTCTGGTTCGAAGGGGATCAGGAAATTAGTCATCTGATATCTGCTTTTCAAAATGATGAGCATAGCGTTTTATGTGCTGTAACCCTGTGGGAAGGTCTCGATATACCAGGCCCGTCTTTGTCTAATGTGATTATTTGGTCATTACCATTTCCTCCGAACGATCCTGTATTCTCTGCCAAGCGTCAAGCTGCCGCTGAGCCATTCACAGAGGTTGATCTGCCATATATGCTGCTTCGCCTTAGACAAGGAATAGGGCGGTTGATCAGATCTAGTGACGATCACGGTGAAGTGACCATTTTGGGACAAGAGCTGCATCATAATGAGCTGGTAAAAGAGAAGATTAAAGAAATCATGCCAACTGGTGTTAGTATGAGTGTGAGTGTGTAACATATAGCCAAAGCTAGCTAAGCCTAGTCTAGATAAAGCCTCCTATGACAGAATATAGTCTGTAGGAGGCTTACTTACGTTATGTAATTGAACTGTATAATACTCCTTTGTCATGACTTTGTAAATCGTATTTTCAAAATAATTAGTGTTTTCATAATTAATTTCCGCCCATTATTGAAGATCCCTTTTAAAACTACGAAATCATGAGTAATAGCGAGCAAATGGTATGCATCTTGTGGATCAATCGTTATTTATGTTCGCAATTATGCTTATTTGGCTCTATCTTGATTGCAGATCGACTTTACAAGTTTTGCTAGCAGGAGTAATATTCAAAACGTGATTTGAATTGATTAAGTTTCGATTCGCTGATCGCTGAATTCCCGCCTATGGGAATCGGGGGAACCAATGGGTGTAGTCATTGTACGATGTGAGAGTCGTGCATGCTGCCTCTGGGGTGAATCTTGTATGTATCCGTGAATTGCGTCACGAAATTATACATACGAGTAGGGCGACTCTCACCGCCCGAATCCGTCAGCTAACCTCGTAAGCGTGGTAACTGGGCATAAGGACGATATTTTGAATTTCTTTGCGTCAATGCTCTATGAGAGAGGATGATGAAGCTTGTGATCGTATAGCCGACCACAGGGCTTAAGTCTCTGTGGTTTTTTAGTACAATTTTTTGAAAATATTGATTCATTTATGAAAATGAATAATGCAATTGTAGTTCTTTATCGCTGAATCTCCGGGTGCAACATTTGGAGAACGGGGGAACCAATCGGTAGCTGATATCCAGCACCATGGGGTGAATCTTCTATATATTAAGAAGCATGACTGAAGTCATGAGATCTTACATATGAAGTAGGGCGACTCTTACGCCCGAATCCGACAGCTAACCTCGTAAGCGTACCAAGAGAGGCAACAATTTCGTGCGAATTAGACACGGCTAATTTAGCTGTGCTCTTCAAAGAGCCACGGGAATCGTTCCTTTCCTGTGGCTCTTTGTCTATTTCACAGTGTTAATTGTTGCTTAAATCATGTCAGGAGGAAAGACAAGTGATTGAGCAGGAAGTAATTCTCGTATCCGCCCCCAATAAAACAGGCGAGAATTTTATGAAACAATTAAAACTTAAAGGGTTACCTTTTATAGCATTATCCAATAACAAAAATGATAGTGACCGAATTAGTAAATTAGGTGCTGAACAAGTTGTAATCGTAGACAGTGGAGGACATGAGACTTGGATAATTCCAGACCTACCGATCGGCAACGTGTATTTGTTTGAAAACAGTTTTAATCTGTGTTGTCGGTATATTCAGATGTGTCGCGGCTGGACTTCTAAACCAATCTACGTCATTACACATAGCTTCAATCCAAGATTAGTGTATCGGGGACTTGGTGCTGAGTATGTGATCTATACACACAACGATGACGTTTCGTTTCTGATTCAGGATGATAGAGGGAGGGAATCCAAATGAATGATCTATATATGGTTCTTCTGCTAGCAGGTACATTTCTCGTGTTTTATGCTTTCTTAGTTTGGTGTGATCGAATTGTTGATGAATCTGGAGGAGAGCGCAAATGATGATCATCGGTATAATTGCTATTTTTGTATTTGTTTATTTAGTTTACGCGCTAGTGAATCCAGAGAAGTTCTAAATATAGGAGGAAGTTAGATGGGCATCATACAAATTATTGCAGTGATTGTGCTGTTAATCCTAATCGTTAAACCTTTAGGTACGTATATCTATCATATTTTTTCAAATCAAGCTAACCGTACCGACAAAATATTTGGTCCAATTGAGAATGTCATATACCGATTGATCGGACTCAAGAATCGTGCTGAAATGTCATGGAAACGATATGCACTCACTTTAATTGCAGTCAATATAGCTTTAGTGGCAGTGAGTTATTTGATTCTACGGATCCAGCAGATTTTACCGCTCAATCCAAGTGGAATCTCCAATATGGAATCAACACTTTCATTCAATACAGTCATTAGCTTCATGACGAATACAAACCTGCAGCATTATAGTGGTGAAACAGGATTAACCTATTTCTCACAAATGGCCGTGATTATCATGATGATGTTCACTTCTGCCGCAACCGGTATTATTGTAGCTATTGCATTTATCCGGGGATTAACTAGTAAAGGCAAAACGCTCGGTAATTTTTTCGTAGACTTTGTCAAAGCACATATTCGCTTACTAATTCCACTCGCGATTATCGTGACTCTAGTTCTAGTAGCATTAAAAGTACCTCAAACCTTCAGTCCTAGCATTCAAGCAACAACAATTGAAGGGCAAACACAGCAAATACCTGTTGGACCTGTCGCTTCACTAGTTTCGATCAAGCATTTAGGTACGAATGGGGGTGGATTCTTCGGAGTCAATTCATCTCATCCATTTGAGAATCCGAGTCCACTAACGAATGTACTAGAAATTTTGTCGATGTGGTGTATACCAGCTGCACTGACCTTCACATTTGGTAAATTCGCTCGCAATAAGAAGCAAGGCTGGATTATTTTTGGCACGATGCTATTCTTGTTCGTCTCGTTCTTATCGCTTGCTTATTATTCGGAGAGTCAGGGAAATCCTGCAATTAACGCACTCGGTATAAATGCAACTCAGGGTAGTATGGAAGGTAAGGAAGTTCGATTCGGTATTCCGCAATCCGCCTTGTTTACAACCGTTACAACAGCAGCTACCACGGGGTCAGTTAACAATATGCACGATACATTGACGCCACTTGGCGGACTCGTCCCGCTAGGATTAATGATGTTAAATAGTGTTTTTGGCGGCGATGGTGTTGGACTTGTGAACATGCTCATGTATGCCATTCTAGCCGTATTCCTTTGTGGATTGATGGTTGGACGTACACCTGAGTTCTTGGGTCGCAAAATTGAAGCACGAGAGATGAAGCTTATAGCAATTGCCATATTAGTGCATCCGCTCATCATTCTAGGACCAACAGCTATTGCTTTGGTATCCGATTTAGGAACCGCAGCAATTACGAACACAGGGTTTCATGGTATATCCCAAGTTCTCTATGAATACACATCCTCTGCTGCAAACAACGGATCAGGATTTGAAGGACTAGGGGATAACACACCATTCTGGAATATTACAACAGGGCTCGTTATGTTGCTTGGACGATATATTTCGATCATCGCACTGCTAGGTGTTGCAGGATCACTAGTTAATAAACAATGGGTTCCAGAAACAATCGGTACTTTCCGTACAGACAATAAAATGTTTATGGGAATTCTGATTGCTACGGTATTGATTATTGGCGCTTTAACGTTCTTACCTGTTCTTGTATTGGGACCAATTGCTGAGTTTTTAACATTACGCTAGTCGATGAGGTGAAATAGAATGAGTTCAAACCGAAAGAATATGATATCAAGCGGCATGATTAATCATGCATTAAAAGATAGTTTTATTAAACTTAATCCAATCACAATGATGAAGAATCCTGTGATGTTCGTAGTTGAAATGGGTACAATTGTCGTTCTATTAATGACGATATGGCCTGGATATTTTGGAACACAGGATAGTGCCCGATTTAATTTCGTTGTGTTCTTAATCTTGCTTTTTACCGTTTTATTCGCGAATTTTGCAGAAGCACTTGCAGAAGGTCGGGGCAAAGCGCAGGCTGATTCGCTCAAAAAATCGAAAAAAGAAATTACAGCTAATAAGGTTATTGGCAGCGGAATTAAAGTAGTTCCTTCCACAGAACTGCGCAAGGGAGATATTGTTATCGTCTCGCAAGGTGAGATGATTCCTGGTGATGGGGATGTCATTGAAGGTCTTGCATCTGTTGATGAATCAGCGATTACAGGCGAATCAGCACCTGTCATGAAAGAAGCTGGCGGCGACTTCAGTTCGGTAACCGGTGGTACTCGTGTACTGAGTGACCAGATTAATGTTAGGATTACAAGCGATCCAGGTGAATCATTTATCGATCGAATGATTTCCTTAGTTGAAGGTGCGAAGCGTCAGAAAACACCTAATGAAATTGCATTGAACACTTTATTAACGACCTTAACACTTATTTTTCTCATTGTTGTCATCACTTTAGCACCAATTTCTAAGTATATCGGAATTAATCTTGAAATACCGATTCTGATCTCCTTGCTCGTATGTCTAATTCCGACGACCATTGGTGGTTTGATATCAGCAATCGGGATTGCAGGTATGGACCGAGTGACACAGTTTAATGTAATTGCGATGTCAGGTAAAGCAGTCGAAGCATCAGGCGATATCAATACGATGATTCTAGATAAAACGGGAACAATCACCTACGGGAACCGAATGGCAAGTGAATTCATACCGGTCGGTAATCATAATTTGTCCACATTAGCAGAATGGGCTGCAATTAGTTCTCTTAAGGATGAAACGCCTGAAGGCAGATCTGTTCTTGAGCTAATGAAGAAAGAGCAGCTTGGCTTTAATGTACAGCAAGCTGAAGGCGGTACTTTTGTAGAATTTAGAGCGGAAACACGCATGAGCGGAATTGATTTAACAGATGGACGTATCGTTCGTAAGGGTGCAGTTGATGCGGTGAAGAAATGGGTTGTAGCCCAAGGTGGAAGCATACCAAATGATCTAGATGTCAAAGGAAATGCAATTGCTACAGCGGGAGGAACACCACTTGCTGTTACTGTCGATAAAGAAATAATGGGTTTAATCTACCTGAAGGATACCGTTAAACCAGGTATGCGCGAACGCTTTGAAACACTTCGCCAAATGGGTATTAAGACGATCATGTGTACAGGTGATAATCCACTTACGGCCGCCACGATTGCTCGTGAAGCTGGTGTGGATGAATTTATCGCAGAAAGTAAACCAGAGGATAAAATTGCGTTAATCAAGCGCGAACAAGCTGAAGGTAAACTCGTTGCTATGACGGGGGATGGAACCAATGATGCACCTGCACTAGCACAAGCTGATGTAGGCCTTGCGATGAATAGTGGGACATCAGCTGCTAAAGAAGCAGCGAATATGGTCGATCTGGACTCAGATCCATCGAAAATTATTGAAGTAGTAGCGATAGGTAAACAGCTGCTTATGACACGTGGAGCACTGACCACGTTCAGTATTGCCAATGATATTGCCAAATACTTTGCTATTATTCCAGCCATGTTCATGCTTGCGATCCCTGAACTTAACGTTCTTAATATTATGGGACTTGGATCACCGCAATCAGCCATTTTGTCAGCACTGATCTTTAACGCCATTATTATTCCAATCCTGATTCCACTTGCTATGAAGGGCGTATCCTATAAGCCAATGAATGCTTCAAAGCTGCTCAGTCGTAACTTATTCATTTATGGTTTTGGCGGAATCGTCGCTCCATTTATCGGAATTAAACTCATTGATTTGATTGTTCACATATGGGTATAGAGTAGGTATAGAGACAATAGACCATACACCATTGACAATAGATTCTATGTAAGAAGAAACAAACGAAATTCAGGAAGGAATGAAGGAGTATGTATCAAACAATACAGACATCGACAACTGTACCATCTACCGAGTCCAAAGGATCCTTTATATTCATAGCCATTCGATTGAGTATCTTATTTATTGTATTATGTGGAATTATTTATCCGCTCGTAACAACAGGAATAGCGCAGCTAATCATGCCAGGAAACGCGAACGGAAGCGTGATTAAATCAAGCAACGGTCAAATTCTTGGTTCTGAGCTCATTGGTCAGAACTTTACCGATCCGAAGCTATTTCATGGAAGGGTATCCAGTATTGAATATAAAGCAGAATCGTCTGGCTCCAATAACTATGCACCATTGAATCCAGCATTATTAGAGCGTGTACAGACATCGATCAATGATTGGAAATTGAACAATCCAAGTGTACCAATTGATCAATTGCCAGTTGCACTCATTACGAACTCTGGTTCAGGCTTAGATCCACATATAACACCTGAATCCGCCCTTGTGCAGATTCCACGAATTAGCTCTTTAACTGGTTTGTCAGAAGCTCAGCTGAAACAGCTTGTATCTGATTATACAGAGGGCAGGGATTTAGGACTGTTTGGCGAAAAGAGAGTTAACGTTCTCAAAATGAATTTAGCTCTTCAAGATTTAGAGAAGAAATAAGCACTAAATCTGTTAGCCCTGCCTGAAGATTCGGGCAGGGTTACTGTGGTTACTGTGTATTGTTGTTACGGTGTTCTATGTGTACAAAGAACAGTCGAGGAGCGAATGTTATGGAGAGTTTCAAGCGCAAAACTCCCGAAGAAATTCTATTATCTATATCCAAGCTTCATCAAGGGAGGCTTAAAATATATATTGGTGCTTTTACTGGAACTGGTAAAACCTATCATATGCTTCGAGAAGGACAGTATTTGCAAGAACAGGGTATTGATGTTGTGATCTGTGCAGTATCTACGATGCGTAGACCTGAGACGGTAGAACAGCTTGGAGATTTGGAGCGGATTCCAAGTATTCAATGGACGAAGGATGATGTGCTCCACAAAGATTTAAATATGGATGTTCTACTCGAACGAAATCCAGAGGTTGTGCTTGTTGACGGACTTGCCCATCATAATCGGAAGGGTGCGAAGTTTCCTACCCGTTTAGAAGATATTAAATGTTTACTTTCGCATGGAATAAGTGTGATTACAACGATCAATGTCTATGAACTTGATGGTATTAAGGATATAGCTCACAAGCTGACAGGTATACATGTGCAGGAGACAGTCCCTTCAGATACCCTTGATTTAGCTGATGAGGTTAGACTAATTGATGTGACACCTGAGAAAATATTAGACCGTTTAGCAGAAGGAGTAATGAACAAGAACTACGAGCAATCTGTCTACAAACGGGGAAATATCGGTAAATTACGTGAGCTTGCACTACGATTAGTTGCTGAAGATGTGAATGATTCGCTTGAAAAATATCGTGAGGAGCAAGGCTTGATTGGTGCATCAAGAGCAACTGAGCGCATTCTCGTGTCTGCACAGTATCACTGGAATGGTTCCATCTACATTCTTCGAGGTCATCAGATTGCGAAGCGACTTGGCGGCGATCTATGTGTTGTAACACTTATTCATTCAAACAAACAGCTAACCAAAGAAGAAGCTTCTTTTAAACGATCCATAAGTAAATTAGTTAAGAAAATTGAAGCAAGCTTTGAAGAGATTCCAATGATAAATAAACGACTCATACCATCCATTTTGCTGCGTTATGCGACTGAACATCATGTATCTCGTATCGTACTTGGACACTCCAAGCAAAGCCTATTACAAGAGATGCTTCAAGGCTCTATCGTTAACAGCATATTGCGCAAAGTGAATAATGTGGATGTGTATGTAGTTGCAGATCGGACGGAGCAAGAGGGGGAACGTATTCTCCCAGCTAAGACAGTTTCAACTAACAAGCTTGCAGATTCCTATCGAAGATTGAGTAATAAACAGGTAGAAGAGAATATTGATAAAATTAAACGTGGTAAATTTAAAGTCTATATTGGTGCAGCCCCAGGCGTTGGTAAGACGTATACCATGCTGAGGGAAGGCAATGATCTGCTTAAAAAAGGAATCGATGTTGTAATTGGCTTACTTGAAACACATGGCCGCAAAGAAACAGCTCAACAAGTCTGTGGATTAGAACTTATACCCCGTGCTCATATTGATTATCGCGGAACGAAACTAGAAGATATGGATGTGCAGGGAATTATTGAGCGGAATCCTGAAGTGGTGCTCGTTGATGAATTAGCGCATACGAATGTGCCAGGGTCAATAAATCGCAAAAGATATGAGGATATTCTTGAGCTGATCAATTCAGGAATCTCAGTTATTTCAACGATGAATGTTCAGCATTTAGAAAGCTTGAATGATTCGGTTGAGCAAATAACGGGTGTTCGTGTGAGAGAAACGGTTCCAGATAGTTTTCTACACTTAGCGGATGAAGTAGAGTTGATTGATGTTGCCCCTAATTCACTACAACAGCGAATGAGAGAAGGCAAAATTTATGGAGTAGATAAAATCGATCAAGCACTAAATCATTTTTTTAAAACAGGTAATTTGATTGCTTTAAGGGAGCTTGCACTAAGGGAAATTGCAGATGATGTAGATGAAAGGCTTGAGGCATTGGAGCGCAAAGGTTCACTTCGCGGCCCGTGGCGCAGAAAAGAAACGATTTTCGTTGGGGTGAAAACTTGTGCCAATTCTGAACGGTTGATTAGACATGGATTCCGTATCGCTTATCGATTGAAAGCAGACTGGTATGTTACTTATGTCCATGAGGAAGTAATAATCTCAGATGAGAAGAGTAAGCGGATCGATGAACTAAAACAATTGACAGAACGTTTAGGTGGAAAGTTTGAGGTTATTCTAACCCATGGGAAAATGCCTGTCGCACGAATGCTGCTGGCTAAAGCTATTGAATATCAAAGTACTCAAATGATCATCGGACAATCAAATCGAACGTTCAAAGATAAATGGTTTCCAAATACCGTTGAACGCACGGTTCTTCGGTATGGACGGCATATGGATATCCTATTGATTTTTTAGGTTGCGATAAAGAACTTTACGAAGCTGTTTATCTTTGTCGTCACCTTGATCATCCTGATCCTCTTTATCTTCTTTCTCTTCATGAAATTCAATTGGCGTTTGACCCATGATATAGTCGAAGGGGGTATAGTTGCTATTTGGGATACGTTTGCCTTTTATCATTTTCGTTATGATAATGCCAAGTAGCAGTAAAATCGGAATGATCAGAGAAAGCATAAGGTACATTGAAAAATCCATCGTATCCATCCTTTATTGTTCATTTTCAAGTAGTGCTTTCTACGATTCAGGGACACAAAAGTTTCAATAGAAATATTGGTTTATCAACCAGTAAATATTCCTCTTGCCAAAACTAATGGTATTAGTTTATCATAAAACTAACGACATTAGTTTTGACGAATAGGAGATGATTTATTCATGCGATTGACTCATATGATGACCGTTTATCAATTAACTTTTATACCCAGGCTATTTCCTGTTAATTGTTATCTGATTGAAGAAGAAGATGATTTAACTTTAATTGACGCGGCTTTGCCATATAGCTCGAAAGGAATTATGCAAGCTGCCTGTAGAATTGGAAAGCCCATTACACGGATTGTACTTACACATGCACATGATGATCACTTAGGAGCACTAGACCTACTTAAACAAGAGCTTCCAGAAGTTCATGTCTATATTTCGAATCGTGATTCACGATTGCTTAGTGGAGATCGAACGTTAGATGAGCATGAACCGAACACACCAATAAAGGGAGGAGTACCTACTAAAGTTAAGACGAGAGCTGACGTTCTACTGCATGATGGTGATCGTATTGGATCGTTGATTGCGATTTCTGTCCCTGGGCATACACCAGGTTCAATGGCATTTATGGATACGCGCAACAATGCGTTGATCGCTGGAGACGCTTTTCAAACAAGAGGAGGTATTGCGGTTACAGGCACGATTAGACCGTTGTTTCCATTCCCTGCAATGGCTACTTGGAATAGGGATGTAGCACTAGAAAGTGCGATCAAATTGCAAAGATACGAGCCGTCATTACTTGCTGTGGGGCATGGACGAATGCTACTGCAACCAAAAGAAGCAATTGCGAGTGTGATTAAGCAAGCACAAATTTCATTAGGAATAAATAAATAACAGAGGAGCTTACGACTATGTCCCCAAGAATGGGTCTTGATTTACAAACCATCCTACAAGCAGCAACTGAAATTGCGGATACACAAGGATTAGGAGAAGTCACTCTAGCCTCTTTGGCCAAAAAACTCCAAGTACGTTCGCCTTCATTATATAACCATATCGATGGGTTACCAGGACTTCGCAAAATGCTTGCCATTCATGGTCTTAAACAGTTGAACGTAGGGCTAGCTCTTGCCGTAACTGGACGGTCAGGAGATGATGCGATATATGCCTTAAGTGATGCTTATATGAGCTTTGCAAGGCAACATCCTGGTTTATATGAAGCAACCGTACCCGCAGGTAGTCCAGAAGATGTAGACATTCATCAAATAGGTAGTGATATCGTAGCTATCTTCCTTCGCGTACTTCATGCATATGGGCTCGAAGATGAATTGGCCCTTCATGCTACTAGAGGCTTACGTAGTTTATTACATGGATTTGCTTCAATTGAGCATCAAGGGGGATTTGGTCTTTCACTTGATCTTGATTACAGCATCCGATTAGCTCTTGGTACATTTTTAGCTGGAATGCAGGCGAAGGGAGAATCAATTGAGTAAAAGATGTTCATTGATGAAGAGCTAACTCTAAGGGGTAGCTCTTTTTTAGTAAATAAGAAAGTATAAGTTTTGCACCTATACTTTCTAGTATTCTCCTTAAGAAACTTATGTATTGACAATTGAAAGCGGGTACAATAAAGTATGTAATCAGAATACTTTGTTAGTTATTTTAACTAACTAAGGATGGTGAGATGTTAGGGGTTTTTGAAAGTAATAATCAAGCTGGGATAGCAGGCGCTGTGCACAGTGTTCTGGAATCGTTTGTGAATAAAAATGCAAGAACTTAATAGCTTGTATAATGGGGAACAAGTATGAAGTTCGGATTAAGTAAAGTGAAAATTTTGTTAAACGCGGTGGTATAGTTTCCGTCGTGTGGTATTTCCAATGGCGCTATGTGGGATTCTTGCAGGAACTCTATTCGCTTTCGTGCAAGGAATTGGCGAGTTTGTCTCATCGTGTTAATTATTAACGTTCTATTCATTTCCAAAAAGTTAACAGGCGATAATGCAAGTTCAGCTGTGTAACCGCATGATCATCGCGTGGGGATCGCCTAGAAACCTTAACCACGTTTTGATATAAGAATGGAATAAGGGAGGAACGCAATGAGTCAAGCGAAACGGTTCACGAAAATGTTATCCATGGTTACATGTATGACGCTGGCGGGTAGTTTATTGTTATCGGTTACAGCGAAACCAGTTCAAGCTGATCGGGGGGTTGTCGATTTATGGAAGTCCATTAAGCCACTTACTACGATTGCAAGTGCAATGAACACGGGTGCTCACCCGGATGATGAGCATAGTGCGACACTGGCATATCTCTCGCTTGGCAAAGGAGTAAATACTTCAAGTGTTATTGCTAACCGTGGAGAAGGCGGACAGAATGAAATCGGTAGTGAGCTCGGTAATGCGTTAGGGATTATCCGTACTAGAGAACTACAGGAAGCTTCCAAAATAACGAATATTACATTAGCAAATTTAAGTGAACAATTGAATGACCCGATCTTTGACTTTGGTTTTTCCAAAAGCCCCGATGAAACACTGCAAAAGTGGGGAGACTCCGTCGTATATGAGAGACTTATTCGTAAAATTCGCGAATTGCGTCCCGATGTGGTCGTACCTGCATTCTTAAATGAAGAGTCCACCCATGGACATCATCGTGCGATTAATGTGATTACCGTTCGTGCGTATAAAGATGCAGCCGATCCGAATATATTCCCTGAGCATTTGAAGACGGGACTACAGCCTTGGCAAATTAAGAAATTATACTTACCTTCTGATAAACAAGCATACAGTGTCTCTGTACCTATTGGTAATTATGATGAAATTTATGGAGCTTCTTATGAACAGCTTGGAGAAGAATCTCGGTTCATGCATAAAAGCCAAGGTATGGGTCGGCATGTGGATGAAGGACCTAAAAACAGTTTTTATAAATTGGAATCATCTATAGTTAAAGGTCAAGATAAGGAAAAAGATCTTTTTGATGGCATCGCTTTTACATTCGAAGATTTAGCAAGTGAGCTCGAAAGCAAGGGAAAGGATAAGCAAATTGCAAAAGCATTGCGTGAGTTGCAGAAGGACGCTAACAATGTGATTGCCTCGTATCCGAAATTTGCTCAAGTCGCTCATGAAGTACAGGAAATGAAAATTGACGTGAAGAATGCTTTGGCCGATGTGGAGAAATCCAATCTGGATGAAGCAACCAAAACTGACCTTACGTATCGTCTTCAAGTGAAGGATGATCAATTGAATAAAGCGAGCATGGAAGCAACATCGTTTGTGGCAAAAGTGAAGCCAGAAACGGGTGAATTAGTTCCAGGTCAGACTACCAAGATGACAATGACCGCTTATAACGGTGGAAATGTTGACCTTAAGAACATCTCCTTGAAGCTGAACGTACCTGCTGGATGGACAGCAAAAGCAACAGGAGCGACAACATTTAAGAAGCTGGACAATAATCAAACTGTTTCGACTACGTTTGAAGTGTCCGTACCTGCAGATGCTGCTGGATTTAAGCCTTATGACAAACCGATCGTTAGCGGGGATGTGGAATTCGAGAGCTTTACTGTAACTAGTAAAATCCATGTAAATCCGGAAGTTGCGGTAGCTGTGCTTCCACCGTTTTCTTTATCATTAAATCCAAGTGCAGCCGTACTCAATACATTAAAGGCGGGTGAGCCGATTCCGGTAAAAGTAACAGCCCGCAACTTCAACCCAGGTGCATCGAAAGCGTCTTTATCGTTGCATGTACCAGATGGTTGGAAAGTGGAACCTGCTGTAGAGGAATTGAGCTTTGCTGCCAAAGGGGAAACCAAATCAGTCGCATTTTCGGTAATACCCGCTTCTGATGTGAACAATGGTAGTTACAGCATCAAGGCAATTGCCCAGAATGGCGGTGTTAAGAGCTCAGAGGGTGCACAAGTAATCCAGTATCCACATATTGGGAAAACCTATTATATTCAACCAGCAGAGTTGAAAATCCAAGCCTTTGATCTCATTGTACCTGACAAAATAAAAGTGGGCTATGTTTCAAGTGGGTTTGATAATATTGACGATTATTTGCGTCAAGTTGGTGTTGATGTAGTGAAACTTGATGAGAAGGATATTCAATTTGGCGATCTTTCTAAGTACGATTCCATCGTACTCGGTATTCGTGCTTACGCATTCCGTCCTGAATTGATTCCAAGTAATCAACGTCTGCTGAGTTATGTGGAAAACGGCGGCAACCTTGTCGTGCAGTATCATAAGCCTGAAGATAAATGGACACCTGATTTAGCTCCTTATCCAATTAAAATCGGTGCACCACTTATTAAATGGCGTGTAACCGATGAAACATCCAAAGTTACGATGTTAGCGCCGAAACATAAAATTTTTAATTATCCGAACAAAATTACAGATAAAGATTGGGACAATTGGATTCAAGATCGTTCCGCTTATAATCCTTCTGAATGGGGCAAAGAGTACGCACAGCTTATTTCTAACGGAGATCCAGGAGAAGCAGAATTTACAGGAACTTATCTGACAGCTTCCTATGGTAAAGGTACGTATTCATATAGTTCCTTGGTTTGGTACCGTGAAATTCCAAATCTAGTTCCAGGCTCCATTCGTATGTTTGTGAATATGATCAGCTTAAAGCAGTAAAATCCTTGAATAGAGAGGGCCTGTAACAAGGCTCTCTCCCAATTATCCAGTACAAAGTCATGAAAAACGGTTTGTAGATGAGAAAACATAAGTGAGATGGAGGATATGAACATCATGGGATATCGCGAAAAAATTATTGAAGCAGAAGGCAGTGTGTTTCCGGGGAAGACATATACAGAGGTTGTATTAGAACCCGCATTTAATGAAGCTAAAAAGCAGTTACTCGGCCCGATGATGGCTATAAATAAAGCGCATTTAATCATGTTGGAAGAACAAGGTATGATTACTTCGGCAGAAGCCGGAACGATTGCAAAAGCAATCCATGAACTGGATCTAGATGCTCTGCATAATTGCACTTATACAGGTGAGTATGAGGA
Source organism: Paenibacillus sp. P5_B5 (assembly GCF_056400365.1). NCBI lineage: Bacteria > Bacillati > Bacillota > Bacilli > Caryophanales > Paenibacillaceae > Paenibacillus > Paenibacillus sp. P5_B5. The sequence continues at coordinate 100,261 of NZ_JBFULK010000011.1, forward strand.
TTTATTTTTTCAAGTGGAAAAAGAACTACTGGATAAAGCAGGAGATATTGCCGGAAACCTTCACCTAGGTAGAAGCCGCAATGACATGGGTATTGCGATTTATCGTATGACTTTACGGGAGAAAATGCTGGTGACGATCAGCTCTGCCTTGTATCTAAAGGACAACCTTCTTGCGTTTGCAGAAGAACATGTGGATACGCTGATGATTGGCTATACACATACACAGCAGGCTCAGCCTACAACCATGGCGCATTATATAATGGCTGTAGTCGATTCTTTGAGCCGTGATATTCGTCGTTTAATAGCAGCTTATGTTAATTGCAACCGCAGCAGTATGGGAGCAGCAGCTTTGACTACTTCTGGGTTTCCGATCAGTAGAGAGAAGATGATGGATTTACTTGCTTTTGAGGGACTTGTTGAGAATTCGTATGATGCGATAAGTGGTGCAGATTATGTCGGTGAAATCGCGTCTGCTGTACAGCTTGCGGCAACTACGCTCGGGCGTGTGATACAGGACTTGCTGCTGTGGAGTACGCAAGAATTCGGTGTGTTGAAAGTATCTGCTCCTTATGTACAGATCAGTTCGATTATGCCGCAAAAAAGAAATCCGGTATCTTTAGAGCACATGCGTTCCTTACTTTCCAGCTGTGTAGGTAATGCTGGAACCGTACTTACGATGATACATAATACACCTTTCGGAGATATTGTAGACACCGAAGATGATATGCAGCCTTACGCATGGAAGTCTTTGGAAATAATCGAGAAGATGTATCGTTTATTAGCCTCTGTAATGGGTACGATGGATGTGAATAAAGACGTGCTACGCCAGCGTACAAAAGGAAGTTTCGCTACCGTAACTGAGCTTGCAGATACACTCGTTAGAACAGATTCACTCTCGTTTCGTAAATCGCACCATATTGTAAGCGGAGTCGTCAAAAAAGCACTGGATCTTGGACTTGCAGCAAATGAGATTACCTTAACATTAGTAAATGAAGTCGCGATGCAAGTAATTGGTCGCCAGCTCTTACTAGATGAAGAAATGTTAAAGAAGTCACTAGATCCTGTTTACTTTGTGAACATCCGATCACTACCTGGTGGTCCGAGTCCAATAGAAATGAACCGAATGATAGCAGAACGAAAAGAACAGCAGCATTCCCATCGTCAATGGCTCGATGAATCTCATGCAAAATGCGAGAATGCCCTTCAACATCTCGATCAAGTGATCGGATCATGGAGTCAAGCTTGACTACGACTCAAAGTAAGACCCAACTTCTTGGATTTTCTTGAAGCGGGTCTTTTTTGTTGCACACCAGAGGTACTTGTATCAGCTAATGAGAAAATTATATTGACACTTCAGTTGATTGTCGTTATTATTTTTATAATTGATAATGATTATCAGTATTATCCATCTACACATGAATAGGTAGTAGAAATGGAGTGATATATAAGTGATCAACATGGAACTGGTGAAAGATGAAGAAGAACTAGGTCATGAACAGATGCGTGATGAAGAAATTGAGCAGTTCATCCGTTGTTCGGGGTGCTATTATAGAATATGTAGTGGATCACATGATATGTCTTGGAGACAATTGGCACAGCAATCTATAGATCGAGTTGTAAATGCTTATTATAATCGGCCTAAGGAAGCAAGAACTCAAGCTTTTGTAATGGATCATGTCGAGCAGATTTGGACAGATGATGTAGATAAGTTTAATTCAGTTCATCACTATCGCCAGGTTAAACGAATTTCTACGAAGTATTTGATGCAATATTTAGAGAGCGGATTCGAGGATAATGCACTGGTAATGCGGTCAGAGCCACTCTCCGTATATGTAAAAGAATTAGATCTCGAGCTCTCGATGATGTTTCATTTGATTGAATGGACGGAATCTTCATTCCTCATACGTAAATTCTTTGTGACGGATGAGCCTGAAGTTATCAAAGCGTTCATCCATATGAGCATTGTGTTCTCCCATTTAGCATTTGGAAGACTTCCTGATCGGATTGAAGTGTTCTCATTGCTAAGTGGCAAATCCTATGATGTCATTCCAGATCCGAACCATGTACAGCAATCCTTAGACTACTTACGTCTACTTATTGGAACAATGCGTGAAGGAGCAGAGGCTCGTACGTTGAATCATTGATCTAAAAAAAGTTTGAGGTTAATTCAAGGGCTGTCCCCTAATCCATGACAATGGCATAGAGGGGATAGCCTCTGTTTATTAAAAAGTGGAATTGAAGGTTTTTATTAATCCATTATCATGTATAAAATTGGAGCTAACAACCTCAAAAATGACTTTTTGGGACTGCCCCTTAACGCTCGAACAAGCCTTTACGTTCACACAAATCCCGATAGAATTCTTGTAGACTACCTTGACCATCTGGCTTATATTGTGGCTGACCACGGTCGATCAGATGATCGGTCACGAGGTAGGTTCGCATGCCGATCTTACTAGCTACGATATCCTCTTGGGCATCATTTCCGACCATGAGACATGCTTCTGGCGGCAGATTTAATTTCGCAGCAATTTCCAAGTAATAATCACCATGTGGCTTGGTATAGTGCGACTCTTCATAGACCGTAATCCATTCAAAATCGTCCGGTTTCAACCCAGCCCATTCGATTCGATGGTGAATAGCACTCCTTGGAAAGAGTGGATTAGTTGCTACAGCAAGTCGGAAGCCTTGTTCTTTGGCTTCAGCTAACAAGTTATTTGTGAAATCGTGACTACCTGTAAGTCCTTGAAGTTTGGGGAATTCTGCTTCATAGAATTGGTCGATTAAGGGGATTAACTTCTCTGCACCGTTTAATTTGGGATAGAAGTGAGCATCGAAAACCTGTTGATTCGTCAGGAGACTATTCTTGCTGCGAATCATTTCTTCTGTTGATGCCATTAACTGTTTGGCGAATGCGTGTGGATCAACTAGATGAGCTACGTAAGCTGAGAGCTTTTTTACATAGGCTTTGACGAATTCATCTGTATTCATACGCAGCAGCGTTCCATCTAAATCGAATAAAATTGCTTGAATTGACATTACTTTTATTCTCCCTCTATTATTGAAATGATTATGACTATTAACATTGGCCCAAAAGCAAAACCAGTGCTTGAATATTGTAATGGTGCCGATAGATGACCGCTGCGTGGACGGATTATCCTTACGATCGCTGTTGCCCCCAGATTTCTTGATCGTATACCGCTTAGAGCGGTAGAAATCCGGTGGCAAAGGCGAACGCTTCGCTTCTTCAGGACAATTCCGTCCCCTCCGCTATAATCTGCATAGGGTTCTGTCTTTAGCAAGCACTGTTTATGATTCAGAGCCTTAATATTCTAATAAATTCATTCTAACAAATTATGAGAGGAAGGAAAAATGTAATAACCAATAAAGGGAAAAAGGAATTGTTGTCGTAAATGTCCATAGGGCGAAGTGGAATGTCTTTATATAATTCAGGATAATAAAGCGGGATTTGCGGATGAAAGGAATGGATATATTGAGTAGTGATCGAATTGCTTGCAAAACAGAAGGGTGTAAAGGAAGTATTCTTCCTTACACAGCTGAGAAAACAGGCGGCTATTGTATGCCTTGCGTTCAATTTGCACAAAAAAGTGAACAGGATGAGTTTGTACGAAATAATCGAGTAGATGTAAATCTATACGAGGGTGTCACCGACCCTGTCGAAATTCTTAAAATTATGCATAGCCCGCGTAAATATCACTATTTGGAAAACTATATACCCTATGAAAAAACTTCGGAAGAAATCTATACTTCACTTGCTAAGGAAGATATCCAAAGGCTTAAGACACACGTATGTGATCTGATGAATCAGAATGATATGGAAACAGCAAAGGAAATTTTATTGTCTATCGTATGTTTCACAAACGCTTCGATTGAAGAATGTCTACTAGTTCTTATGGGGAAAGAAAACTATTATCCAGACCTATTATTTAAGAATGCTTCAGTAGAAATAAGAGATAGATTAATCCAGCAAGTGGATGTGGATTCAGACAATCGGAATCATATTCTTCTCGCACTAGCATGGATTGGAGACCATAAGGTAGTTAACTTGTTTAATGAATGGCGTAGCCATCCACCTGAGTGGGCAGGGGAGCTAAATGTTGCTCCAGAACATTATGCTTCCGAAGCGGGTTGGGAGCTGACTGTACAAGGAACGCGCAGAGATCTATTTTATAAGAGTTGCTTTCCCTTTATACAAGATAAGTCCTCAGAACACGAAGCTGTATCGATCTTGCAAGATAGTGAGCAAGTATGTGAGTGGTGTAACAGCAATTTATCGATTTTGTTTGATCTAGATCTTACTCATCCTACACTTGAATTTCTGAAAATAGAGGGACACAGATTAAGAATTGCCACTTGCTATGGGTGCACCTGTTACGGTTATATTTATACGGATATAGATAGACAAGGGAATTTTAAATGGAGCAAGTGGAATAAGACACCTGATTATTTACCTGATACTCACTCAGGAGGTGCGAGTATAGAAATACTACATAAATTACGAATGTCCGAGCTGACTAGAGATTGTTATTCTGCGGCCTCATGGATGTTGGAAGCCAAATCTTCACAAGTAGGTGGACATCCAACATGGATTCAAGATGCGGAATATCCGAGTTGCCCAAGTTGTACGACTACTATGAAGTTTGTTGGTCAATTAGATTGGTCGGATATAGAAGAGTACGGTGAAGGAATCTGTTATGCATTCGTTTGCCAAGACTGCAATGTAGCTGCTACTCATTATCAGCAATCGTAGTAGGAAGTCCGTTCATGTGGAGTGCTCAATATTGATGGTACGAAAAGAATAGATGAGATGTGACAGGTTCGCTTATGATAGATGGATTGATGTACAAGGTATGCGGAGTGCATAATATTGATGGTGCTGAAAGAATAGGTGAGATGTGACTGTAATGCTTGTTGGAGACAATAACGAGATGCGGTTGCTTCGGCAGTCGCATTTTTAGTTGTTCTACTTATGAATCGGATATAAATGGTTTTTGGTTTTGGTACTGAACGTGTCAACCCATATAAAAATCTTACCTAAGCTGAATTGACAGTAGGAGTAGTCAATGTTATTGTAAACACATTAAATATTAGGAGGCACGTTATCTATGCTACACTCCATGTGTATAGTAGGCTGGCAATAAAAAGGCGTTTTTTTTCACACAACTGTGGGCCTTTTTTGAGCTGCTTATTTTTACGGATGTAGACATAGATCGTGATTTGGATAGCTTATTTGCTATGCCATATATCGATGTGTTCTCTATCGTGATAAATGCAGATCTAAGCCCGCATTATGGACTTGGATCTGTATTTTTTTATTGCCAAAAACAATTAGACAATTAAAAGTACAGGGAGAATGAACATGATACAACAAAATTGGAAGCGTAGTTTCTTTACAATATGGGCAGGTCAGGCGGTTTCGCTAATTAGTAGCGCTGTACTGCAAATGGCAATTATTTGGTATCTAACTGATACTACAGGATCTGCAATGGTGCTCTCAATGGCAACAATGGTAGGTTTTTTACCTCAAGCCATTTTGGGGACAATGATCGGCGTATGGGTAGATCGTTGGAATCGAAAATTGGTTATGATCGGTGCAGACCTTATTATTGCGGTCGCAGGTGTTGCCTTGGCAGTGGTTGCACTCACAATCGACCTACCAATATGGGTTGTGATGATCGTTTTATTTATCCGTAGTATCGGAACAGCATTTCATACACCTGCTTTGAGTGCAGTAACACCTTTGTTGGTGCCAGAGGATCAACTGACGAAGTGCGCAGGATACAGCCAATCGGTTCAGTCTGTAAGCTATATTCTTAGTCCTGCAATTGGGGCCTTTCTATATGCAACATGGGATCTAACTGCAATAATTGCCATGGATGTATTGGGTGCAATAATCGCATGTATCACCGTGGCGATGGTTACTATTCCAAAGCAAAAGACGCAAGGAGAAAGTGTTAAAAGCAACTTTTTCGAAGAAGCCAAAGAAGGCTATCGTACAATACAGGAATCGAAGGGATTATTTGCATTGCTCTGGATTGGTGCGTTATATATGTTTGTCTTTATGCCAATCAATGCCTTGTTCCCTTTAATGAGTATGAGCTATTTCGGAGGTACGGTGACACATGCCTCGATTGTTGAAATCGTCTTTGCGGCTGGAATGTTGGTTGGCGGCTTGTTGCTTGGTGTTTGGGGAGGCTTTAAAAACCGTGCACTGAGTATTATTTTTTCCATTGCTTTGATGGGGGTTGCTTTATTCATTTCTGGCTTGTTACCGATAAATGGCTTCCTTATCTTTGTTCTGTGCAGCGCTCTGATGGGTTTTTCAAGTCCATTTTATAGCGGTGTACAGCTAGCTCTCATTCAAGAGAAAATTCAACCTGAGTATTTAGGGCGGGTATTTGGCCTATTGGGCAGTATTACATCCTTCGCCATGCCGATTGGATTAATCGTGTCTGGCATTTTTGCAGATCGAATCGGAATTAATACGTGGTTTATGTTATCAGGGGTTTGCATCATAGGAATTGCACTCCTATGTGTGCTGCTTCCATCTATCCGAAATTTGGATAAATAAAAGGAGAAAGGAGCGAAGACTATGCGATATATGAATGGGTGCTACTTCATATAATCCTCACTTCTTAAATCGCAGGTTATCACACTGCGATTTCTGAAGGAGGATACTCATATGGAGTTATTAATAAAAGCAAAAGATATTCTTGTGGAATATATGGGCCGCGATGTCTTAGATATTGATGATTTGGAGCTTTATGATTATGATCGCATCGGTCTAGTAGGTGCTAACGGAGCAGGAAAGAGCACATTGTTAAAAGTGCTGCTGGGTGAAACTCCTTTGCCACATGGTAAAATTGTCCGCGAAGGTCATTTCACTTATATCCCACAGTTGGATGGGATAGTCGTACAAGAGGTAAAAGATTACGCTTTAATGGGCAAGCTGGGGATTGACGGTTATAAAGCGGAGCATATGAGCGGTGGTGAAGAAACACGGCTTTAAAATTGCACACGCTTTGTCAGGGGAGGTACATGGTATCTTTGCCGATGAACCGACGTGTCACCTGGACCGTGATGGCATAGACTTATTGATCAACCAGCTTAAATACTATTCTGGCGCTTTGCTCATCATAAGTCATGACCGCTATTTCCTTGATCAAGTTGTCGATAAGATTTGGGAGTTGAAAGAGGGGAAGATTACCGAGTATTGGGGAGGATGCTCGGATTACTTGTCCCAAAAAGAAGAAGAACGGCAAAGCCAGGCTGCACAATATAAGCAGTTTACCACTGAACGAGATCGTCTAGAGAAAGCAATCACTGAAACACAGAATCAGGCTCGGAAGATTGACCAAAAAGCGAAGGGAGCTTCGAGAAAAAACAGCTCTGATAGCGGCGGACGTCTTGGTCATCAAAAGACAACGGGCAGCAAACAGAAGAAGCTCCATAATGCCGCTAAAAATATGGAACGTAGAATCGAATCGCTCTGTGATGTGAAACCTCCCGAAGCGATTCGTTCCATCCAATTCCGACAGAGCAAAGCGTTGGAACTTCACAATTCATTTCCAATCACGGGGAAAGAGATCTCCAAAAGGTTTGGGGACAAGGTCATTTTTGAGGAAGCGTCTTTCCAATTTCCACTCAGTGCCAAGATTGCGGTAACTGGTGCAAATGGAACGGGTAAAACAACGCTTTTCAAAATGATACTAAATCGTGAAGAAGGCATTTCCATATCTCCTAAAGCGGAAATTGGCTACTTTGCTCAAAACGGTTACAAGTTTGATCGTAATCAGTGTGTTATGGAGTTCATGCTGGAAGACTGTGATTATCAGGTGCCGGAAATTCGCGCGGTACTGGCATCTATGGGATTTTCTCATAATGATGTACGCAAAGAGTTGTCTGTTTTAAGTGGTGGTGAAATCATTAAATTACAGCTTGCTAAAACGCTGCTGGGGCGATACAATATCTTGCTCATGGATGAACCAAGCAATTTTCTCGATCTTCCTGCAGTGGAGGCACTGGAAAACTTATTGAAAAACTACGCAGGTACAATAATTTTCATATCACACGATGTCCGTTTGTTGGAGAACGTAGCTGATATGGTATATGAAATTGTGGATAAAAAAATCATTCGGAAGGCTTAGCGAAGTTTGACCAGATTATTTGGAGGTAGCGTTTTCTGAACGAATGTAAAAACTAAACTGATATACAGGAGTTGAACAGAGATACTGCACTTTATGTAGTATCTCTGTTTTAGTTTTAGTACCCACAAAGACATGCAATTTTTTGATTAAGAGCATTCTCAGTGGCTGTCAGATCCAGACATTGTTGCTGAGTCATATATAAGTAAGCGTCAAATCGAGCCTCATCCAAAATTCGGGATAATGCACGTTTTGACGCTTACCTTGAAAGGCTCTGTTACAGTTCTTTGTTGATTTCTTACTAAGCAGGATATTTTAAAATCACTACGGTGAGCCGTACCACAAATAACGGCAAATTTTTTTGTTAGCCGATGGGCTCCGTTTCGCTTAGCAGATCCGCGCCAAGCGGATGATCTATGATATACAACCAGCTATCATCCGGCTGCTTTCTCACAATTTCTGAAGTATGGCCTTGGATTTGTATCGGACTTCCATCCGCATCCACTGTATTAAGGATAAAATGTGCACGCAGCAAAGCGATATTTTCAAAAGGGATGCAGTAAATGTTTTTGGATACCATGCTGCCTTGCAGTCGGAATAGGTCCTCAAGAGTCTTGCGAATAAGATCAATTCCTTGATCCTTGCAGCCATCCGGATTAATCAGAACGGCACCCGGTTCGTATAAAGCAAGCAGGTTGCCTATGTCGCAAGAGTTGTAGGCTTCGGCAAATGCAGCATTCATATCTTCCGGATTCAAGACTGGGCTTTTTTGACTGGGGGATTTCATTAAATCGCCTCTTTCTGTATGATGGTTATATGTGTTAGCTTAGCAGAATTCTCGCAATAATTTAATTACGCAGAAAATGATGACATAGTCATAAAAATCTAACCATTGTGGAGGTAATGATGCCTTATCAGGACGGTACTTTTGGTTGCCCTGTAGAAGTGGGACTTCAAATGATTAGCGGGAAGTGGAAACCTAGGATCATTTATGAACTGCTTCAGCAAACCCGGCGTTTTGGTGAAATCCAGCGACTCATCCCCGGCGTGTCCAGGCATGTTCTAACTACACAGCTACGTGAGCTAGAAGTAGGTGGTATCGTTAAACGTACCGCATTTTTAACGATACCGCCGAAGGTTGAGTACACATTAACCGATTTTGGAAAAAGCTTGGAACCTATTCTGGAACAAATGATAAAAGTGGGGGAGCATTACATTTCTTTGCATAAGAATGAAGCCAATGATATGGAAAGCTAAACTTGCCGTAATAGCCTGCGCGGAGATGCGTATCGCACATACTGGTACAGCGGAAAGTTGAGTTAAGAGTAGAAGCAACAATGTTAAAGTTACATATTGGTGTTTAAATTATGGGAGTCGACACATGTGGAGTGCTGTGTGTTGATAGTAAGCAAGAAGAGTTATCTCCTCTGGAGGATTACAATAGAAATAGAAAAAATCAACTCTTAAAAAGAGCATGGGAAAACATGATAACAATCAAAGAGCTTATTAAGAAGAGAATATGAATAACCTTGCGGAAGGAAGAACATTCTTGGGAAACCCTCTAGGTATCGTGGATTGGATAGAAAAAACTGAAATTATGGATAATTTATTAAATCAAGAACACACCTTAACTACTCATCCAATGGATCATGGATTTGAAGCTGAAGTCATGAAGATAAGTTCAGATAAAGAGAGCTTTGTATTGAAAGTATGGAATAAGAGTTCCAAACCTGATGTTAGTTTTCAATTTCATTTATTGAATGCCCTTTCTGAACGAGGATTATCAGTCTCTAAGCCAGTGGGCTGGGGGATAAATCCAAACGCAGATAAGGTGTTGCTAACAACCTTTGACGGAATGACTGTTCTTAAAGTGAATGAAAAGAAAATGACTGATATTGCGAACCTATTATCAAGCATACATCAAATCAACGTTGAAGAGATTGAAAATAATATACTTCTTCCAAAGTACGATTTCATGGATTATTTTTTTCCTGGGGTAAGGGAACACGATGACTTAAATAGTGCATTATTTTCTCTTGTTCAAATGACTCAAATTAAACAAGATCGAATTATTCATGGTGACTTCCACTTAGAAAACATTTTAGAGGAAAATGACCGATATACCGTAATAGATTGGACGAACGGACAATTAGGGGATTCCAGATATGATTTTGCGTGGTCTCTTACTCTACAAAAAATATACATTTCGGAGCGATATGCACATGTGTTTTGTTCCGCTTATCTATTGGAAAATGAAATTCAGCAAAAAGAACTTGAAGTTTTTGAAGCGTTGGCTTGTCTTAGGTGGATATTGCTTAATAGAAACGGTGGTGTACCCAAACGACCTAATACAAAAGAGAGGGTAAAAGGTTTAATAACAAATAATTCATTCTTAAAAGAGTTGGAGTTTAGTGATATTCCAATAAAAAAGAAAATATGGAACGGTGACGGAATGAACATAGAAGCAGTATTTGAGCAGTTTCCTATCTTAAAGTCAGATAATATCGTATTGAAGAAGATTGAAGATAATCATCTTGATGAAGTTTTTGAAATTTATAGCAATGACAAAGTTTTTGATTACTGCGGCATTATACCCAAACACAATAAAGATACGGTAAAAAACATGATAGGGCATTTTGAGAGAGACTATAATAAAAGATCAAGGGTCAAGTGGGGGATATTCGCCAATAATGAATGTGATAGATTGCTTGGTATTATTGAAGTTCTCGATTTCAATCAAAAGGTAAACATGGTGTCGATCGGCTACTTTTTGGCGGAATCGCATTGGGGAAGAGGAATTGCTACTGAAGCGGTAAAAATATTGCTCAATTTTTTGTTTATGGATGTCAACGTCAACAGAATTCAGGCTGAAGTAATGCCTCCCAATGAGACTTCAAAGAAAGTATTATTGAAGAATGGCTTCATCAAAGAAGGAACGCTAAGACAAGCAACACTGTGGTCAGGCAAAGGAATCGTCGATTTAGAAGTGTACAGTATTTTAAAAGAAGACTATGTAAAATGATTTAGAAAGTGAAAAGTGATTAAGTTGCTAAATTTACATTATATTTCTTAACGCCGATAGCGTAATGACTACTAGTGGTAGTCTACACTGTCGGTTTTTTAGTTATAAGAAATGATATCAATGACTTTTTTAATTGATAATGATAATTTTTCTCAATTGTATTGTAATGAACAAGCTCTTTGTGATATAAAGAAGATATTGGAATTGATATTGATAATCAGTCTCAATAGTAACTTTAGAATGGAGAGCAATTAAATGAGAATTAATTCTAGTAAAACGACTATGCTGCTTGGGTTGACTGCACTAGCTGTCACTGTAGGGTGCAGTAGCCAGTCATCATCTGCGCCTGCTGTTAGCGCTACTCCAGCAGTAGTCGCAAGCGCAACACCTGCGCCAACAAATACTCCAGAAGCAAGTAAAGCCCCGGCATTTGCAGTAGACGAAACGAAAGCATCTGAGTTACAAGCTCAGTTCGGCTCAGAGATGCCGGTGAAAGTAGTAAGCGCTTCAGTTGCTATGGCAGAAATACTTGATGCAATAGGTGTACTACCAGTTGGTGTCCCTACATCTACAATTGCGTTACCTGAGAATTTAAAAAACGTACAAAAAATAGGATCAGCTCTTAAGCCTGATGTTGAACAAATCACGAAGCTACAGCCAGATGTGATACTTGGACCTGTATCTATCAAAGATAGTTTAGAAAAGCAGTTTAAACCAGCTTCCCTAAAAACCGCTTACCTACCTTCAGATTCTTTGGAAGATTTGAAATTATCAATGGTTGTTCTCAGTCGTGTATTTAAACAAGAGCAGAAGGCGAATGATTTCTTTGCCAAGTTAGATAAACAAGAAGCGGAAGCATTGGAACTATCTAAAGGCAAGACAGCTCCAAAAGTGATGTTCTTATTCGGAACAGCCGATTCTTTTATGTTGATGAATGAAAATACATTTCCAGGAAGTATGGCTAAAAAGCTAGGTGCATCAAATGTCGTTACTGATGTGTTAAAGTCCAAGGAAACTTACATAGCACTTAATATGGAGAATGTAGTTACAGCGAACCCTGATGTTATTTTACTTGTGGCACATGGTGATCCGGACGCTGCTGTTAAGAAATTCGAAGAAGATGTTAAGAAGAATGGGGCTTGGGACAAGCTGAATGCCTTCAAGAATGGCAAGGTAAAAGCGCTTGATTATAACCTGTTCGGTGTCTCATCCGTTATCAAAGCACCTGAAGCATTCAAAGAAATGGCAGATAAATTATATCAATAACGTGGAGGAAGGCAAGTGCTAATGGTAAAGAAGACGAGAGGCGTAACAATTGTCATCACGTTCGTCCTCCTTGTAATAGCAATCATACTATCAATCGGACTTGGAAGCGTTCGGTTCTCACCAATTGAAATTGTGAATACGTTGTTTGGAAACGGCAAGGAAGTAACAAATACGATTATATGGGATATTCGAATTCCGAGAGTCAGCCTAGCTGTGATCATCGGCGCGAACCTAGCTATTTCTGGCGCATTGCTGCAAGCCGTTATGAATAATCCACTTGCGGATCCTGGATTAACGGGAGTATCGAGTGGTGCGGCCGTGTCTGTACTGTTCATTCTCCTCGTCGTCCCAAGCTACTCATCGTTTATCCCTTTAGCTGCGATTATCGGGGGAAGTATTGCTGCAACTATGGTGTACGCTCTGGCTTGGAAGAAGAGAGGGATTTCACCGATTAGAGTTATCTTATCTGGTGTAGCTATCAACTCCGTATTCGGTGGAATCATTGCTTTATTATCTATCCTATATAGCGATAAACTTCCTACTGCATTGCAGTGGTTGAACGGCAGTATGTCGGGTAAGGGGATAGGCGATGTGATGGTAATGTTGCCTTATTCTGTAGCTGGTTGGATTRCAGCGCTATTTTGTATTAGACAAGCGAACGTATTGCGATTAGGTGAACAAGTTGCTCTTAACTTGGGCGAGAATATAAATCGGATTCGAATTATTCTTTCATTCATCGCTGTATATTTAGCTGCTGTTTCGGTATCAACTGTTGGCATGGTAGGTTTCGTTGGTTTGGTTGTACCGCATATGGCCCGTATGCTTGTAGGTTCTGATTATCGCAAGATGCTTCCAATGAGTATTGGTTTAGGGGCGCTCGTTCTACTGGTCGCAGACACTGCGGGAAGAACGTTCTTTGCACCACTAGATATACCCGCTGGTATTGTCATGGCAGTAACTGGGGGACCATACTTTCTATATTTGATGAGAAAAGGTGATGTGTGACATGCTCGCAGCCGAAGATTTAACGATTAGCTATGATGGCAATAAGATCGTGAACAATTTTACTTTTCAAGTTAATGAGGGTGAAATTGTTTCGATAATCGGGCCTAACGGCTCCGGTAAATCTACGCTATTGAAGGGTATATCGAGAATGATACCTTGCGAAAGTGGGCGTGTATGCATCGCAGGTCAAGAGCTTAAGAAGATGCAGAACAAACAAATCTCACAAATCATGTGTATGTTATGCCAGTCTAATCACACTCCTGCTGACATGACAGTGGATGAGCTTGTTTCTTACGGGAGACTTCCTCACAAAAAATGGTACGAACGACTATCCACTGAGGATTATGAAATTGTGGATTGGGCTATTGAACAAACAGGATTAGGGCATCTGCGAAATAGACTCGTCATCTCTCTTTCTGGTGGCGAGGCTCAACGAGCTTGGATCGCAATGGCGCTGGCTCAGAGACCTAAGGTGCTGTTGCTTGACGAACCTACTACTTACTTGGATATTGCTCATCAGCTGGAAGTACTTGAACTGGTACGGACGTTAAACAAGGAGCTTGGCATCACAGTCGTAATGGTACTGCATGATCTGAATCAGGCAAGTGAGTATAGTGATAAAATTTATGTGATTCAAAAAGGTAACTTAGCCTTATCTGGTAAACCTCGTGATGTATTAACACCTGTCATGATTCGTGATATTTACGGTGTAGAAGCAGATGTTCAATTCACTGAGGACTCTGAATCGCCACGTATTCACCCACTCAAGAGAGCAAAACCAATAGTTTAATCTAACATTTGGAGGAATTTGCAATGAAGCAACTCGATATCGAATCAACGAAGAAGAAATACGCGGAGTTTGTAGAAAGCTGTAAGACAATCATGCTCAGTACAATAGATGAGAATGGCGTTCCTTTTATCAGCTATGCACCCTATGTGAAAGCAGATGGAAAGCTGTACATTTACATCAGCCGCATATCTGACCATTATCTATTTGTAGAAAACAATGACAAGATTCACGTGATGCTGATTGCGGATGAATCTGCATCCAATAATACGTTTGCTCGTGAACGCGCTAGATGGGTATGTACAACTCAGAATATTGGTAATGAAGGTCACGATGACGTGTTTGCACATTTCAATGTTAAGTTTGGCGAGAAGATGATGAATATGCTACGTGGACTTGATTTCTCATTATTTGAGCTTACTCCATTAGAAGGTCGCTATGTGGTTGGCTTTGGTCAAGCGTTTGATGTTGATCTGTCTGGTGATAGATTTGAGCATGTTGTAATCGACAAGAAGGAAAAGTAAGATTCATTTGAAAGGTGTGAATATTAATGTCTTTTGATGCTGTTAATCCGATATGGAGAACGGTTCGCGATCGGTTTCAGAAATCGATGCAAAGCTTGAAGGAAGAGGAATTACTCCTCAAACTCTCACACGATACGTCCTCCATTGGTTACACAATGCGTCATGGCGCTGAAGTTGAATATATGTTCGCTGATTGGTTCTTCAAGAAAAGTACGCCTGAGGTAGTTACATTTACAACAAATGGTCCTTCTAAGGATGATGGGTTGTATGCAAACTTACAGGAATTGCTTACATTCCTAGAAGCGTCTGACAAACACTTAACGGATGCGATGAGGGAACTGCCTGAGGAAGCTTGGGATGAAGTGGTAACTTCACCTATAGGGCCTTCCACGCCACGTGAGGCACTAGGTCGAGTAATATACCATACAGGACTTCATGCGGGTCAGATTGCGTTGATTCGTAAGTGTGCCCAGTCTTCTCAATAATTTAGCTATCATTTATAGGATACATAGGAAGCGCCTTTAAGGCGCTTTTACTATTTGAATCATTTAAGTATAAAGGAAAAAATGGTTTTTCTATAGTTATGCCCGTTTATCGCCTGTGAAATGGCTTAAACGGGCTTTTATTTATTAATATACAGAATTTCTTCAGAAAATCCTCCAATTTATCTGCAGAATTACAAAGTAACATAAGGATTGTGAAGGTTGAAGAGGGAGATGAAGAGATGTTGAGTATCAGTGAGCGGTTACAAGAAAGACTTGTTTTTTTTTCTACATTTTTGCGTTCACCCGGACAAATGGGGAGTGTTACGCCTAGCTCCAAGTTTTTAGCGATGAAAATGACACAAATGGTCCCGTGGCATCAGGTAAGAAGTGTGGCAGAACTCGGTGCTGGTACAGGAGCTATTACCAAATACATTCAAGCAGCTGCAAGTAATGACACAAAAGTATTGCTTTTTGAGAAAGACAACGATTTACGCAAGGAATTAAGTCATCAATATACACAATATCCAAGTTATATAGATGCCACTCAACTTCAATTTGCGATGCAACACGAACAGATTGAACAGCTTGACTGTATTATAAGTGGTTTACCCTTTTTTAATTTTCCTCAAGCGCTCAGAGATCAGCTTATAGGGCAAATTATTAGTTCACTTAAAGATGATGGATTGTTTATTGCTTTTCAATATTCTCAACAAATGAAGAAACAATTATCTAAATATTTTGATATTAAAACCGTTAAATTTGTTCCACTTAACCTTCCACCTGCATTTGTATATGTTTGTACGAAAAGGAGGCATAGCTAATGACCATTGATGTTCAGCACTTATTGCATATACCGTTTGGTGCATTATGAGGAGCGGGATCGCGAAGTATACGCCTCTATTATGGATACTGGCTATCCCAGTTTTAAATGTATTTTACGGCATCTTGAATCATGTAGATTCTAACACCATTAATTTAGTGACAGATCTTGATGGACAAATACCTTTTGTTCCTGGTTTTATTGTTCCTTACTTGCTGTGGTACCCTTTCATTTTTGGACTACTTATTATTTTTTGTATGCATAATCGTAAGGTCTATTATCGAACCTTGAGTGCTATATGTGCTGGATTGATTGTGTCTTATATCATCTATTATTTTTATCAGACTACAGTTACACGTCCACCCATAACAGATGAGGGGTTAATGTATTCATTAGTCCAGCTCGTTTATCAGACGGATCAACCTTATAATTGTTTTCCCAGTATTCATGTATTAACCAGCTACCTAGTGATGAAGGGCATATTAGATTGTACGAATCAGTCTAAGATTGTGCGATTCATGGTCGTTATCACCTCATGGTCGATTATATTTTCAACTTTATTTGTTAAACAGCATGTTGTATTAGATGTAATTGGGGCAATCCTACTCGGAAAACTCCTTTATTATATAATTGGAAAATGCATGCAGAGTCATTATTTACAAATGCTGCTGCGAGTTGATAAAAGACTGTTTTATTGGTGTAATCAGACGTTAAATCGGGCAATTCTGGATCGTTTTTTTGGAATTATCACTCATACCGGTGGGGCGATTTGTACGATATTTCTTTCGTTATCACTCGTTATATTTGCTTCAGGGTTATGGCAGACAGTCGGCTTTGAGAGTTTAGCGGCCTTGTCGATCAGTCATCTGGTTGTAGCTATTATAAAAAAGAAAATTCCAAGAACAAGACCCTTTCTCGCTCTATCACAAGTAAAAGTAGGTTCAAATCCTCTATTCGATTCCTCATTTCCTTCGGGTCATACAACAGCTATTTTCTCAGTTATTACACCAATCTTGTTTGTTACAGGTAGTGTTTCGATTGTACTTCTACTCCTTGCCATAATGGTTGGATTGTCACGTATTTACCTAGGGCTTCACTATCCGTCGGATATTCTCGCAGGGAGCTTACTTGGAATTGTAACTGGTTTTTTCATGGTCATATTAATTTAGTAATGTTGTGTCATCGAACAAGATGTATGGAGGTGCATATAAATGAACTACGATTTGCTAGTTACTTTGATTCATGATTTTGGTTATGTCGCTTTATTCTTCTCCCTGTGGCTTGGTATTGTAGGCATGCCTATTCCGGATGAAGTCATTGTGATGACAGGAGGAGCATTAACTGGAGATGGGACTTTGTTAGCTTTCCCCGCATTCATACTAACATATTTAGGGGTTATTTCAGGAATATCACTAGGTTATGTTCTGGGCCGATTTATGGGTGAGAAGGTGCTCGAACGATTACGAAGAAAGAATAAAATACAGAAATACTTGATCGTTTCAGAAAATTTGATTAATAAATATGGAAGTTTTGCGTTATGCATCAGCTATTTTCTTCCAATAGTAAGGCATGTCATGCCCTATGTAGTAGGTCTCAACCAAATGAGCTTCAAGCGTTATGCGTTGTATGCCTATACGACTGGTTTTGTTTGGACACTAATTTATTTTACAATGGGGAGTTTAATTGGAATTCATATACAAGAAATTGGAACTATGATTTATACTTATGGCATGATGATCTTGTGGTTTCTTATTGTAGGGAGTGCGGTGTTTATCATTATTCGATATGGTTTTCAATATAATAAGTCTCGGGAGGGTGGTCAAAGTTGATGCAAACGAAAATTCTGGTCGTTGACGATGATCGAGAAATTCGGGATATCCTTCACATCTACTTGCGTAATGAAGGGTATCATGTTCTACAAGCAGAGGATGGGGTACAGGCGCTAGCCCTTCTTCATCGTGAGAATATCGACTTAATCATATTAGATATCATGATGCCGAATATGGATGGCATTCATGCTTGTTTAACCATAAGGGAGACATCGGGTATACCGATCATTATGATTTCAGCCAAAGGAGAAGATCTTGATAAGATTACGGGTCTATCGACTGGAGCAGATGATTATATGACCAAACCATTTAACCCCCTCGAATTAATTGCAAGGGTTAAAGCGCAGTTAAGGAGAGTCAATTACAACTCTGTCAATACAACTTCTGATCTTTCCCTCATTTCTATTAATGACCTTGTTATCAACAAGGATCATCACACGATCACCGCTCGAGGTAAGGGAGTAGCTTTAACCCCGATTGAATTTTCGATACTTGAATTGTTAGCCACCCATCGAGGACAAGTATTTAACATTGATAAGATTTATCAGAATGTATGGAAGGACCAAACGGCCTTTTACTCCGAAAATACGGTTATGGTCCATATTCGGAATATTCGCGAAAAAATTGAAATAAACCCTAGAGAACCACAGTATATTAAAACGGTTTGGGGAGTGGGGTATAAGATTGAGAAGTAAAATATGGGAATTCATAAGTGGCAAAAAAAGCATTCGGATTCAAATTCTATGGGCTTTTTTATTCAGCTTCCTGCTTTCGTTTATGGCGGCGGCGGCATTGCAGAATCTCTATTATGATTCAGTTGAATTTGCTTTTATAGGTACATTCATTTTCTGTTTTATATTTTTTACTCGCCACATTATGAGGTACATAAAGGCACTTACAGATGGATTAAAGTCGATCGCAGACGGAAACTTGAGCTACCGACTCCCCATTCTAAGACAAGATGAGCTGGGGATTGTCGCGCAGAACATCAACCATATGGCAGAACAACTGAATGAACGGATGGAACGAGAACGCCAATTGGAGAAGTCCAAGATGGAGTTAATTACAGCTGTCTCGCATGATATTAGAACTCCTTTGACAAGTATTATTGGCTATCTAGATTTACTCAAATCTCGTACATTCCAAGATGAGAAGGAGCAAGAACGTTATATTGATAATGCGTTTAATAAAACACAACAGCTCAAAAAGCTGATTGATGATTTGTTTGAATATACTCGGCTATCCAATCGCGATGTTCGTTTAACGTATCAGGAAGTTGATTTTAATAGTTTGCTAGAGCAGATGATAATTGAACTTGAACCAGTCGCCAAAGAGCAAGGTGTCGAGATAGATAAAGATATGATTCCCGCTCGCTATATGATTCGTATCGATGTTGATAAAATGGTTAG
The DNA here is from genome assembly GCF_056400365.1 of Paenibacillus sp. P5_B5. Taxonomy (NCBI): domain Bacteria; kingdom Bacillati; phylum Bacillota; class Bacilli; order Caryophanales; family Paenibacillaceae; genus Paenibacillus; species Paenibacillus sp. P5_B5. Next base: position 119,570 of record NZ_JBFULK010000011.1, read on the forward strand.
GGCGATAGACAATTTATTCATGAATGCTTTGAAGTTCTCAGTTAAACCAGGTGATATTAAGGTAAGTATCTCACAACGGAATAATCGGATTTTATTGAGTATCGCGAATTATGGTAAGCCAATCACCAAGGAACAAGAAAAGCATATATTCGAACGGTTCTATCAAACGGAGTCATCCACATCTGACCAACGGGTGCCTACAGGGTACGGTCTAGGACTGTCGATTGCGAAGCAGATCGTTGAATTACATGGTGGGAGCATTTGGCTGGAGCATAATGAGGGGTATTATGAGTTTTGTATTACGTTGAAAATTATGTAAATTATGGTGCTGTTAAAAGATAAATGCGGAACAAAAGGAGTAAATATGTGCCATGAGCTTATATCATTATATCGCAGCTAATCATGAACTACCTACAGGTAGCTTTGGTATGAATAAAGAAATGGTCATTCACGAGAATGGTGAAATAGAATATGAATCATTAGAAGATTTAGCAGGGATCGGTGTACATGACTTAGGTGCTGAGTTTGAAGCAGTTAAGAAACATTTTCATAACCAATTCGTCTATCATATATTCGAAAACTGCGGTAATTTCCATATAAGTGAAGACCTTATGGAAAATTTCCCGGAGGATTTCCTATTAAACGGGAAATGTCTGATTGAATTGTTCAATTACATCGAATGCAACCTTACAGAGAATGGAATGATTGAAATCTATTCCTGCTGGATTGGCGAAGAGACAGAAAGCAAGGAACATAAGTTAACGACAGAAATTCATTTAAATCGTTTCTCATTAAGCAACAATTTCTCCTTAAAGGATCGGCAATATTTTAAAGTAACGAAATAATGAGCCTAATTTAATGAGAGGATTCATATGAGAACTTTTTTACGTTTCAGTCTGATTTGCATGGTTTATGCTTTCATATTGTTCATTGTTGCTGAAGGTATGGTAAATCGAGGACGAATTCAGGATATTACGGGATATAGCTTTGAGCAAATTGATAGGTTTATCTTGGTAGGAACACTTATTCTAGTTGGGTTGCTGACATGTTTATGTATATATCTGACCAAACTCTGGTTGACGGGTAGGGGAATAGCTTTATGGTCTGTGATCCTCTGGTTTCCATTTTGGCTTATTTTCATTCTAGGATTTGCTTATCTATTTCCTAATTATAACCAATATGATAATAACCCTGCTTCTGGATTAATCATAATCGGAATGATTCTATTTTATCCTTTATATGTAGGGATAACCGTTGCATTAGGTATTGCGTGGGGTAACAACAAGCAGGGGGATGAACTATGAATATAAATTTGAAGGTCGTGTCAATCATATGATGACTACAGCCGAAAAGCGTAATTTTTTAATCATCTTTATCCACATTTACTGAAATAGTGACTTTTTTTCTATAGCTGATCTAAATCATAATCAGTGCTTGTTAAAGACAGAACCATATGCAGAACGTAGCGGAGGGGACGGAATTGTTCTGGAGAAGCGAAGCGTTCGCCTTTGCCACCGGATTTCTACCGCTCTAAGCGGTATAGGATCAAGAAATCTGGGGGCAACAGCGATCGTAGGGACAATCCGTCCACGCAGCAGCGGTCATCTATCGGCACTATTAGAATTTTTCGAGCAGTCTTGAATGTTTATAAGATTAAGTTAAATAATATACAACACGATAATAATGATAGAAACAATCAGTCGCATTATATGATGTCGAAAATTAATTTTTCCGTACATATGATAACCATTCACTAATGCCAGCACTTGCATCAAGATAAGACTTGTTACTAATAAAATAAGCAATTTAGGATAACTAAAGATGAATAGCGAAGAAACGGTGATAATTGCACCTATAATTGTTATTGCTACTGCTGACCACACGGGAATTGATTTCTTGATGTATCCGATTAAACCAGCCATTAATGACATAGCTCCGTACATAAACGTAAGTATTATTGCTGCCAACGATACAATGATCAAATTAAGCCCTCCATTTGTTAGGATGAATATGTATCTATTACAATCTGTGGGGTTAACCCCATGTCAATAGAAATTATTGAGGATGTGAGAACATGCGAATTGGAGAATTTGTTGCCCTACTAAATACCACCAAGGATACAGTCAGACATTACGAGGAATTAAATTTAATAACACCAATCAGGAAAGGAAATAATAAGCATTATGGGGAGAAAGATATTCAGGATTTTGAAGTCATCATGGAATTAAAAGACTATGGAATTAGTTTGAAAGAAATTCAAATCATTTTCAATTTAAAACATGCATTCGGGTGTGGTGATAAACAACTAGTAGCTAAGCTTTATAATCAGTTAACAAACCATCTAGACGTACTTAGACAGGAAGAAGAGGAAATACATAGAAGAAGAATTAATTTGCATAATCAAATCGAAAGCATTAAGGGATTACTGTGAACTTCCTTATTAATAACTATAGAGCATCATCTTGAGCCGTCTGCTATTGCTTTGTTTACATGGAAACACGTAGAATAGACGAGAAGCAAAGAAAATCAATATATGGAGGCATCTATGCTCAGTTTTGAAGACAAATTAGCCATTCTGGATTCTTTTCCACAATTACAGCGTAAAGCTGTATCACTTGGACGTATGAACTATCACTATGAAGACAGCGCTTATGATAAAAAAATTGTTGCTTATCACATACATCCTAATGGGAACGGATTTGTATACGCGGGTCAATTGCAAGGTTATCAATTAGACGATAAAGGTTTTGTAAATATTCGCGAATTCACCGAGGAAGAGCTTCGTAACATCATACAGGCTTCCATCCAATCACTTACTGGTGAAAGTGTGGAGAAGAAAACGTTAAGTAAAGCAACAGAGGAACGCTGGATCGATCAGATTGATCAGATTCTAATTCTTACTTATCAAGATGACATGTGGTATGTGTATGACGGCAGTAATATAGAGTCCGTGTTTGAGACTTATTCTGAGGCTCAGCAGTATTTGAAAGAAGAAGGCTTTTTACCTTATAATTAAAAGGACAGCCGAATTGGTCAATAAACCTATGGAGGTATGATACTTATGGTGAACATACAAATTGCAACAAATTTACAAGATACAACGACACTACATAATGGTGTGCAAATGCCTTGGTTTGGTCTCGGAGTGTTCAAGGTTCAGAATGGTGATGAGGCCGTTACTTCTGTGAAGAATGCGATTAAGCATAACTACCGGAGTATCGATACAGCGGCTATTTATCAGAACGAAGAAGGTGTGGGTCAGGGTATTCGTGAAGGTTTAGAAGAAACCGGTCTTTCAAGAGAAGATTTATTCATCACTTCCAAAGTGTGGATTTCTGATTTTGGCTATGAAGAGACTTTGGCTGCCTTTGATACAAGCTTAACTAAATTAGGCTTAGAGTATCTGGATTTATATCTCATCCACTGGGCAATGGGTAATTATAAAGACACTTGGAGAGCAATGGAGACTCTGTATAAAGAGGGTAAAATCAAAGCAATCGGAGTAAGTAATTTTCATATTAGTCATTTAGAAGATTTACTGAAGGATGCAGAGATTGTTCCAATGGTAAACCAAGTCGAGTATCACCCACATCTGACTCAAAAAGAACTACAAGCATACTGTCAGGAACATAGAATTCAGCTTGAAGCATGGTCTCCGCTCAAACAAGGTAAACTACTGAACGACCCTACTCTAATGGAGGTTGCTCAGAAATACAACAAAACTGTTGCACAAATCATTCTGCGTTGGGATCTTCAAAATGGAGTTGTAACAATTCCAAAATCAATTAAAGAACAACGTATTATTGAAAATGCAGATCTATTTGACTTTGCACTATCACTTGAGGATATGGAACGTATCGATGCAATGAATAAGAATGAGCGGACTGGACCGAATCCAGACAATCCTAAATTTGATTAATAGGTAAGAAAATCAGGGAGTCAGTTGAGAGTGTATCAGCTGGCTCTTTGTGTTTTATTGTGAAAAAGAGGAGATTAAGAGGAAATAACAGTTCAATATGGAATTAAAAAAGATACTGAATTTAGAAAATGAGGTAATTTTCAAATGAAGAGCATTGCTTTTGATAAACAAATTACGACAGAACAAGAGCTTAGATCTCTATTAGGTTACCCTGGTGAATTAGTTAAACATAAATCAATCGATCATTTAGATGAACATTGTCGTAATTTTATAGCGCAATCGCCAATTGTATTCATTTCTACTTCAGATCGTACTGGAGCATGTGACGTTTCTCCCCGAGGAGATCGTGCTGGATTCATATTGGTTGTCGATGAGCAGCATTTGGTTATTCCTGAGCGGCCAGGCAATCGAAGATTCGATTCACTTCTAAATATACTAGCTAATCCTCACATTGGGATGATTTTTATGATTCCTGGACTCGAAGAGACACTGCGGATAAATGGAAAAGCATGTATTGTTCAAGACGATGATATATTAGAACAGATGAAGGCAAAAGATAAAAAACCTCTTCTTGGTATTGGTGTAGAAGTTGAAGAGTGTTATATGCACTGTGCTAAAGCGTTCAAGAGGTCTAAACTATGGGAGCCAAATGAATGGCCGGATCAAGCAGCCTTACCTGTAGTATCAAGGATTATTGCAGATCATGCCAATATTGAGGGTGTATCAGCTGAAGATGTTGCTAAATCTCTACAAGAAACCTATGAGAAGCGTCTGTACTAATCTTAAGTTTGTATGAGTTGGGGGTATCTAATTGGTAAAGCAAATCTTGAGTAAGATTCCGCTTATTTATAAGCTTCGAATAATTCAACTTCGTATAACAAGATCATTACATAATCTGTTTATAAAGTTCGCTACTGAGAGAAAAGGAAGTTCGTTGCCCTATATAATCAAGCGACATCAATCCTTACTCCGAAGAAGACTGGGTTCCTCAGATCCTCAGTTACAGGAAAACAAAATAACGAATCTGCGGCTTGCTATACAAGAACTAGACGGTATTACAATCCATCCAGGTGAAACCTTATCGTTCTGGAAACTCATAGGTAAGCCCACAGTAAGTAAGGGTTATATTGAAGGGTTGCTGTTATCTCAAGGGGAAGTGAAGACAGGTATTGGAGGAGGCTTATGTCAATTAGCTAATTTACTCTTTTGGCTAGCCATGCATAGTCCTTTAGAAATTAAAGAAAGACATCACCACAGCTTTGATCCCTTTCCTGATGAGCAAAGAGTCCTGCCGTTTGGGAGCGGGGCTAGTGTCTTTTATAATTATGTGGATCTACGATTATATAACGCAACCGATCATAAATTACAAATTCAGGTCTGGCTAACCGACTCGCATATAAAAGGATCTATTCATTGCGATGCGGAGTGGCCCTATTCCTATCATGTTGAAGAAAGAAACCATCAATTTCATCAGTCAGCAGGAAGAAATTATCGAGAGAATGAAATATGGCGCAAAGTGATTGATAAACGCACGGGTCTGATTATTTCTGAGGAACGATTGATTCATAATTATTCTGAGGTGAAATATGAGATACCATGCGAGCGTGATGAGATTACTTGCTAGTTTATAGGAAAATCTAGTGTAAAATTACAATTCGATAGAAAGGTGTTCGTGATTAAATTGCAATACGAAATATGTACCGAAAGATTAGTGCTTAGAGTTGTAAATGAATCAGCAACTGAGCAGGTGCTTGATTATGTGCTGCGCAATAAACAATTTTTAGAACAATGGGAAGTTGAGAGAACGGAAGATTATTACACGCTACAAGCTCAAAGGAAGTTGCTAATCGATGAGACGAGGAAGATTGAGAGTGGCGATGCGTTTAAGGTATGGATTTATAAAAAAGAACAACCTGATCGGATCATTGGCTCGATTGGTTTAAGTAATCTTGTAAGAGGCGCCTTTTTATCATGCCATCTTGGTTACCGTGTGGATAAAGATGAGTGTAATAAAGGCTATATGGCTGAAGCATTGAAAGAAGTCATTGCTTATGGATTTAATGTACTTGGCTTGCATCGAATTGAAGCGAACATTATGCCGAGAAACAAAGCTTCTATGAAGGTTATTGAGAATCTAGGGTTCTATCATGAAGGCTTAGCGCTAAAATACTTGAAAATTAACGGAATATGGGAAGATCATGTCCATATGGTTATCCGAAATATAGACCTAGAATCTGTTGAATGAATTGAGCAAATATTAATTCGTATTCTTCAATAAAAATGGACCCCACAGAAGAAAGGGGACAAGGATCTGATGTTCCGTTATTCATTCTACAATAATCGATGGATCAATATTGTCATTGTGGTCATGATGTTCATTTATGCTCTGATCATGATTAAGCTACTCTTTTGGAGAGGACATGATAATGACTACCATTATAATGTGATCCCATTCCAAACAATTAAACTGTATATCGTTAATCGTGCGTATTTTGATTTAGAGACGTGGATTAAGAATCTCTTTGGTAATATTGTTCTCTTTATTCCTCTGGGTGTGTTGATCCCACTATTGAATCGTAAGTTTATGAAATCGATGCTATTTATTGTGATGATCCTTGCTGTATTATTAAGTGTAGAGCTCCTGCAAATGGTAACTAAGGTGGGTAGCTTCGATGTAGATGATATTCTCCTAAATACGATTGGTGCCGTGATGGGGTTAGCTATTACTAAGCGATATATCAAAAGGTTGTAAAGCATCATACATATACAATTACTAGGAGGACAATGAAATGATGAATATGGACAAGATCTATTTAATAACGGATATTCCGGGCTACACACCTCATATTAGCCGATTTATATCAATGATGAATTATGCAAGACATACAACACTAGAAGCGGTCAAAGGATTAACTGCCCAGGAATTAGATTATTTGATGGATGAGAATAGTAATTCAATTGGTTCCTTGCTGCTACACTTTGCAGCTGTGGAAACTGCTTATCAAATCGCAACTTTCAAGGGTAGAGATTTAACAGATGAAGAGATAGCTAGCTTGGAACCTGCACTAAGCTTAGGTGATCGAGCTCGTGAGGAAATCAGAGGACACGAATTAGACTACTATTTGGACAAGCTTAATGAAGTTCGTAATCAGACGTATCAGTTGTTCCAAACCGTGAATGATGAGTGGTTACATACGGAAGAAGAATTCTGGTATGGTAAGCAAGGCAACTATTATTTCATGTGGTTCCACGTAATTGAAGATGAGATTAATCATCGTGGTCAAATTCGATTAATCAGAAAAAGAATACACGTTTAAACAATTAGATACAGGTGGTTAAGTGATGTGGTGCAGCTAGAATGTTTACAAATTTAGGTAAATACCAAGATTCAAAGCATTTCCATTGGCATGTAGTAAGTGGTAAGCAGATTAGATAAGACGAGCTATGAAGTTATGAGTAGTTAAATCCATTCTGGTGCTGTGAGGTGATTGTAATTGGGAGATTTACATCTGTCTAGGAAATTCTTCGCAGCACTGCTTGCTAATATACTAACCTGCATCTGGATTGCATATACGATTTATGCTCCAATTGCTAATCAACCAGATAAAGGCTTACATTGGTCATTTGGCACCATTTATTTCTTGTATTTAATTGCTTTGTTACCTTTCTTTCTAATTGGTGGGATGCCATTCTCAATTCTAGTTGATAACATTTGGGATAGAATGGATCGATTTCAGATCAAGTCGATTCTTCGTTTGGCAATAAACCTATTCGTCTATGGATTAGGTGGTATTCTTCTATTTCGTATCTGTATTCTTGTTATCCCTTCCCGAGATGATTTTAATGAATTACATGAATACCTTCCTTTCTATCAGTACTGTCTAATAGGTGGCATTCTATTCAATATAATGGATGAGCTATTGTCCAAAATACGTTTTATTCCACTTGGAAATTCGCATATTGATTCAGATAACACAGATCTTTTGCAATGATTAATTTGTAGAAAATGGATAATCCGTCCTCGAAGCCCAATCTAGCGTATAACCTTCTTCATCATTACTATTTTGCAAGGAGATTAATAAATGCAGATCCTATTTAAACTTCTAGATTCAGTTACTCAAGAAATTCCGTATGACTTATTATTACTAGCAGATCCATCTAAACAATTAATCGATGATTATATTCAAAGAGGAAAGTGTTACTTGGCCTATCATAACGATGTTCTAGTTGGAGAGTACGTTCTGATCCATACACATCCACAAACATTAGAACTCGTGAATGTTGCTGTTAAAGAAGAATATCAAGGTCAAGCAATTGGTAGAAGATTGATATCACATGCTATTGAAGAAGCTAAACGATTAGCAGCTAAATCACTTGAAATCGGAACGGGAAATTCAAGTATTCATCAATTAAAATTGTATCAGCAATGTGGATTTAGAATAACAGGCATAGATCATGATTTCTTTATTCGAAATTATAGTGAACCTATATTTGAAAATGGTATTCAGTGTCAGGATATGGTTAGACTTCGGATTGATTTGTAGATTAGTGAACACAGATAAACACCTTATTTTGTGAAATACTTGACTAGGCAAAGAGTTAACAAGACTGTAATGTTGCTTTATTATCATAAGTGACTGTGTTAACCTGTAACAAAGAATTGTCAGGGAGTGTTGTACAATTGAAACGGATTCTAATTACAGGATATAAAGCGACAGAGCTTGGAATCTTCTCACTTAAACACCCTGGAATCGCAATTATTAAGAAGGCTTTAAATAAACAAATCGTATCATTGATCGATGAAGGATTGGAATGGGTTATTGTCAGTGGACAGTGGGGGATCGAATTGTGGGCTGCGGAAGTTGTACTTGAACTCAAATCAACATACCCTGATCTTCAACTGGCAGTCATAACTCCATTCTTAGATCAAGAAGAAAAGTGGAGCGAAGAGAAGAAGGTCATTTATCAGAGCGTGACGCAGCAAGCAGACTATGTTAATAGTGTAAGTAAGAAGCAATATGATGGTGGATGGCAGTTTAGAGAGAAGAATAAGTTCCTTCTTCGTAATACGGATGGAATTTTACTTGTCTATGATGAAGAGAATGCGGGTTCTCCTAAATACATCAAAGAGCTGGCTGCTCAGCAAGGTGTACATCAAGACTATCCAATCATCTGTATCACCGCATACGATCTTCAGAGTATTGCGGATGAAGAACAATTTGAATATTAAGCAGCTTAAACATGGTTCTTTCATGCATAGGCTGTTTTTTTGATTTATGGTCATTATTACGAGAACAGAGAAATGTCGAAAAATGAGATCTGATCCCAATAACTGTAGTGATTTGCTGTTGGTCATCTTCTATGTTTACCGATCCATAGGATTGCATTTATCATATCTATATGGTTTAATTTAACCATTAACTTTACATACTAATTAGTATATAAAGTAATTAATAATTTGTTTTATAATGAAGTTATTTTAGTGAGAAAAGGTGAAACTGATGACGATGATCAACAGGGAAGAGCATAATGAAAATCAGTTAAATCCTTATTATAAGGTATTGCAAAAGCTGAGTATTCAGGATGTCATGTTATGTGAGCCCATTAAGAACCATACATATACAAAAATCGGGGGAAATGCGGATGTTATTATCATTCCGTCCAACTATGATGAACTTAGTAGAATCCTTCAAATAGCAAAAGAAGTTGATATTCCAGTTACCTTATTGGGGCATGGTTCCAATCTAATTGTTAAAGACGGAGGAGTTCGTGGAATTACCATTAGCTTAAAGAAAACGAATGAAATCCGATCGGAGAATCGGACGATATATGCTGGGGCTGGAGCATCTATCATTGATGTATCTCGATATGCCTTAGAACAGGAGTTAACGGGGCTTGAATTCGCTTGCGGTATCCCCGGAACGGTTGGCGGTGCATTGTTTATGAATGCAGGAGCCTATGGCGGACAAATATCAGATGTATTGGTGAAAGCTGTAGTTATGAACGAAGAGGGAGAGCTTCTTACCTTATCCAAGGAAGACCTGTTATTAGGGTATCGGAAGAGTATTTTTTCTACTAAAAAATACATCGTTCTGGAAGCTGAATTTAATCTACAACAATCTAGCTATGCAAGCATTAAAGAGACAATGGATGAGTTAACATGGGCGAGAGAAAGCAAACAGCCTTTAGAATATCCATCATGCGGCAGTGTGTTTAAACGTCCACCTGGCAATTTTGCCGGTAAGCTGATACAAGACAGCGGACTTCAAGGGATGAGAATTGGAGGAGCTGAAGTATCAACAAAACACGCTGGATTTATTGTGAATGTTAACAATGCTACAGCTAAGAATTACATCGACTTGATAGAATTTATTAAAGTTACAGTAAAAGAAAAGTTTGATGTTGATTTAGAGACTGAAGTCATTATTATTGGTGAAGATTAGCTCACCTAAGATTGTAGCGAAGAGGGATAACAATGGAAATAATTGAAGTTGCGTCAAAACCACCTCATGATTCTAAGCCACTTGTACTGGTTATCGGGAAATTTGATGGTATTCATAAAGGTCATCATGCGATTCTTCAAACCGCAAGAGAATCTATGGGGGATCAGGATAGTCTAGCCGTGTATAGTTTCTCTGATCATCCTCTGTGGATCTTGAAGCAAGATCCACAATACGAAAAAAAACTTACACCAGATACGGAAAAACTTGAGATTCTAAAGCGATACGGTGTTGAACGATATTATCGTGTTAATTTTACGAAAGCATACGCGGGAATAACGGCTAAAGAATTCATCTTGGAGCATATCTCTAGATTAAATGCGAAACGTATTGTCGTTGGAGAAGGATTCCATTTTGGGAAGGGTGGAGACTCCAGTACATCAGAGCTCAAAGAGTTATGTGCCCAAATTAATGTATCTGTTACCGTTGTACCTCTTATAAAAGAAGACGACAGAGAAATTAGCAGTAGTACGATTCGTTCACTAGTTCAAGACGGTAACATGGAAGCTGCACAAGCACGATTAGGTCGTCCTTATACAGTTACAGGGAATGTGATACATGGTGAGGCACTCGGGAGGGAACTTGGTTTTCCTACGATTAATTTAGGAGAAACTGATTCTTATGTCACTCCTAAGCCTGGGATATATTTAGGGACGGTAGAGATACACGATGCAGATGTTGACTCCAAATACTGGGACGTCCTCATTAGTGCAGGATATCGACCTACTGTGAATGGGAAAGGCTATTTGATCGAAGCACATATACTCGACTTCTCAGGGGATTTGTATGACAAAACCGTCTCTGTCTCATTCTTGCACTATATGCGTGATGAAATTAAATTCTCCGGCCTGGATCCGCTCATCAAGCAGATGGAAGCAGATAAGGCGGAAGCAAGACTGATGATAGAACGACGTACACAAGACGCAGAAGGTATAATCAGATCTATGAAGGAAATTAAACATTAGCTCAACCATTTTACACAAGCTAAGACACAAGAAGAACGCCATACAATGGCTTACGAATGCGCTGATTAATACTGATCTGCGCATTTTCTATGACTTGTTGCGGTTGTACATTCCCCTCACGTAGGCTGATAATTAGTAACCCATAAAGTTTGTGAATTGATCCATTTTATGGAATAATAAATGAGATTACATTGAACATATGGAGGTAAACAACTGTGAAAGCATTGGTATTTGACCGTTTTGGTGGTCCAGAGGTGTTAGGAATCCGAGAGATTCCGGATCCACTGCCAGCACCGGGTGTCGTTATCGTCAGGATGAAGGCAATTGGTCTTAACTTCGCGGACGTATATCGGCGTAAGGGCAACTATCATTTGGCAGGGCAGCCTCCTTACATACTCGGCTATGAAGGTGCGGGCGTTGTGGAACAAATTGGTCCTGGTGTGACGGTGCTGCAGGTTGGTGATCGTGTCGCATTCGCCGACGTCCCATTCGCTAACGCAGAGCTAGTTTCCGTGCCGCAGGATCGTATTATACCACTGCCTTCAGACATTTCGTTCGAGTTAGCTGCTTCGATACTACTACAAGGATTAACTGCGCATTATCTTGTTAACGATAGTTACCGTGTTCAAGCTGGTGACGAGGTGCTCGTTCATGCCGCTGCTGGCGGTGTTGGTCAGTTACTCGTGCAACTATGCAAGGCGAAGGGAGCTTATGTACTTGGTCTTACCTCATCGGCTGTCAAAAGGGAAAAAGCAATGCAAGCGGGCTGTGACGAGGTACTACTATACGATTCGATGTGGCAAGATGCGGTACATCGCTGGTCGAAGGATGGAGTAGGAGTACACGTCGCCTATGACTCTATTGGCTCTACACTGATGGATAGCTTCGCTTCTGTCCGGATCAAGGGTGCCGTTGTCTTCTACGGTATGGCAGGTGGTGATCCGCCTTTAGTGGATCCGCGGATGCTGATGGATACATCAAAGACGATTACGGGTGGTGATCTCTGGAATCACATCACTACACAGCAGGATAGAATCCGGCGCTCCTCAGCCCTGTTTGCTGAACTTCGTGCAGGGCGGCTACGTGTGGAACCTCCAACCACATTCTCACTTAGCGATGGTGCAAGTGCACACAGGCTCCTCGAAAGCCGAGCAAGTACAGGTAAAATTCTGCTGTTGCCCTAGTACATACAAGTACGGGTGAGAATGAGTGGTTTGATTTAAACATATATGCGTGTTATATTTAGCCTACTAACTATATTGTTCTGAGAATGGAGCAAGCCTGTGATTGATGATGAAATTCGGGAGCTTCTGGATAGAGTATCCTCTCAAATGCGCCGAAATTACTCGGAAATGCTGCGGGAACTAAATCTTCATGTAGGGCAAGATCAGTTGTTATGCCGATTGTGGAAAGAGGATGGGATTACTCAGATTCAGTTATGTGAACGATTGAACTGTGAGCCACCTACGATAACCAATATGGTCAAAACACTTGAAAGCTATGGATTAGTTTATCGTAAGCGAGATAATCCTGATGGCAGGGTCAGCAGAGTCTATCTAACGGATAAAGGACGAGAATTGCACGAACCAGTTGTGCAAATTTGGAAAAAGCAGCAAGAGAAATTACTTGAAGGAATTTTACCAGAAGAGCGTTTAATGTTAAGAAGACTTATGAAACAAATAGCTGAGAATATAATTTAAGCTCAGCTTTTTACTTAAATAGTTAGCAGGCTAATTAAATGACGAATGAGGGGAAGATAATGATGATTGAAAGCTTAACTCGAATTAATGAATTAGCAAGAAAACAACGTGAAGAAGGATTAACTACTGGTGAGAAGTTTGAACAACATATATTACGACAAGACTACCTAAGAGAAATTCGGGGACAGGTACTGAATACAATTACAGGTCTAACTGTAATTGACGAGCTTGGAAACGATGTTACACCTGATAAAGTTCGGATGATCAAAGATAATGGAATTGCTTTTAACAGAATGCAGTAAGGATTAGATGGCAATCAATTATGTAAAGAAAGAAGTTGGGATCTATGGCTACAGAAGAGCAAGGTAGGAAACAATTGAATCAAATTGCGTATTCCGTATTGGATTTAGCATCCATTGTAGAGGGTGGATCTCCGACTGAATCGTTTCAAAATACACTGCGTTTAGCACAACATGCTGAAGAATGGGGCTATAATCGGTATTGGCTCGCAGAGCATCACAGTATGCCAGGGATCGCTAGTTCAGCGACTTCAGTCGTGATCGGTTATGTGGCTGGTGGTACCCACAAAATCCGAGTTGGTTCCGGTGGAATTATGCTACCCAATCATGCACCACTCGTTATTGCCGAACAATTCGGCACACTAGAAGCTATGTATCCAGGTCGGATCGATCTAGGATTAGGACGAGCTCCTGGAAGTGATCAATATACAGCGGCGGCTCTTCGTCGTGATTCTGGCAGTAATGGAGAAGACTTTCCAGAACAAGTTGCTGAACTAATGAATTATCTGGATGCGGAATCTAAGCATAATCGAGTAAGAGCAATTCCAGGTGAGGGACAAGAAATTCCAATCTGGTTGCTTGGTTCTAGTGGTTTTAGTGCTGCTTTAGCTGGTAAATTAGGATTGCCGTTCTCTTTTGCGAGCCATTTCTCAGCAGATCATACATTGCCAGCTCTTGCTCTATACCGTAATAACTTCCAGCCTTCACAAGCATTAGAGAAGCCTTATGCAATGGTAGGCGTTAATGTCTATGCGGCAGAAACAACAGAGCAGGCGCAATATCATGCAACTTCACATCAACAGCAATTTTTGGGTTTAATTCGTAATACACCTGGACGACTAGCTCCACCTGTGGATTCTATGGATGGCATTTGGACGCCATACGAGAAATCACTTCTTATGGGCCAGATGAAATCTTCTATTATTGGTAATCCAGACGAAGTGAAAGCACAGCTTCAGGCATTCCTTGATTCGACTCAGGCAGATGAAATGATTATTAATTCTATGATATATGATCAAGCCGCACGTCTGCGTTCTTATGAGATTGTTGCTGAAGTAACAGGTATGAAAGTGAATATGTCATAATAGAAGAGCATTTCTCTGATCGACTATACATTCTTAGCACATAATAGATGAAATAAAAACAGATCACACTTTGGAATTTGAGGTCCTATGTGTGATCTGTTTTATGTTTTATGGCAGCTGTAATTGAACAGTCAGCCTGTAATCTATTCCTAATATTGTCTAGAGAATACACGCCTTGTTCCTTGGGCTAGTTCCTAGTAAGCTCTTTACGTACAATCGGTGCGACCTTAGTTCCTAAAAGTTCAATTGAACGCATGACTTCAAGATGTGGCATCGTGCCGACATTGACATGCAGGAAGAAACGATTAACACCTAAATTTTTGCGTAGTAGAATAATCTTCTCAGCGACAAACTCGGGATCTCCGACATAGAGGGCACCCCGAAGGCTGCGTGCAGCATCAAAAGCTGAACGATTATATTGTCCCCAACCACGTTCACGTCCAAGTACATTCATTTGGGCCTGTGTTGGAGGGAAGAATAAATCGGCAGCCTGCTCCGTCGTTTCTCCTACAAATCCGTGAGAATGAGTTGCGATCTGCAGTTTCGCAGGATCGTGTCCAGCCTGCGTCGCAGCCCTCTTATAGAGGTCGACTAACGGTGCAAAGCTCTCAGGCATTCCTCCAATAATAGCGAATGCAATCGGAAGTCCTAACATTCCAGCACGAATTGCTGATTCTGGGTTCCCGCCGCTGGCGATCCATACTGGTAGTGGGTCTTGAACAGATCGAGGATATACACTCAGGTTATTGATCGCAGGACGATGACCGCCACGCCAATTCACCTTTTCTGAGGATCTAATAGCAAGTAGCAGCTCTAACTTTTCTTCGAATAATTCATCATAATCTTCTAAGCTATATCCAAAGAGAGGAAAGGATTCAATGAACGAACCCCGGCCAGCCATAATTTCAGCCCGTCCGTTAGAAATACCATCAAGGGTAGAGAAAGCTTGATACACGCGAACCGGATCGTCTGATGACAACACAGTTACGGCACTCGTGAGCCTGATCCGCTTAGTCATGGCAGCTGCTGCTGCTAATACAACAGCGGGCGTGCTTCCCGCATAGTCAGCCCGATGATGTTCTCCTATTCCATAGACATCTAAGCCGACCTGATCGGCTAGTACGATCTCCTCAACCGCATTGCGAAGCCTCTCAGCATGACTCATCATTTTACCTGTTACCGGGTCCGGCGTTGTTTCCAAGAAAGTACTAATTCCAATTTCCATGTCGTTTGCCAGATTGGCCATGTTAATTCGCCTCCTTCATTATCTACACTTTACTCTATTTTATATAGTTTCTCAAATTTAGTAAGTGTTATGGAAATGGAATGGACTGGATTGATTATCGTATTAGCGCTAATATGCCGTTAACTAAACATTAACGGACCAATCGATATGGCTTGGCTTAGTAAATTTAAGGATTCGGATACAGACATAACAACTGGTGCAATGTCATAAATTACTTGCATATGTAACAAACCGCGTGAGAGGAGCATGTCAGATGGAGAATAGGCCATGGACACAAGCTATGAAAGTACCGCAGCCCATAAGGAATGATGGTGCAGGAGCGACGGATTTAGGTCCACGGGATGTTATGCGGGATATAGAGAATCCCAACATGCTGGTTCCTCCAGTTACAGATGCTGGGCTTGTTCCTAACTTGAAATTCTCTTTCTCCGATACTCATATGCAATTAAATCATGGGGGATGGTCCCGGGAGATCACTCAAAGGGAACTACCGATAGCGACGACACTTGCGGGAGTTAATATGAGCTTAACGCCTGGTGGTGTGCGAGAGCTTCACTGGCATCAGCAAGCAGAATGGTCCTATATGTTGTTAGGGCGAGCACGAATAACCTCTGTAGATCAAGAGGGGCGGAATTTCATTGCTGATGTAGGACCAGGTGATCTTTGGTACTTCCCACCAGGGATTCCACATTCCATTCAAGGGCTGGAAGAGGGTTGTGAATTTCTACTCGTCTTCGATGATGGTAAATTCTCAGATCTGAATACCTTATCTATTTCCGATTGGTTTGCACATACGCCCAAAGATGTGCTGGCAGCTAATTTCGGCGTACCTGTGAGTGCCTTTAGCGGCATTCCTACAGACCAAGTCTATATTTTTCAAGACAATGTACCAGGGTCACTGGAAAGTCAAAAGGTTACTTCCCCATATGGAACAATTCCGCTAAGCTTCAAGCATCAGTTACTAGCTCAACCTCCCATTAAAACGCCTGGTGGAAGTGTGCGAATCGTGGATTCTTCAAACTTTCCAATTTCCAAAACGATCGCTGCCGCACTTGTAGAGATTGAACCTGGTGGCATGAGAGAGCTGCATTGGCATCCGAACAACGATGAGTGGCAGTATTACCTTACTGGGCAGGGTCGCATGACGGTATTTGCAGGAAATGGTACAGCGCGTACGTTTGACTACAGAGCCGGTGATGTCGGTTATGTACCATTTGCTTTTGGACACTATATTCAAAATACCGGTAACCAAAGCTTGTGGTTTCTGGAGATGTTCAAGAGTGACCGATTTGTCGATATCTCTTTGAATCAATGGATGGCACTAACCCCTCGCGAACTAGTTCGCGACAATCTGCATGTCGGACCGGAATTGCTTGATGCGCTTCGCAAAGAGAAATGGCCAGTCGTTAAATATACTGGCGAAACAGAGTGATCATGGAAGCTGGATTCGCATATCCGCCTTTTGCATACAAGTAGACCAAAGAGGCTTTTAGCTTCTATTCGTTACATTGCTTGTACAGGGTTAGGTTGGGAACCAAGGATAGATGGGGAATTCGATGGCCTGAGCAGTCCTAAACTCTGCATCTCAATCAATAACTGGAAAAAATCATGTTAATTTCAGTATATTAGGGTGATTTAGAATTTTAACAGGATTTACTCCTGTTATTTAAAGGATTGTATCGGCTATTCAGCTAAAAGTACTGAAATACAGGGAGAATTTCCAGCTAATCTAATCTGCTGTAATGAGTGTATGTGATTAACGGGATAAATTCCTGTTAACACATATCCCATGAGCATCAAATTCCTGTTAACACATATTCCCATGAGTATCAAATCTCCTCAGTACAGGACAAACCTGTCATTTCACGCGTTGATTAACCAAAGTTACGCTAAACCAATAAATTGAACGAGTAGTTGGTTAAACCTGTCCCGTTCCTCCCAAAAGGCACCATGTCCGCTATATTGAAATGGAACTAGCTGTGAATTTTTGATGAGTTTATTAGTTTCATGTCCTCTCTTTAATGGAACCACTTTATCATGGATGCCGTGAATAATTAAGGTAGGCGCTACAATCTTAGGAAGATCATCGTATACGTTCTCATCCCTCAGTAATTTTATGATTGCAGCAGTTGAATAGCCAGTTGCTTCTAGTCCCATCTGAAAGAACCATTCTGAGAATGGCCCGGTTATATATTGGAAGAAAAATATATCTGTTACGCCTTGTAACATTTTAGGGCGATCATTAGCGGTTTGAGCAAGGAATTGAGCTACAGTTTCTGTTGTCACACCTATTGGAGATGCAGCATCTATTAGGACAAGTTTAGATACGCCATATCCTTGATGTCGCCCCATATAGCGAATTGATATTGCTCCCCCAGTGGAATGACCTGCTAGCGTGAAATTTTCCAAGCGAAGCGCATCAACTACAACACGAACATCATCTGAAAGTCTATCAAGCGTATAGCCATGAAATGGTTTATCCGAATTACCATAACCCCTCCAGTCAATCGCTATACAACGAAATCCCTGTGCTGGAAGCACATTAAACTGATACTCAAACTGCTTATGGTTCAAAGGCCAACCATGGATAAATAGGATCGTTTTCTTTCCCCTTGGGTTTATATCCTCTACATATATATTGACACCCGGCTCTACAGTAACATAATATCCCACGCTGATTCCTCTGATTAATTAAAATGTTCTTAACAATAGGATACTCACTTAGAACAACATGGGTGAGTATCCTATTGTTTTCCTGTTCGAAGTGGTGGAATAGAAGAAATATTATCGTATTGATTGCTGATTCTCAGTAGAGAACAAACCAATTTTAGTTAGATGTCATGTGAAAATTGTAATATTATTTCAAAACTGTATATACAATATGAAATAAAACTTATTTACCCTATAGCAAAAAGTTAAGACCAACAAATGAACTTACAAAGGATGATTTCCGTGATAAAAGGTGTCCTAGTAAGCATAGAGGCGGCCATGGGAAGCTTAAAGCCGATGGAGCGCAGGGTGGCGCAATTTATAATGGAGCATCCAGCAGAAGTAGTCACGTTTTCGGTACAGAAGCTAGCCAAGCAAGCTGGCGTAAGTGAGGCTACGATTATAAGACTTTCACGTTCCCTTCATTGTAAGGGGTTTCAGGAATTGAAGTTGCGAATCGCTGGTGATTTATCACAATCGTCGTTGCCTACAGAATCCTATCAGGAAATTCGTGCTGATGGATCCACTAGTCAACTCATTGAGTCGGTTTCACATAACAATATTGTCTCTATTCAAGATACCTTAACCGTACTCTCTCCAGAGAAAGTGGAGAAGGCGATAACGATGTTAAGCAGCGCAAGAAAAATTGGTATCTTCGGCATTGGAGCTTCAGCGGTTATTGCGGAAGATTTCAAACAAAAGCTGACGCGTATCAATCGTTGGTGCGAAATTGGTGCAGGGTTTCATGATCAAGCAACAATTGCAGCTAATCTGCTTCCGGGTGATGTTGTCTTTGGGATATCTTACACGGGGCAAACGGAAGATATGATCCGCTCACTAGTCATTGCAAAGGACAATGGTGCTTCTGTTATCTCACTTACTCGATTTGGCTCGAATCCGGTATCAGAATTAGCAGATACGCAGCTGTTTATCAGCACTCTGGAGAAAAGTATCCGAAGTGGAGCGATGGCTTCTCGTATTGCACAACTGAACGTGATTGATATTCTATACGTTGGTATCGCTAGCAGTCGTTACGAAGAAAGCTTCCAATCGCTAGAGAAAACGCGACAAGCGGTCAAGCAGGGTAAACGCTATAGTTAAGCAGATCTAACAGATCCGTGGCCACAGTTATCGCAATAACCATAATCAGTAAATTCGTACCTGCTTAGTTTGCCTGTAAATGGTTTAGTTCTCATGAAGACCATGAGGTTTAAACATAGAAAAAAATTAATAGGGAGGTTTTATCAATGAAACGTATATTTAGTGGAGCATTGTTAACTATTGTTGCTGCATCTTCCATGCTGGCTGCTTGCAGTAGTAATACCGCAAGTCCTAGTGCAACGCCAACGCCGGCAGGATCAGGTACAGCGCCGACGACAGCGCCAACAACTGTACCAACAGTTGCAACGACAGCAGCACCACAGGAGAAAG
This sequence comes from Paenibacillus sp. P5_B5, assembly GCF_056400365.1. Taxonomy (NCBI): domain Bacteria; kingdom Bacillati; phylum Bacillota; class Bacilli; order Caryophanales; family Paenibacillaceae; genus Paenibacillus; species Paenibacillus sp. P5_B5. The sequence continues at coordinate 139,424 of NZ_JBFULK010000011.1, forward strand.
TAAAGCTGACAATAGGTAGTTGGCGCACGGAAGATACAGAAGCCTACTCCAAGATCATTGCTGCGTTCGTCAAAGATAATCCGAATGTTCAAATCGAATTCAAGCCAACCAAGAATACAGAATACAACACAGCTCTAAACACCTCGCTGCAAAGTGGCAATGGCCCTGATATTATTCATCTACGTCCTTATGCTGCAGGTGCTGCATTGGCTGATGCTGGTTACTTGGAGCCCCTCGGCGGCGTGAAAGGAATGGAAGTGTTCACTAAGGACACATTGCGTGCTGCTACAGGAACTGACGGCAAAGTATATGGTGTACCAACTGTATTCAGCTCTACTCAGGTGTTTTATAACAAGAAAATTTTCGAGCAAAACAAGCTTCAGGAGCCTAAAACATGGGATGAACTAGTGAAATCGGCTGAAACACTGAAGAAAAATAAAGTGATTCCGTTTGCTTTTGGTTCCAAAGAAGGCTGGCTCCTATCCTTGACGCATGGTACGCTAGCGCCTTCCGTATATGGGCCTGATTTTATTAATACCATTCTTACGGGGACTGCGAATTTCAAAAGTCCAGAATTTGTGAGTTCCCTTAAACTACTGAAGGATTTGACACCTTATTTCCCAGATAATTATGTTGGGATCGGCATGGACGACATGCGTAATATGTTTGTTACTGAGCAGGCAGCCATGATCATCATGGGGGATTGGGAGTATGCGGTTATGAAGAAGGCTAATCCAGACCTGCAGATGGATGTTTTCCCAGTTCCACCAATGAAAGCGGATGGTAAGTCTACGGTTACGACTTGGGTAGATGGTTCTTTTGCAGTAAATGCGAAATCCGCTCATAAAGCAGAAGCTCTTAAATTTATGGAGTTCTTGACCACCAAAGCATTCGGCGAGCTCGCAGTTAATGAACTACAGAAACCAAGCACCATTCCGGGTGTTGCAGCGAAAGATCCGCTTGTAGCCAAAATTGCCAAGAATGCAGATACAATCTCTACACCTTACGCAGCAGTCGTTTATTTCAATGCGGGTAACCCAACAACCAAAGCTACTTTGGAAAACTCGATTCAAGGGATGTATCTAGATAAATTGACGCCGGAGCAGGTTGCTGAAGAAGTACAGAAGAACGTGGATACATGGTTTAAGCCAAAAAAGTAAACAGGTAATAATGTTCAAGTAACAGTGAATAACAAGTAAGAATGTTGAGCAAGTAACGATGATAAATAAGTAATGATGAAAAATAAGTAACAATGTTGTCTTATTAAAATAATGAGAGGTGTGGGGGCATGAATAACTTGGCCAAATCGTCCGGGTGGAAAAAGGGTGCGATTCATCTGTTCCCAATTCCTGCCCTCGCAGTTTACATTCTGTTCGTGATTTATCCGATCGTAGCGGCGTTTGGATACAGCTTCTACGATTGGAAAGGTCTTGTACGAGGAGACTTTATAGGACTTGGCAATTTTGAAAGCTTGTTTACGAAGGAACCATTCAACTATTTATTCTGGAATGCATTCGGACATAATGTGTATTATTTCGTAATTGAGATGGCAGTGCAGAACGTGTTCGCATTTGTGCTTGCCTACCTAATTTATAGTAAGCTTAAGGGTTCGAGTTTTTTGAAAACGGCCTATTTTCTCCCCCGACTGCTTTCGGTTATCGTTGTAGGGTTTTTGTGGAAACTCATGCTCAATCCTAACAATGGTGTGGTCAATGTACTACTCAAAGAGATCGGTCTTGATACGTGGGCGAAGCCTTGGCTAGGGGACCCAGCTACGGCACTAACCTCGATTACAGTCGTGAACAGCTGGTTTGGCGTTGGTTTCTCCATGCTGATTTTTCTCGCTGGTCTACAGTCGATTTCTACGGAAATCATTGAAGCGGCGCGGCTAGACGGAGTTAAAGGATTTCGTTTGATCCGCTCCATCATTTTGCCGATGATGACCCAGTCATTGATTATAGTAACGGTATTTACATTTATTCATGCTTTCGAAGCGTTTGAACTTATCTATGCGATGGAAGGCTCGCAGGGTGAACCTTACAACTCAACCGACACGTTAGCCGTATTCTTCTATCGTATTGCGTTTGGCGGATCGTCAGGCGGCGATTCAGTTGCACTGGGTCTTGGCTCAGCACTAGCAGTTGTCCTGTTCTTCATCATTGCAACGATATCTGCCTTGTTCTTGTATTTCACTAGAAATCAAAACGCACAGAATTAAGAGAGGGGAGGCAGGCTATGAAATCAAATAAATTCGTTCGGGGGTTCCAATACTTATTCGCGTATTTAGGGGCTCTTGTAAGCTTATATCCGATCTTTCTCATGCTGACCTCTTCCTTAAAAACGAATATACAGATTATCAAAAGCCCGATGTCATTGCCAACATCCATGTCGTTCACCGCTTATAACAAACTACTTCAACAAATTCCGTTCGGTACATTTTTCTGGAATAGTTTAGTTGTCAGTATTGTTTCTGTTGTCGTGATTCTGCTGTTTGGTATTTTGGTTTCGTTCTATATCGCGAGGTATCCATTTCGGTGGAATGGCGCGTTATTCTTCTTTTTCCTAATCGGAATGATGATTCCAATTAAGCTTGGGATTGTTCCGTTATTTCTTTTGATGAAGCAGTTAGCTCTACTCAACAGCATTTGGTCACTGGTAAGTGTGTATACGGCGATCGGATTGCCGCTTGCGGTGCTGATCTTAACTGGTTTTTTTCGGACGCTACCGAAAGAATTGGAGGAGGCTGCGCGAATTGATGGATCTTCGGATTTTGGCGTTATGTGGCATGTTCTATTACCACTTATCCGCCCAGCAATTGGTACGGTGATGATCATGAACTTCATTATGGCATGGAATGATTTCTTCTTCCCGCTCATTTTTATTCAAGACGATGTTTACAAAACGATTCCAGTCGGCATGCTCTCGTTATTCGGGCAATATTCAACTGATTTAAGTATGCTATTCGCTGGGCTGACGCTGGCTTCAGTTCCGATGATTATCATATTCTTCCTTGCATCCAAACAGTTTATGGAAGGTATGACTGCTGGGGCAATTAAATAGGGTGGATGAAGTATCATTCACCTTCTTCTGAAGATGACTTGACTAGTTCTGACCTAATGCTCTTACTGATAAGAAATTGGGCCGTGTAGTAGGTGATCATAATGAGCTGACCCGAATAAATGATGTCCGAAACAAACATATTCCATGATAAAATAGAGTCTGATGTAATGAACAGCAGCCCACCAAGTATCGCCCATTTATTGCCTGTCATGATCGAGAACCATCCCATTAAGGAAATTACGACGATATAAAAAAGAACTGGTATCACAAGTCCATGCTGACCGTTATCTATGAGAGCTTGAACTAACTGGTATCCCATAATGCTAGCATACATAAGAATTGGAACAATCGTCATAAATCTTAACTTCGAGAACTTCCATCGTGTGATGAATGCCCCCGCATAGAATAGATGACCAACTAGAAAGGCAGACAGTCCGATTATAAACCATTGTAGAAGCCCATCACCAAGCATACAGAAGAACAATCCAATAAGAGTAAGTAAAGTGTATCGATCCTTAACACCTGGCTTCTGTAAATAAGCATAGATCAGAATTAACCACATCGGAATCAGTTTAAAAATAAGTGCAGAACTCCCCCAAATATAGAAACTCCCCATCACCAAAATAGCCATAGGTAACAATTGCAACAATCGTTTTATCATTTATAATCCTCCATAAAATTTAAAATTTCATTTTTTTTCTATAATCGCTCGGAGTTATACCCGTACTATTCTTAAATAAGCGATAAAAATACGAACTACTCGTAAATCCTGTTTTTTCAGAGATTTCAACAACGGTGTATTCAGATGTTTTCAGTAGTTCTTTGGCTTTATTCATCCGCATCTCGCTAATGATATCAGATAGTGCATTTGTGGTTAATTGCTTATATAACCGACTCAAATAAATTGGAGACATCGAGAACTCGTCTGCAATTGAATTCAAGCACAGGCCCGAATTGCTATAGTCTCGCTCAATAATTTCATGTACTTTTTTAATGAGATCTTCTTGTTTTGTGCTTCGTTTCTCTTCAAGTTTTTGACCTATTTCTTCAAATATTTTGAAATACGGCGTGTTGATTTCTTCCATGGTTTCTACATGATTTGGTAGTAAGAACGTTGTATCGAATTCGGGAATTGTTAAAATCGCATTGTTCTTTTTTAATGCCCGCAAGACGTTATTAACGGTAAGTGCTAAATGCGATATGACAAGTTGAATAACGGTAAAAGAATGTTCCGATATTTCTCCTACGATATCGATATAGATGCTCCGTGCTTTATCCACATTTCCTGACATCAAGGATTCAATGAACTGTTTTTCTTTGTGAACGGGAAACATATATTCTTTGGATTTTAAGTCCATAATGTCAAGGGAAAAGAGAATGCTGCCGTGTCCTTTGAATAATCGGTGGTAAGAAGCCTCTAGTACTTGATTGAAAACTGAAATGCATTGCTCGATTGATTCCTTCACAGGACTAAAGGTAATCGAGATGGATAATTTTAAATGTTTGGTGATTGACAATTGCATAAGCTCCGCCATTTCGATCAGCGAATCCCGTTCCATGTTATAAAGCGGATCATGGAAGTTGAGGATAAGTAAAAGACTATCATCCCCCATATCAATGGCTTCGATTTGAAAGATCGGAGAGGCAATTTCCGTACTAACGTTCATTATGGCGTATTTGATCAATTTAATATCATCTTTGTATTTCTCGAGGACTGCGGTGAACTGATCAATCCTAATCAACACAATCAGTGATTTACTATTCACCATAAGCCCTGAATTGAAGTAATGCAATTTTTGTTGCAAGATCTCAGTATTATTGGTTTCTCTACCTAAAATCGTACTTCTAAGAAAATCTTGCTTGAGAATATGTTGATGATTACGTCTTTCGGTTTCAAGGGTTTTGAACTTGCGTATGACTTTGTCAATCGGGCGATATACACCATGGGATAAAGTTAACGAAATCAACACTCCTAAGAGAAGAATGCCAATACAGATAATGAGTGTTCGATATCTCATTACACTAATTTCTTGAATAATATTGCTATAAGGGGTAATGCGAACATATCTCCAGCCTAATGAATCGGGTGAAGTATACGTTATTAAAGATTTAACTTCATCTACAGTGTCTACAAAATATGTAGATTCTGAAGTATCCTGAATAATTTTCTGTATATAGGTTTTATCAGAAATATCAGTTAGCATCGGATGCATGTCATTACTAGAGTACAATATTCCGTCCTGATTGATGATAAACGTATTTTCTTCATTTAGCTTTTTCTCCGATTGATCTATTCGTAGACCTAACCATGATGCCGAGATATTGACAACGACCGCTGTATTTAAATCGGTATTGTCATCAATGATGCTATAACACAAATAAGTGTAACTTGACACAACTGAATGTTCGATCGTCCCGATATTATATGTCCTGGGAATAGGGTGAAAAGGGCGATATTGTTTGAAATTTTTAAAAATCTCAAATATCCCTTTGTCATCCAGCTCGGATTTTGCTTGAAGGCCGTTTCGCATGTTGTTGGAACTTATATAAAATTGATTTGATTTCGCATTGTAGACATAAATTGATTCGATGAACGGCAGCGATGCTCGATAGTTATCAAGCTGCTGCTGTGCAAAAATAGCGTCATATATGCTGGGGTTTGCATAATGTAGCAATTTGGACACTGCAGAGTCATGATAGATTTGGGAAGAAAGAGAGGTTACGGTGTCCGTCATATTGGATAACTCGCTTTTGATTTGGTTCAGACTGTTAGAATCAGAATGATAAACTTGATTTAAAGCGATGTTCTCGAAGTTCATATACAGAATGGTTGAAGTAATCAAAAGTGTAATAATAACACATCCGATAGAGCCAAAGAGTATTCGGATATAAACTTTTTTATGCTCTCTAGACCACTGTTTTATCATTGTTGAAACCCCTTTCATCGCTAGTCTGAGTATAATTCATAAGTTTTGTGCTTTCAATTAAATTCGTAATTTAACAGCCAAAATTAGGTAAGATGTAGGAAATATTCACAAAAGTACATAAAGTTCACACTTCACAAGTACCGAGATTACAGGAATGTGTGTCATTGTACAGTATATTATCGATTTAGTTTCCTCTATGATTTGGATGTAATGATTTACGAGTGATTTTATTTAGGAGGAGGTCAGTCATGTATAAGAAGAAAGGCTTTTTTTACGAGCTCAATAAAAATAAAATATTGTTTTTAATGATAGCGCCGACATTAATTTTTTTCTTAATTAATTCGTATGCTCCAATGATTGGCATCTATTATGCCTTTACAAGCTATGATTTTGCTGGTGGGCTATTCGGCAGTCCTTTTGTCGGGTTGGACAATTTTAAGTTTTTAACGCAATCAGGAATTTTATGGAAGCTGACATTTAACACAATTAGTTACAACATCGTATTTATTGTATTAGGCAATGCGGTCTCGATCTTTGCAGCGATCCTGCTTAGCGAGATTAGCGGCAAGCTATTCAAAAAGCTTACTCAATCCATCATGTTTCTGCCGTATTTTGTATCCTTCGTACTGATCAGTGTACTGGCGTTCAATATGTTTAATTATGAATCAGGCTTCGTGAATCAAGTCCTGAAATCGTTCGGACTCGATTCCGTAGACATTTACAATACACCATGGCTCTGGCCAATTCTGATCACTTTGTTTTATATTTGGAAAAATTTAGGTTATTCCATGGTTATTTATCTGGCTACCATTACAGGAATCAGCGATGAGTATTACGAAGCCGCCAAAATTGACGGTGCGAATATTTTTCAACGGACCTGGCATATTACCATACCAATGCTGAAGCCAACGTTTATCATTCTGCTCTTATTTGCGCTCGGAAGCATTATGAAAGGACAATTCGATCTGTTCTATCAGCTTGTCGGGAACAACGGAACGCTCTTCAACGTGACGGATATTGTCGATACTTATGTTTATCGTTCTTTGAAAATTAATTTTGATATTGGCATGGCAACCGCAGCAGGATTGTATCAGTCTTTCTTGGGATTTGCATTGATTATGACTGTGAATTATATCATCAAAAAAATTAATGAGGATTATGCATTGTTTTAAGTTTAGGGAGGAGGGATTACATTGGTTGACAACATTCTGAGTACTAAAGTTTTCCGTACGATGGGTTATCTTGTTATTACATTTTTCGCACTGATCTGTCTATTTCCTTTCCTTCTGATTATTTCTGGCTCATTGACAGCTAACGAATCGATTATTCGCGACGGGTTTCACTTGATTCCGAAAGCATTCTCGCTGGAAGGTTACCAAATGGTATTTATGTTTCCAACTCAACTAATCAAGGCTTATGGCGTTACGATAATTGTGACCGTCGTTGGAACTCTGCTTGGTCTGTTTCTCATTACGATGGCAGGTTATGTGCTGCAGAGGAAAGATTTCAAGTACCGCAATAAATTATCCTTCTTCATTTATTTCACAACGCTGTTTGGAGGGGGACTCGTGCCCTGGTACATCATGCTGACCAAATACTTTCAGCTGACAGACACCTATGCTGTACTGATATTACCTGGTCTGATGACACCTTTTCTCATTATTTTAATGAAAAACTTTATCAAATCTGCGATTCCCGAAGAGTTGATCGAATCAGCCAAAATCGATGGCGCAAACGACTTTAGGATCTACTACAGTGTCGTGCTGAAGCTTGCTATGCCTGGAATAGCGACTGTCGGTCTGTTCCTTGCTCTGACGTACTGGAACGACTGGTTCATGTCTTCTTTGTTCATTAATGACGCTAGCATGTATCAGCTTCAATACTACTTGTACAACACGATCAATACGATGATGTTCGTTTCTCAAATGGCCACTGGAACTGGGGTAACCCTAGGGCGCGATATTCCGACAGAATCAACCAAGATGGCGATGGCGATCGTCGTTACAGGACCAATTGTTTTCTTATATCCGTTCGTGCAGCGATATTTTGTGAAGGGATTAACGATTGGTGCGGTGAAAGGTTAGTACCGAAAGCAAACGTAAGAAACTCGTGTGCGATCGGCTGACATATATAGCAATTAAAAAGGAGGATTTACATGAAAAAAGGGAAAAAGATCATCTCATCAGTCTTAGCCTTGTTATTTTTACTCACAATGGCCATGACTGGATGCAGTACTACTACGAAGGAAACGGGGGCAACACCACAAGCAAAAGAGACAAACAAGCCTGAAAGCACGTCAACTCCTGCACCGAAGGAGCCAGTTGGAATCGACACTTCCAAGAGAGTGGAGCTTCAGTTCTATATGCTGGGCGATGCCCCAAAGGATTTAAAGAAGATTGAGGAGGAAATTAACAAGCTGGCTATAGCAGATTTAAATGCCACCGTTAAATTCAACTTCACAACCTGGACAGACTACGATCAGAAGTACAAGCTCCTGTTGTCCTCAGGGCAGCCGGTTGACCTGATCTTTACGGCAGAATGGGTGAATTACCAGTCATATGCGAAGAAAGGGGCTTTCCTTCCGATAGATGATCTCTTACCGAAGGCTGCGCCTAAGCTGCAAGCATTTGTACCGAAGGATTTTTGGGAAGCAGTCAAGGTTGACAAGAAAATTTACACTGTTCCAGCTATCTGGAAGGAGTATGTAAATGATGGTATTGCCTATCGGGAAGATTTGCGCAAAAAGTATAATTTGCCAAAGCCGGAATCACTCGAAACCCTAGAGCAGTATTTGGAAGGCATACGCAAGAATGAACCGGATATGTTGCCTCTGGCGGATACTGAGGTCAGTCATAGAGATCCCGTCCGTCAAATGACATCCAAAACAGTGAATTCCAACGATATAGTTCCATATGGACTTAACATCATGTATGACAATCCAAGAGACGTAACCTCCTATTGGGGCTCTCCGCAGCATTTGGAAGATTTAAAAATGTTCAGAAGATGGCAAGAAAAAGGGTTCTTTATGAAGAATATGCTGAACATTAAAGATAGTGGTCATGATATATTTGCCGTTGGTAAAGCCGCAGCAATTTTAGGAAGTGAGAATCCAAACCGTTTTGGTGATTCTATTGTCAAAGTGAAATCACTGCACCCGGATTGGGAGCTAGGTTATGCCCCATATCCAAATATAAAAGGGTTCTCATCACCCGTTCACCCGATTCATAATGGCTTTGCAATCCCACGTAGCAGCAAGAATCCAGAAAGAGCGCTTGCTTTCTATGAGAAAATGGTCACGGATAAACGCTACAATTGGCTGACGCAATACGGTATCGAAGGCAAGAATTTTGAAGTTGAAGATGGGAAATATTACAAAATGCTTGGTGATGCCCAAACAAACGGCTTCCAAAGAGAAGGCATGAATGGATGGGCCTGGAGAAATCCGGACTTCATGTTGTTTGACAAGAGCTTTGATATTGTGCTTGACATGTTCGCTGAATTAGATAAGATAGCCAAGCCAAATATTTTCCAAGGCTTCGGAGAGGATTGGACGCCTTATCAAGCGGAGAAGGCAGCCGTTCTGCAAGTTGAAAAGCAATACTTATATCCTTTGACTGATGGTATTGTAGCTGATGTTGAGGGCGGCCTGAAACTATTTATGGAAAAAGCCAAGCAAGCAGGATTAGATAAGATTCAAGCCGAATACAAGAAGCAGTGGGTGCAGTATTTAGATGATTCAAACATTAAGTAAGCTAGTCTAGAGTTACTTTGAGAGAACAACAGAACTAACGTTCTGTTGTTCTCCTATTACAAGGGGGGGGACAATATTTATGAAGATTCTTTTTCATGGAACAGCTGCATTTGAAGGTATTCCATCGTTGTTCTGTCATTGCGAGACATGTAAACAAGCCAAAGTACGAGGTGGGAAAAATATCCGTACTCGCACTTCGGTCTTGATTGATGAAGTACTTAAGATCGATTTTCCGGCGGACACATTACATCATTCAATTCGTGATTCTGTAGATATGGATAAGGTTCGTGATTTATTGTTTACACATTCACATTCCGATCATTTGTATCCTGAAGATTTACTTATTCGTGCTTTTGGTTATGCCCAATTTATGGAGGAGGAAGAACTCCATCTGTATGGTCACGACTTGCCAATTAAGAACTGCAGTCAATTGCTTGCCACAGAATTCCATCGATTTCAATTCCACAACTTGAAGCCATTTGAAACGATACAAACGCAAACAGCTACAATTACCCCATTGCTTGCTAACCATGATCCTAAAGAAACTTGCTTATTGTATTATATAGAAAAGGATGGCAAAACCATTTTCTATGGTCACGACAGTGGCTGGTTTCCCGAACAGACTTGGGACTGGTTAAAAGGAAAGAAACTGGATCTTGCTATTCTAGAATGTACGACTGGGAATGCCCCACAATGCGACGTTCATATGAATGTCGAGGATACACTAAAAACACGGGAATGGTTAATCGAGAATCATGTTATGAAAGCAGAAGGACGAATCGTAGTCACTCATTTCTCTCATAATGCTCATCTGCTGCATGAAGATTTGGTTCAAATTTTTGAGCCGAATGGTATCACGGTAGCCTATGATGGGATGCAACTGGAAATATGAGTTAGCGCATAAGTGAAATGAGGATCTTTCGATGATTTCAATGGCAGTCTTATTAGTTCTATTTTCAGGTATCACACATGCGGTATGGAACCTATTTACCAAGAGAAGTCTGAATAAATACGTATTTCTCTGGTCGATTCATATTGTTGGTACACTTGCTCTATTACCATATTTTATAATCGAACTGCTCCAAGTTGAGCTGACAGCAGAGACAATTGGCTATATGGTGATATCTGCTTTTTTTCAAGGGATGTACTTTATATTCCTCTCCAAATCGTATTCCTATGGTGATTTATCACAGACCTATCCGATCATGCGAGGTACTGGCGTCATGTTAGTGACCTTGTTAAGTGTTGTGTTATTCGGGGATTCATTATCTCTAGTAGGCTGGATAGGCTTTTGTTGTATCATAGCAGGGCTCTTTATTATTAGTGGAATAGTTAATCGTCATGCAAATCAAGGGAAATCGGCTCATTCCATATCCATTCTGTATGCAATTGTAGTAGGGATATGTGTTGCGGGCTATACATTAATGGATAAACTGATTGTCCAGCAATTATCGCCACTATCTACACTTGAATTATCCAATATTAATTATGTTATCGTTGCTTTCTTCATGGTTATAAGAGCCGGACGCAACCAAATCATAAGGGAATGGCAACAAAACTGGAAAATGATCTTGATTGGTTCTATTTGCTCACCAGCATCTTATTTTATGTTTCTGATGGCGATGAAGCTTGCTCCACTAGCCTCAATTGCGCCAATACGTGAAATTGGAACTGTCGTAGGTACGATTCTTGGCATCCTTGTACTGAAAGAAAAGCAAGGGCTTCGAAGAATTATCATGTCGGCTGTGATTACCACTGGAATCATTTCCATTGCCTTATGGGGATAATACGGATCTATGAACATTACATACGATGAGGAACAGGAATTTTAATAAGATACTTTATGGATCGAAAAAAGCGTGACCGTTTATTTATCAATCATAAGATTGGTAATTAGACAGTCACGCTTATTCTCGTTAATCAGAAAGGGTAAGTTTTTGTTCATCCTACATGGTGATTGAAAGTTGTATCAATTTTTAGTTCACCATGAACATATTCGCTTGATAGTTCTTCCATTACAATGAAACTGTAGAATCAATATGTTAACTAAGCGGTAATAATTCGGTTGGTGTGTGTAGATAATATACAGATTATTCAAATAATATTCTTGAGAAGGAGATTGAGACATGACACAAACAGTCATAGGTGTTGTTGGAGCAGGCACAATGGGGAGCGGAATTGCTCAGCTTGCTGCACAAAAGGGTTATTGCGTTACTTTATTCGATATCAATGAGTCATTAGTTCAAAATGGTTATAAGAGAATTGAGTCGGCTTTAACTAAACTTATAGACAAAGGCAAGCTAACTGAATCGGACAAGGATGCTACGCTTTCGCGTATCCAAACTACCTGTGCTTTAAAAGATCTATCGAGTGTAAACGTTGTAATAGAAGCTGTTGTTGAGGATCTGAAGGTAAAGCAAGATATATTCCGTCAACTCGATGAGCTACTGAGTCCTGAAGTCATTCTGGCAACGAACACATCTTCACTCTCAATCACTTCCCTTGCTGAAGTTACCAAGCAGCCAGAGCGTATAGCAGGTATGCATTTTTTTAATCCGGCTCCGGTAATGAAGCTGATCGAGGTTGTTAGAGGATATAAATCGAGTGATGAAACAATAGCTACACTGATGCAATTGTCCCGTGATTTAGGTAAAGAACCCATTGAGGTAAAGAAGGACTCACCAGGTTTTATTGTTAATCGGCTTATGATTCCGCATTTAATTGAAGCTATTCGTTTACTTGAAGAGGGAGTTGCTTCTGCTGAAGATATTGATAAAGCAATAACACTAGGACTCAATTATCCAATGGGGCCATTTGCATTACAGGACTTTGCAGGTGTCGATATAGGCTTACATGTTATGGACTATTTCTACGAAGAGTTTAAGGATGATCGTTTCGCAGCACCAATTTCATTAAGACGATTAGTCCGTGCAGGACGTCTTGGCAAAAAGACGGGTGCCGGTTGGTATGACTACAATAAGTAATGAACGAATTTGATCAATAAGGAGAATAAAACTATGACCTATGAGACATTGGAATATTCCTTAAACGGAAAAGTAGCCTTGATCAGCTTGAATCGTCCATCAATGAATCCCTTAAATAAACAGTTATTTATCGAACTAATTCAAATAATGAATGAAATTGATCATAACGATGAGATTCGTGCTGTGATCATTACTGGAAAAGGAGTGCGCGCGTTTGCTGCAGGAGCTGATATGTCCGAAATGAAGGGCTTGGATGCGAATGAAATGAGTAAGTGGAATCAGATATCAAGTCGTGCATTTAATCGAGTGGCAAATATGGGAAAACCCGTTATTGCTGCAATTAATGGACTTGCGCTCGGCGGAGGATGTGAGTTAGCGCTTTGCTGTGATTTTCGTATTTGCTCTGACAACGCCAAAATCGCGCTACCTGAAATTAATTTAGGCATCATTCCTGGTGGTGGTGGTACTCAGCGATTACAACGACTCGTTGGTCAAGCTAAGGCGAAGGAGTTGCTCTATTTTGGAGATATGATTAACGCAGAAGACGCACTCTCGTGTGGATTAGTTAATAAAGTCGTTCCACTAGAAGAGTTGGTGGATGCAGCACAAGAATGGGCTAACAGATTGGCAGAAAAACCGGCTGTCGCACTTCGAATGATGAAGAAAGCGGTAGACACAGGAGCTGAATTGGACTTAAATCAGGCACTTGAGCTGGAGTCACTATGTTTTAGTAACACGTATACGACACAGGATCGGATAGAAGGAATGACAGCTTTCTTTGAAAAACGTAAACCTAATTATGTTGGCTATTAGGAGCTGATATTATGAAGGCAACAGATATTGTTTTGATTGAGGGAGCAAGAACACCTTTTACCCGCTTTAGTGGATCTTTTCGAGATATATCAGCAATTGATTTGGCTACTATTGCCTCTAAAGAGGCGATAACGAGAAGTAAGGTGGAACTGGAAGAGATCGATCATGTCGTATTTGGCAATGTTATTCAGTCAAGCCCGGATGCTGTGTTTTTTGCCCGTCACGTAGGGTTAAAGACAGGAATTCCCACTCATGTACCCGCTCTGACAGTTAATCGGCTATGTGGTTCCGGTTTAGAGTCAATTACATCGGCAGCAAGATTGATCATGTCGGGTGATAGCGAGGTCGTACTTGCTGGTGGTGCAGAGAATATGAGCCAGATTCCTTATGTCGTGCGAGGCGCTCGTACTGGGTTAAAGCTGGGTGCTGCTCCTATGCAAGACTATTTATCGGAAGCACTCTATGATTCCTACGGGGATTGCACAATGTCAGGTACAGGAGAAAACGTTGCAGCACGCTATAGTATTACGAGAGAGGAAGCAGATGAACATGCTTTCTATAGTCATCAGAAAGTGCTTCGTGCGATGGAATCAGGTAATCTTCAAGAAGAAATTGTTCCTGTGTCCGTTGTAGACAAGAAAACAACGCGATTGGTTGTTCGTGATGAGCATCCTAGAACAGATACGACTAGGGAAACTTTAGCTAAGTTACCAACTGCTTTTAAACAAGGTGGCGTGATTACGGCTGGAAATGCAAGTGGTATCAATGATGGAGGAGCGGCTGTCGTGATGACATCAGCTGAGTATGCTGCAAAGCGAAATTTGAAGCCAATAGCGCGATTAGTTTCTTGGAGCGCAGTTGGTGTAGAGCCGAAGTATATGGGAATCGGCCCCGTTGAGGCGATACGTCAAGCTTTGAAAAAAGCTGATATGACGTTAAATGAACTGGACTTGATTGAAATCAATGAGGCATTCTCAACGCAGTACTTGGCATGTCAGAAAGAACTAGGTTTCAACCCTGAAATAGGGAATGTGAACGGAGGGGCAGTCGCGCTTGGACATCCGTTAGGTGCTTCAGGAACTCGAATTGTTCTCGCTTTGCTGTATGAATTAAAACGTAGAAATAAGAAATTTGGTGCTACCTCTGTATGTATCGGCGGAGGTCAAGGTATTGCAGCAATATGGGAAAGACTCTAAGGAGGGGAAGGAAATGGGTGAAGGCAGATTTTCCTTGACCATCCCGCAGCTTCTGCAAAGAGCATACAAGGAAAGCCCAGATCATGAGGTCATATTCGATGGTAAACGAAGGATGTCTTATAGAGAACTTCAACAGGAGTCGGAACAACTTGCAAGTGCATTGTATGAACAAGGCTTGCGCAAAGGGGAACGGGTAGGAGTCAGTTTACCGAATTGGTACGAGAGTATTGTTATTTACTTCGCAGTAGCGTCCATTGGGGCTATTCTTGTTCCATTCAACCCGAGATATCGGCTTCATGAAGTGGAGTTTATCCTGGGTAATGCTGATCCTAAGTTTCTTTTTGTTAGTTCCGATTTTACGCATTGTCTCGATAGCAGTATGGTAACAGCCAGGACAATCATAGCGGTTCGCTTTGCTCATGAGGAGTATCAAGATTATGAAACGATGCTTGATAAAGGTAAAGTGGGCACTCTTCCAGAAGCCTTATTCCCGGATTTAAACGATCCGTTTGCAATTCTGTATACATCGGGGAGCACGGGAATACCCAAAGGCGTTATACTTAGTCATCAAAATATTAGCTATACGAGCATAATTACAGCAGAGGGCTTATCTTGTACTTCGAAGGATGTTTTCTTGGTACCTGTTCCATTATTTCATGTGTTTGGCATTGTGTCTTGTCTGGTTTGTACAATCGCGTGCCAAGGACGTATGGTTCTCATGCAAAGGTTTCAAGCGAAAGAAGCGTTATCCATAATCGAACATGAACGGGTTACGATTCATCATGCAGTACCCACTATGTTTATTATGGAATTAAACGAACCTGACTTCGATTCCTTTGATCTAAGTTCATTAAGGACAGGAATTATAGCAGCAGCACCTTGCCCAGTTGAGACCATACGACAAATACGTACTCGAATGGCTTGTGATATATGTGTCTCTTATGGTGCTACAGAAACATCAGCTGCCTTGACGATGACTGGCTTTACAGATGACGAGAATTTAAAATCGGAGACAGTAGGCAGAGTAGTCGAAGGGGCAGAGATCAAAATTGTCAATTCGTGTGGAGAACTTGCAGCTACCTGGGAGGTTGGCGAAATCCTATGTAAAAGTCCAGGGCTAATGATCGGATATTTCAATGGTACCAATGAGAACGAAACAATAGATTCGGAAGGTTGGTATCATTCGGGGGATCTTGGCACATTAGATGAAAGCGGCTTCTTGCGAATCGTTGGTCGACAGAAGGAAATGATTATACGTGGTGGATACAATATTTATCCAAGAGAGATCGAAGAGCTACTCTATGAACATCCTTACATACTGGAGGTAGCCGTAATAGGTATACCAGATCCTGTAATGGGTGAGAAATCCTGTGCGGTTATCAAACTGAAGGATACAAATGTGAATGAGGATGGAATTAAGGACTTTTTAAAGGGAAAACTAGCGAACTATAAAATTCCGGACAAGATTATGTTTACTGAGGAACTGCCAGTGACACCGAGTGGTAAAATCCAGAAGGTTGAGCTGAAGAAACGAATATTAATGGAGCTGCAATCGGATTAATAGATATATCGAGGAGGTAACCTTGTGAACTCACAGAAACAATTTCAGCGTACAGTAATGGTGATTGGTGCAGGTCCTGTCGGTATGACAGCGGCACTCGCACTACAAAGCTTTGGGATTCAGGCTACCATTGTGGAAGCAGATCCGCAAGAGAGAAGTCGTCCTGGCAGCCGTGCAATCTATATTCATAAAGAAACCCTAAAATTACTAGAGCAAATCAAATCAGGGCTAGGTTTCACACTTGCTAAACATGGAATCGTATGGCCAGTTAAACGCACAATGTTCAAAGGCAAAGATGTATATGTCAAAAAATATCCGGCACCTCATCCAAGTGAACTCCCAGCATTCACAAGCCTTGCTCAAGTTGAAATTGAAAAGTACTTATATCAAGCCTGCCTTGATATGGGTGTTGAATTCGTCTGGAACACGCCTATAAAGCATGTGAAGACGGATTCGAATGTCGTTACATTAATAACGGATTCAGGTGAGGAATGGACATCCAAATATGTGATTGCTGCGGACGGTTCACGTTCTGTTATTCGTAGTGAGCTTGGTATCAAGTTGGTCGGTCCACGTTCTAACGATTCATTCCTTGTTGTGGATGTGAAGGAGGATACAGATAATCCACTGCCAGTCGAGCGGACGTTCCATTATCAGCATCCTGAGATGGGCGGTCGAAATGTACTTTATGTACCATTCGCAGGTGGCTGGAGAATCGATTTACAACTTCTAGAAGGTGATAATCCGGAAGACTTTGGTGGCATTGATGGCGTAAAAAAATGGTTGCCTAAGGTAATGGATCCGAAGTATGCAGAACGTATTACTTGGGTTTCTACGTATCAATTTTACCAAGTAGTAGCGGATTCATTTACAGACGCAAATCGCAAAGTTCTGCTCGTAGGTGAGGCAGCCCATTTGTTCGCTCCGTTCGGTGCGCGAGGTTTGAATTCAGGAGTTCCAGATTCCTTATTGTCTGCTAGAGGAATTGCCGAGGCTCTGAAGGCAAATAGCAGAGATGAAGCCGATCAAGCCATACTATCAGTGGCGGAGGAACGTCAATTTGCAGCTGAGTATAACCGGGATTGTGCGGGTATTGCACTAGAGCACATTCAAGGGAGTTCTACCTACATGAATAACAAGCGGGAGCTTGCAGCATCCTTATCCTCCATCGTACCTAATCTTGGTAAATGGTTGGACGAAGGTCCGTACGGGCCGAGAACAAATCATGTGAAAATGACAACAAAATACTAATAAATTTACAAATCTATCTTGGGAGATGGTAGTATGACAGAATTTATGGCGGCCGCTAATAGATATGCCCCATATCCGCAAGATCAGCATGTTTCGACTTTGGCTCTGAGAATCCAAAATATCCGGTGGTATGTGGCATATGAACAACAATCCAAAATGCTTGTGGAAGGTTTTGTTGGAGGATTCAGACAGGCGATTGAAATACCTGAATTTTCAGTTAGATGGCTATCGTTAAATGAACTACAGCCTGTTTGTGACTACATTAATTTGTCAGAAAGTCCTCTATGGGATCAATTATCGCCGATTCCAGAGCGTTTACGACAAACTGCGGAATCTGCAGGGCTAACAGACCAGCTTCTTTTCATTTGCAATGAATTGCTAGAAAAAGTGTTTCATTCTGCTTTTGACGGAGCATTTATTGCTTTTGAAGCTAATGGAGATTTAACGGTGAAATACGCTGTTGGAACAGCTCTTTATATAAGTGGCCTTGCTCTGGGATGGGAGCTGCTTGCTGCTGCGGGACTATTGGGTCCCAATCCATTTATTCCTTTGATCGCAATCTTTGAATCTGGGCATTGGCCGATTGGTTTGTACGATAACGAATTTTATGTGCGATAAAAAGTAGATCCAAGACTACCAAGCAATAGTCTTCCAAAAGGAGAGAACTGAGTATGCGTTTGACCACTTTTAGCTATGAAGGTAATCAAAGAATAGGTGCTTTAATGGATGAATTGGTTATTGATTTGAACTATGCATGTGAAGAAATGCTGAGCGCGCAAGGACAGTTGCGGGCTAAACCGATTGCTGATGCTTATGTTCCAGCGAATATGGTGGATTTTTTACGAGGTGGGGAACAAAGCTTGGTCATGGCTAAGGCAGGAGTTGATTTCGTAATTCAGAGCGAAAAAACGTTTGAGCGCAAAGTCGTACATCCAATTATCAATGTGCGATTAGAAGCTCCTGTTCAAAATCCTGCCAAAATGATCTGTGTCGGTCATAATTACCGAGAGCATATCCTAGAAATGGGAAGAGAAATACCGAAATATCCTGTTATTTTCGCAAAGTTCGCGAATACCATCATTGGCCCTCAGGATGATATTCCGTTATATCCGATATCGGATCAACTGGATTACGAAGCAGAATTTGCTTTTGTAATTGGCAAACAGGCTCGTAACGTAAACCAACAAACTGCACTAGATTATGTTGCGGGGTACACCATTGTAAATGACGTTACTTATCGTGATCTACAGCGCAGAACGATTGAATGGCTTCAAGGGAAAACAGTGGAAGGAAGCGCGCCGATGGGCCCCTCGCTTATAACCAAAGACGAAATTATCAATCCAGAAGAGCTGGAAGTCGTATTGACTGTTAATGGAGAGGAACGCCAGCGATCGAATACCAAGAATCTAGTATTTACGGTTCCATATCTGGTGGAATTCCTTTCATCTATTATGACACTCGAACCCGGTGATGTTGTTCTAACAGGAACGCCAGGGGGTGTCGGTGTCGCACGTGACCCTCAAGTTTTTCTACGTGAAGGGGATGTTGTGCGTATCGAAATTGATCAATTAGGTGTACTTACGAATCAGGTTAAAAGAGCGGGACAGGAGGAAACAAGATGAGTAAGGCACAAGGAGCAATCGAGGATATTAATCGCCTGTCAGACTTAATAATGAATCAAGTGACTGGTTTAACAGAATCGCAGTTACACTGGAAACCTTCTGAAGAGATCTGGTCGATCATGGAATTATTATGTCATGTGGATGAGATTGTTCCTTACTGGTTGCATGAATTACAACGTGTCATCGAATCTCCAGGAATTGAATGGGGGCGTAACCACCTAGATGAAGGTAGATTGGCTGCTGTAGCTTGTTCCAAACAACGCAATTTAGATGACGTCCTGACTTGTATTCAACACAATAAGCAGGTTTCCAAAGATGTTCTTGCTTCTATTCGTGATGAGGAGCTGTTGTTAGAAGCTCCTAGTCGTAATCCGCGTTTTGGGACTAAACCAATGATGTTTATTGTTTCGCATTTATTGGTAGATCATTTGCAAACGCACTTGAATCAGATACAAAGGAATCTTGAGCGGTATGAAGCTGCAAATCACCATATTTAATAGGGGGCAGTCAAATGGAAAAGAATAATTTTTTTCAAAGTCAGCAGGTTCAGGATTTCAATAAGAGTATCGAACAATTTCATTTAGGTCCGCTGTGGCATGCAATTCCTGATCTCATGCATCATGAGCCTGAACCTCAAACTATTGCTTATCTGTGGAAGTGGGAAACTCTTTATGCCAAGCTCATGGAGGCTAAAGCCATTTTTACTCCCGAACGAGGCGGAGAAAGACGTGCGATATATCTTCAGAATCCTGGACTTAAGAACCGTGAGCCCTGGGGATGGGCGTCGACTACCCAAACTCTATATGCAGCTGTACAACTTATTCTTCCTGGTGAAACAGCTCCTTCTCATCGTCATACACAATCCGCACTCCGATTTATTACAGAAGGAGAAGGTGCATATTCGATTGTTCAAGGCGAACGGATATTCATGGAGGAGGGTGACTTCCTTACAACACCGCAAGGATTATGGCATGGTCATTCTCACACAGGAGAAGTACCAATGATTTGGATGGATTGCCTCGACATCCCATTTATTTATGGTATTGGCGGTACTTTCTTTGAACACTATCCAGAGAAAATAGAACCCCCATCTGTCCCAGATAACTATACGGCTAAACGCTATGCAGGTGGTATGGTGAGACCTATTTCCGACCGTAAACCGAAAGTAGCACCACTTGGCAGTTATAAATGGTCATTGACTCAGCAAGCATTAGATGGTTTAAGTGAATTCGAACCTGATGAATACGATGGTTATGCTGTTGAATATATGAATCCATCCACAGCTGAGACGTCACACCCGAATATCGCCTCTTGGATGCAGAAGCTTCCAGCTGGATTTATAGGTAAAGCGCATAGACACACAAGCGCTACCATTTATCATGTATTTAAAGGATCAGGATATTCCGTGATTAATGGTGTTAAATTTGATTGGTCGCAAGGGGATTATTTTGTAGTTCCGAATTGGGCTTGGCATGAACATGTCAATACATCAAATACTGATGCATATCTGTTCTCTTGCAGTGATCTTCCTATTATGGAAAAGTTTAATCTGCAACGGGAAGAGGCTTATGTAGATAATAACGGAAGTCAATCTATTGATGATACTTTCGTCCCTTTATTACCATGAATAAAGCAAAACACTTATTCCAAGTCCATGAAGACGAAGTCGATCTTAAATCATATCAATTGCATAAATTGAATCAGCTTATGGTTTTTGTTTTGCAGAATAATGAGTTCTATCAGACTAAACTAAGTGATGTCACTTTACCACTTAGGTCTTTGGCACAAATGCAAGCTATTCCCTTTACTACTAAAAAAGAGCTAGCTGAAGACCAAATAGAATACGCTCCGTTTGGCCGCAATCATACTTATCCGGAATCAAGTTATATTCGTTACCACCAAACATCAGGAACTTCAGGCCGGCCTCTTAAAATATTGGATACGCAGGAAAGCTGGAAATGGTGGGAAGACTGCTGGTATGAGGTATTCCAATCAGCGAGAGTAACAAGTCAAGATCGATTGTTTCTTGCCTTCTCCTTTGGTCCATTTATTGGCTTCTGGGCTGCTTATGAGGCAGCTAAGAAAGCGGGTGCTTTGGTCTTTACGGGTGGTGGACAATCGTCTAAAGAAAGACTGCACAGTATCATTGATAATAAAGTAAATGTATTGTTATGTACGCCAAGCTATGCACTTCATTTAGCAGAAATTGCAGAGCATGATGKGATTGATTTAACAAAATCTACTGTGCATACCATCATTACAGCAGGAGAGCCAGGGGGTTCCATTCCTACAGTTCGTCAGCGAATTGAGAGCCTATGGAATGCCAAACTGTTCGATCATGTAGGTATGACAGAAATCGGAGCGTACGGATATTCTTGCTCTGAACAAAATGGAATCCATGTGAATGAGTCTCAATTTCTAGCAGAAGTTATCAATCCCGACACCTTAGAGCCTGTTCAAGCTGGCGATAGTGGAGAGCTAGTTTTGACTAATCTTGGGCGCTATGGCTATCCCTTAATTCGATACCGAACAGGGGATATGGTATTGAAGGGTAGCGAATCATGCGCTTGCGGCAGTCCGTATCAATTATTTGTTGGAGGTATAACTGGACGCGCGGATGACATGGTGATCATTAGAGGGGTTAATATTTTCCCGCAATCGATTGAAGCGATTGTCCGTGAATTTGTAGAGATTACTGAATTTCGTGTTATCTTTTACACTGTGAAAGAAATGAATCAAGTAAGGGTTCAGATCGAAGCGAGGGAAGATCTAGTCAACGATTTGAAGGTTTGTCTTCGTGAAAGAATCGGTCTACGTATCGAAGTAGAACAGGTAAAAATTGGAACACTGCCTCGTTTTGAATTGAAATCAAGACGTGTTGTAGATGAGCGGAGAACAAAATGATTGTAGACAAAGGTGCAGATCGAACAGTCAGGTTCGTACTGCACCTTTTATTGGTCAAGTCTGTTCAAATGAATAAAGCGACCTTCTAAGCTCAATCGAATCCAATATATTGCTGATAGGCATCAAACATTTTACGTGCAATTGGGGCTGCACCGTAAGCACCAAATCCACCTTCAGGGACAACAACAGCTAATGCGAGTGTTGGATTCTCAATCGGTGCGTAAGCAATAAATACGGCGTTATCTACTTGTTTTCTATTAATCTCTTGTGTGGAAGTTCCTGTTTTAGTGGCAACCGTGTAGTTTACGCCATCAAAGCCTTGTTTTCGTACATCTTTCATACCTTTCTCTAAGATATCCCAATATTGTTTGGGAAACTCTGTATCTTCTAATAAGATTGGCACAAACGTTTGGACGGTATCTCCATCATAAGTTGTTATCTTGTCAACAAACTGTGGCTTCATTCGTTTCCCTTTGGATCCAAGAGTTGCAGCATACTGAGCTAACTGCATGGTTGTGTACTTCTCATTTTGTCCCCATGATGCACGCACTAACGCTGATAATGAACCTTCGGATTCAGCCAATGTCTGATACTCACTCAAACCTTTATACTCGCCAGGTAACCCTGTACCTGTAAGAACACCTAAACCGAATTTATTAAAGTATTTATCTAATACTTGGATACCTTTTTTCTGATCTCTTTTGTATAGTTTAAAGCCTATTTCTTCTGCCATAAAAGTATTTGAGGAAACGCGTATGGCATCTGTCGGCCCAATAGATCCATGTGCAACATTACCCGAGTTCTGTATTCTAGCCTCTTTACCTACGGCACCATATGTAAAGGAGCCGGAATCGTAGTATTTCGTAGCTGGCGTTATCAAACCTTCGCTTAGACCCATAATAACGGTTAATGGTTTAATAACGGAGCCCATATAAACAATCGAACTCAGATGCTTTACACGCTGTTCTTCAGGAAGTTTAGGAAATGCTGGTCGAATGGTTCCATTATTAATAATCGGTTTAATATCATCATAATCACTTTGGGAAATCCTCGGAAACCATTTATTCGTATCATAATCTGGCATAGATGCCATTGCGATGATTTTACCCGTCTTGACTTCCATTGCAACTGCATAGCCCGTATAAGCATTGGGATTGTTATAATACTTGGGCGCTGTTGAGGTTCGCATATAGGCTAGATGATCCATGATCGCTTTTTCCGTAACGGTTTGGATATCCTTCTGAATGGTTAAATATAGATTATGGCCTTTCTCAGGCTTTGTAATCTCAGGCTTGCCTATAATCCGATCTCCTGTATTAACGGGATATGTTTTAGTGCCAGATTTGCCTCTTAGTTCATCTTGGTACATGAGCTCTAACCCATCAAAACCAACGAATTCTTCTGGAACATATTCATTGGTAAGTGATGGATCCTTGTATTTATCTAAGCCTGATTTATCTTCCTTACCTACACTATAAGGCCTCATAAACCCAACTAACTGTGCAGCTAATGTGGTGCCATCATCTTCAGTTGAATACGCTCGAATACTCTCCTCCGAAACTTCCAACCACTTCAGATCATCCCGATGCTCCATGATGTAAGCTACTTCTTCCTTGGATAAATCAGCTTTAATTCGGCGAGGTATCCAGATTGAACCAGGTGCTTTCGTATCTGTTTGATTCAAATCATAACCAACATCCATCGTTGTAATGATTTCAGCTGCAGTTGGCTTGGATGAAGCGGGATTTCCTTTGTCTCTGAAGATTCTTTCAAGTTCATACGCAAGAGCGACAACCTCATCTCTCATCCTACTTTGGCCAACCTCTACACGGAAAAATACAGATTGTACGGAAACCGTATAGGCTAGGGGGAAAGAGTCCTTGTCATAGATATTTCCACGGATTGGAATAATTTGTACAGGTCGATATAATAGCTTATTCTTGGCTTCGATTAGTGCTTTACCTTCGACAAACTGTAATACAGCTAATCGGACTAATAAAGTGGAGAATAAGATAAAGGTTATAAAGAAAAATAAATTAATTCGAAAGGAAAAATGCCGTTTTCTCGTCAATTCTTGCTTCTGTGGATTATTATCTATATGAAATAAACTAGGTTTCATATCTATTAATCTCCTTTGTACATATAAAATTTGGGAAGTAATAATTTACCAATTAAGTATAACAGAAAATTCTATTATTTTATAATTCTATAATGTAAATAATCGCTTGCATATATAATCATTTACTTATATAATGTTGTTAAAAAAAGGAGGTTGATAATAGATGAATACAATTGAAACCATCGCAGATCACTTGAAATTATTAGGTGATAAAACACGTCTGAATATTGTTTCCATTCTGCTTCAGAAAGATGCTTGTGTGTGTCATCTGGTCGAAATCCTTCAAACTACGCAACCGAACATAAGTCAACACATGCGGAAACTTAAAGATGCAGGGTTTGTCAAAGAGAATAAAAAAGGGCAATGGAACTACTATTCGCTTCAGATAGAGGATAAGCCATATGTTAAGGCTGTTTTAGCTTACTTACCGGAACTTGATGAGCAAGCGATGAGCATTTTGAACGGACTTCCATGTGAGAATTAAATGAAGGGAGTTGTACCAAGTGGGTCAACAATCCAAGAGATTATCATTTCTTGATCGATATCTAACCTTATGGATATTTAGTGCAATGATTATGGGGGTAATATTAGGCTCCTTTATACCATCCATATCTAATTCATTAACGAAAATGCAGGTAGGTACAACATCAATACCAATTACTATCGGTCTCATAATCATGATGTATCCACCGCTTGCTAAAGTACGATATGAGAATCTCGGGCGTGTATTTAAAGATTGGAGAGTACTATTGCTATCTTTAATTCAGAACTGGATTATCGGGCCAATTCTTATGTTTATACTTGCTATAACCTTCTTAAGTGATATGCCCGAGTATATGATTGGTCTGATCATGATCGGTCTCGCTCGATGTATTGCAATGGTTATTGTCTGGAGTGATCTGGCGAAGGGCGATCCAGAATATACAGCAGGTCTTGTTGCTTTCAACTCGATTTTTCAAATCATTTTTTATTCCGTATTTGCCTACATTTTCATCACTGTATTGCCTGGTTGGTTTGGTATTCAAGGTGTTGAAGTGAATATTACAATGGGTCAAATCGCGGAAAGTGTCTTCATCTATCTAGGGATACCGTTTATCGCAGGGTTCTTAACACGGTTTATTTTAAGAAGAATTAAAGGGGATGACTGGTACAACAATACGTTTATTCCCCGAATTAGTCCTCTGACATTGATTGCTTTGCTGTTCACGATCGTTCTCATGTTCTCACTAAAAGCCGAAATGATGGTATCTTTGCCGCTAGATGTAGTGCGCATTGCAATTCCATTGTTACTTTACTTTGTGATTATCTTTTTGGCCTCATTCTATATTTCTCGTAAAATAGGAGCTAGCTATCCTGTATGTTCATCGCTTTCCTTTACAGCGGCAAGTAATAATTTCGAATTAGCCATTGCTGTAGCGATTGGTGTATTCGGTATAAACTCAGGTGCTGCCTTTGCTGCTGTTATTGGTCCATTGGTAGAGGTTCCCGTCTTGATTGGACTTGTCCATGTAGCCCGATGGTTTGAAAGAAAGTACTTCATAAATAGACCTTCCAATTACTCATAAACAGAGGAGATTTAAATTCATGAATAAACCACTTGTATATTTTCTATGCACAGGCAATTCCTGCCGAAGTCAAATCGCGGATGGTCTACTAACAGAACTTGGTGGTGACCGTTATGAAGTGTTAAGTGCAGGCCTTGAAGCACACGGATTAAATCCGAGAGCAATTCAGGTTATGAAAGAAATAGGAATTGATATTTCAACCAATTCTTCGAATGTTATTGATTCAGAGACATTAAATAGTGCAACTTATGTCATCACGTTATGTGGTCATGCGGATGAACATTGCCCGGTAATAGCCAATAAGAATGTTATCAAATGGCACTGGGGATTTGAAGATCCAGCCAAAGCGATTGGTACTGAAGAAGAAATTATGAATCAGTTCCGAAATGTACGTGATGCTATCAAATCTAGAATTGAAGTTTTTCTAAATGAAGCAAGTAAATGAAAGGGACAACTAATTTAACGTCAGGACCCATTATGCCGACATTGATGAAATTAACGTTGCCGATCATTGCAACCAATTTCATTTCAACAACTTATGGGCTTGTCGATATGATTTGGGTCGGCATGTTAGGTAGCGGTCAGGTTGCAGCGATTGGAACAGCTAGCTTCTATGTGAATTTAGCCCTTGCTTTATCGACCATGATCACAATTGGTACAGGAATCAAAGTCTCTCATAGCATGGGGGCAGGCAAGGATAGCCAAGCTAAAGCGTATATCCAGAATGGATTATGGCTGGCAATCATTCTAAGTATTCTGTATATGTTCTTTATCTTGATCATGAAGAAGCCGCTTATTGGATTCTTTGAATTAGGAAATCATGAAGTTGAGAAGATGGCGACACAGTTTCTTGTTATTTCGATGATCGGTACTGTGTTTACCATCGTAAATACACTTTATAGTACAGTCTTGAACTCTATGGGGAATAGTAAAAAGCCTTTTCGTATATTTACAATTGGTTTCCTCATCAACATGCTACTCGATCCATTACTGATCTTTGGAGTAGGAAGCTGGGAAGGCTTAGGTGTAGCAGGGGCTGCCCTTGCGACATTAACAGCAAATATCATGGTCACGTGCATATTCTTCGTTCACATTCGAAAGATACAACTATTTCCCAAACGAATTTCACTCGATAAAGTACTGACGTCAGAAGTCATTCGTATAGGGATCCCGATCACTGTTCAGCGTGTTTCATTTACGATCATCTCAATCCTTATGGCGAAGATCATTGTTCAGTGGGGGGCAGATGCCATCGCTGTTCAAAAAGTTGGTATTCAGATCGAGTCGATAGCCTATATGACGATAGGCGGACTTCAAGGAGCCATTGCTGCCTTTTTTGGTCAAAACTATGGTGCAGGCAGACTTGATCGAATTTCGAAAGGTTATCGCTACGCCTTATTATTAACCTCTGGATTCGGTGTTATCGTGTCTTTATTGTTTATTCTGTTCCCAGAGCAGATTTTTTCGTTGTTCTTACAAGATCCGTCTAGTTTAGAACTAGGCGTCAATTATATGAGGATTATTGGTTTCTCACAATTATTCATGTGTATGGAATTAATGACTGTTGGTGCATTTAATGGTATCGGCAAAACCCATATACCTCCCATATTTAGTGTCACGTTAACATTACTAAGGATACCGATGGCTTTAGCCTTGTCAGGACCTTACGGATTAAACGGCGTATGGATGTCGATTGCGCTAAGCAGTATACTGAAGGGAATCATACTTATCTTATGGTTTATGGCAACCCTTCGCAGAATGAAGCAACCTCTATTAAATCGTCAGTAATGAATGGAAGAAGGTATTTGAGATGATAACGTTAGATCGTGAATTACTTCAGCTTATGATCAGCAACTCCCTGAAAGACGATCTATTTAAAGGCGAATTTGGATTAGAAAAAGAGAATGTTAGGGTAGATACAGAAGGCAAGCTTGCTATGACTCCTCATCCTAGTGCTTTTGGTTCAAAATCTGAGAATCCTTATATCAAAACGGATTTTTCAGAAAGTCAGATCGAAATGATAACACCCGTATTGCCTTCAATAGATGAAGCATACAAATTCTTAGAAGCTTTACATGACATCGTGACAATTGAATTAAAGGATGAATATCTGTGGACGAGCAGCAATCCTCCTGCATTGCCGAGAGAAGAAGACATTCCAATTGCGAAGATGAATGATCCGATGGAAGATCAGTACCGGAATCAATTAGCTGAAAAATATGGTCGCAAAAGACAATTACTCAGTGGAATTCATTATAACTTTTCATTTGATGAAAGCTTCTTATTTAAACTATATGAAGTATCCCATAGCAAACAAAGCTTCAAAGAGTTCAAGAACGGAGTTTATTTAAAAGTCACACGTAATCTTATGAAGCACCGTTGGCTGCTAATCCATTTAACTGGTGCTTCACCAGTCTTTAGTAATTCCTATATTAAGAAATGCGTGGATTCAAGTGATTATCTAGATGAAGAAAGCCATTATTTCCCGAATATGAGTTCTTTACGAAATAGCGTCTGCGGCTACCGAAATGAAAAACCGTTATATGTATCTTTAGATTCCGTTGAAGAATATGTGCGAGATATTCAAGCACTAGTCCAATCTAATGAGTTACTTAGTGCAAGAGAGTATTATAGTCCTATACGATTAAAAGCCATCAATGGAGAGAACCCGTTACAGGATCTTTTAGATAATGGAATCGCCTACTTAGAGCTTCGTATGTTAGATTTAAACCCACTTTATCGGGTTGGAATCAGTAAAGAAACGATGCAATGGATTCATTTATTTATTGTATTTGCGCTCCTTATCAAGGATGAACCGTTTGATGTTGAAGCACAAAGAAAGGCAAATCTGAATCAGGATATCCTTATGAAAGATGGTATATCAGCAGTTTTATCGGATGATATAGGATCCGTCTTGATGAGTGAACAAGCTTTATCATGTATGGAAGAAATGAAAGAAATGGTCCGAGTTCTACAGCCGAATATTGATGGACTGATCCAATTGCTCGATAATGAAAAGCTGAAAATTGTTGATCCACAATTAAGCTTTGCTGAGATCGTGAAATCTGAAATAGAAGAATCCTCTTTTCTCACGTATCATATGGATCAAGCTAAACAGTATGCAGCCGAAAGTCTTGCGAACGGATACCGATTCCCAGGCTATGAGGACTTGGAATTATCAACTCAGCTCTTATTGAAAGCTGCTATGAAGCGAGGCATCAAGTTCGATTTGCTTGATCGTGATGAGAATTTCATCGTTCTTACCAAAGGTGATCATAAAGAATATGTCAAACAGGCGACCAAAACATCGCTTGATTCTTATAGCACCGTATTAATTATGGAGAACAAGATTGTAACCAAAATAGTTCTCAAACAACATGGTATCCGAGTTCCCGAAGGGGAGTCTTTTGGTAATATGGAGGATGCCATGGTCAAATATGAGAATTACCGTGGGAAGCCAATAGTCATCAAACCGAAATCGACTAATTTTGGATTAGGTATCTCCATTTTTACGGGTGAATTTTCTAAAGAAGATTATCACAAAGCCTTTGAAATCGCATTTCATCATGACCAAACCGTACTTCTAGAACACTTCATGACGGGAAAAGAATATCGTTTTCTTGTGATGGGAGAAGAAGTCGTTGGCATCTTACACCGAGTTCCAGCGAATGTTGTTGGTGATGGCATTCACACGATTGAGCAGCTTGTACATGATAAGAATAAAGATTCACTTCGGGGGAAGGGCTATAAAACTCCACTTGAATACATCCAAATAGGTGAAGTGGAGGAGATGTTCTTAAAGAATCAAACTAAAAGTAAGACCGTTATTCCTAAATTGAATGAAGTTGTCTATTTACGTGAAAACTCCAATATTAGTACAGGTGGAGATAGTATTGACTATACGGATGACATCCCAGATAGCTACAAACAAATAGCTATTGCATCAGCTAAAGCTGCCGGTGCGACATTCTGTGGTGTTGACATGATGATTGATGACATTACGAAAGAAGCAACAACATCAAACTATAGCATCATTGAAATCAACTTTAACCCAGCCATCCATATTCATAGTTATCCATATCGAGGAAAGAATCGTAAGGCTGAAGATAAGATTCTAGATTTATTGTTTGGGCGTATGAATTGACAGGTGTAATTTAGCGCGAAATACAAAGGAATGTCAAATTACGAACAAAACACCTCAACCTAATTGTATATAGGTTGAGGTGTTTTGCTGTGATTGCTCCCATCATTAATAAATTAAATTTTCAGAAAATTATTGACTTTCGCAATAAAGTTTCATAATCTTACTGATAACGCTTCCATTTTTACCGCTTTATTCAGATTTTTAATTTCTATTATCCATTTGAAGGGGGTCAAAACATTGAAGAAGACTAAATTATTTACAATGGTTATGACAGCATCCGCACTTATACTTGCTTCAGCGTGCAGCAGTACAACTACTTCTACAGCAAGTCCAGACACTAAAGGAACTCCGGCACCAGCTGAAAGCACCAAGCCAGCTGACTCAGCACAAGGCAAACCAGTTAAGCTCGTAATGTATAGCTGGAAAGCTGAAGATAAAGCGGCATATGAGAAAATTATCGCTGAATACACAAAAGAGAATCCCAACATAACCATTGAGTTTAAGCCAATTAAATCAACGGAGTATAACACGCTTCTTAAAACCGCACTTACCGCAGGCTCTGGAGTCGATATTTTGCAGCTTCGCCCATATGATGGGGCAAGATCATTAGCTGATGCCGGTCTTTTAACACCTCTAGATGATTTGCAAGGTATTAGTAACATTACGCCTGAGCATTTAGATGCTGCAAAAGGCAGTGATGGCAAGGCATATGGCGTTCCATTAATGCTGAACAATGCCATTATTTTCTACAACAAAAAGCTTCTAGCTGATAATAGTTTAGAGGTTCCTCAAACATGGGATGACCTGGTTAAAGTTTCGGAAGCACTTAAAGCCAAGGGTATTACGCCAATTGCTCAATCAGGTAAGGCAGCCTATCTATTATCGATGACACACGCCGTAACCGCACCATCTGATTATGGCGGTAACGCATTCGTTAACGCAGTATTAAAGGGTGAGACTAATTTTAAAGATGCTAAATTCGTAGAATCAATCAAAAAGATAAAAGATCTTGCTGCGTATTTCCCGAAAGATTATATCGCTATTGAAGATAAGGATGCACAAGCGATGTTCATTACTCAGAAGGCAGCGATGTATATCAACGGCAGCCATCGTATTGAAACTTTTGAAAAAGCTGGTATAGAGTTCGAAATGGACTTCATTCCAGGTTTGACCAAGAACAAGGGGGAAGAGCCATCAATCGTATCATGGGTGGATGGATCTTATGCAATCGCCAAAAGCAGCAAGCACCAAGAAGAAGCTAAGAAATTCATGGAGTTTCTAGCATCTCCTAAATTTGGCCAAATGTATAGCGATGAGTTAAACCGAGTAAGCCCAATCAAAGGTGTTGCACCTAAGCATGAACTCTTAAAGAAAATGTCTGCGTTAACGGCTAGTAATACAACTCCTTACTTCATGCTAACAAATTTCGGTTCTGGCAGTCCGACAACCAAAACAACTTTTGAGGATTCATTGCAGGGTATGCTGTTAGATCAATTGACTATTGAGCAAGTTGCTGAGAAAACGCAAGCTTCTGCTGACAAATGGTTTAAACCCTAAAAATAATAGAATTCTTAATGAATGAGAAAGAAAGCGATATACATTCAAGTCTTAGTACCTGATTGTATATCGTTTTCATTAAATATGGATTGTGTATTAGAAAGTAAGGGGATGAACACATGCCAGATATCAATAAAAGTGTAGCACTCGAAATGACAACAGTAGCAGTTGTGGAGAAGAAGAGGGGAATCAAGAGGCATTTGGTGCATCTCTTCATTGTACCAGCATTGATATTATATGTCGGATTTCAAATATATCCGATCTTATCCGCTTTCCTCAATAGCTTCTTTAGCTGGAATGGGCTGGTCCGTGGCGAGTTTTCTGGCTTGAATAATTTCACTAGACTATTTACTGAAGACCCCTATCATGAATTTTTTACGAATGCGATTAAACACAATGTAATTTATTTTGTAGTAACTGTCTTCAGCAAGCTAGTAATCGCATTCTTATTAGCCATGATCATTAACAGTAAGATTAGAGGAAAGCAATTTTTTAAAACAGTCATTTTTGTTCCCAAGCTGCTCTCCATAGTAGTCGTAGGTTATTTATTTAGTTTAATCCTTAATCCTACTTATGGTTCACTCAATACCTTTCTAGATATGATTGGACTTGATAGCCTAACGAGACCTTGGCTTGGTGATATGGATCTCGCTTTATATGCCGTGATTCTTGTAGGCAGTTGGCACGGAATCGGTTTTGCAATGCTTATTTTTTTGGTAGGGCTGCAAGCTATACCAAGTGAGTTATATGAAGCAGCCAAAATAGATGGTGCATCAGGACTTAGAATGCTATTCAAAATTACGATTCCTCTCGCAATGCCATCCATCATGATCATGACCATTTTAACGTTTATTGGGTCTTTTGAAACCTTTGATCTGATTTTTGCCATGCAAGGTTCTCAGGCTGGACCCTACTTTTCAACTGATGTGCTTGTTACATACTTCTATCGTCTTGCTTTCGGTAGTGTAGAAGGCGGAGATTCAATCGGGCTTGGCTCGGCGCTGGCTGTCGTTATTTTCTTGATTATTGCCGCTGCATCGGCCATACAGCTGATTTTCTTCCAACGTAAGCAGATTGATCATTAGTTAAGGAGGGCATATCAATATGAAACTATTCCAAAAAATTATTCGCTATACGATTTTAATATTTGCTACTTTCATCTCGTTATATCCACTATTCTTAATGATTACATCATCGTTCAAGACAAAAATGGAAATAATGACGCATCCTTTGGCTATGCCAGGTTCGTTTTCATTCATAAACTATATAGAAGTATGGGGGAAAGTAAAATTCTCCTCTTATTTTCTAAATAGCATCCTGGTAAGTGCTCTGTCAGTTTCTTGTATACTACTAGTATCATCACTCGGTGCATTTTATCTGACTCGTTACAAATTTAGATGGAATGGTTTTCTCCTTATTTTCTTCATGTTCGGACTCATGATTCCTACGAAGCTTGCTATTACACCGTTATACATGCTCATGCTGAATCTCAATCTGCTTGATACCCATTTATCATTGATCCTCATCTATACGGCTGGAAATATTCCACTTGCGCTATTTATCTTTTATGGCTTCTTCCGTACTTTGCCCTCAGAATTTGATCAAAGTGCACGAATTGACGGCTGTAATGGATTTCAGGTCTATTATAAAATTATCTTGCCACTCATGCGTCCATCTATTGCAACTGTTGGAATAGTGACGCTTATTGGTGTATGGAATGACTTCTTTTATCCTCTAATATTCTTAAAAACCACAGAGCTAAATACGATCCCACTAGGGTTAATGTCCTTATTTGGCGAATATGATACGGAGTGGAATTTACTCTTTAGTGGTTTAACTCTTTCTTCCTTGCCAATGCTGCTTGCATTCGTATTTGCTTCCAAGCAATTTATTGAAGGTCTTACATCAGGAGGGATTAAAGCATGAATCGATGGATTAGCTTTGATTTAGATGGTACTTTAATGCAGAATCCGTTCATGAAAGCAGTTCTGCCAGAAGTCCAGTCGCTTATTCAGGAACAATCCGAGAGTGATTATAATGTCATAGAAGCACTTATTCACGAGCATGAAAGCAGACTTCAATCGGGCCTAACAGTTGATGCATACGATTGGGATGATATTGTTCAGCACGAAATCAAACAGCAGGGCTTGTCATTGTCAATTGATGTCGAAGCACTTGTAATTAAACACTGCAGACCGCCCTATATTCGTTTGCTTGATGAAACCATAATCCCAGCTCTAGAGCAATTACGTGTTGCTGGTTATTCGATTGCAGCAGTGACGAATGGCTTTTATAAGTATCAGTATCCTGTGCTTGAAGGCTTAGGAATTGCCCAGTATTTTGATGAGGTTGTGACACCAGAACGATGCGGTTCAGGTAAACCTGATATCCACATGCTG
This sequence comes from Paenibacillus sp. P5_B5, assembly GCF_056400365.1. Taxonomy (NCBI): domain Bacteria; kingdom Bacillati; phylum Bacillota; class Bacilli; order Caryophanales; family Paenibacillaceae; genus Paenibacillus; species Paenibacillus sp. P5_B5. The sequence continues at coordinate 173,277 of NZ_JBFULK010000011.1, forward strand.
ACTTCTTTACGTGATTCTGGTGAAATTGTTGCACATGTAGGTGACCGTTTTGAGCAGGATGTCTATATGGCAAGGCTAGCTGATGTAACGTCTGTCTTCATTCATCGAGGTTTGCCTGCTGATCTAGTGGAGATGTCGTGTGATGAAAGAGCACAGACAAAGGCGTTTCACGAAATCTGCGAACAGAGATTACCGAATGAATTAATTGAGGTGCAGTCACCAGAAGAGCTTGATCAATACTTGCCGAACTATGTAATTTGTGATTTGCAGGAATTAATCAAAATCGTGGAGAGCTAGTTTATAGAGATAAGGAGGCACGCAAATGATTTTACCGAGTACGGCATCCCGATCAGAGATTGCTGAAGCAGTTAGCAACAACAATTGGATTCTATATCAAACGCTCGCGAATCATTGTCCTTTATTCAGATGCGTGGATCGTGACGGCCTCTCGTTAAGATATGATCAGGTGCCTAATTTGGAGTACAATGGTGTTTGGCGGACGAATGTACTTCCACAAGAAATTAAGCGGCAAGTTGAGCGAGTAAAAGAAGACTACCAACATCTGAATGGAAATCATTATTGGAGAGCTTGGTCGACAGATCAGCCGGATAACTTAGAGACTGTTCTCAGGGACTCAGGTTATTCCTTACTTGCAGAAATTCCGGGTATGTTCATGAAATTAAATGAATTACAGGATGACAAGTCCATACAGCAAGGTTTCAATATCACTTCAGTTCAAACGAAAGAGGATTTGGATATTTGGAAAAATGTTATCATTGAAATAATCGGGCCTCATTTTGAGCCAGTAGCGACAGGATATACGATGTGCGGAACAGAAGGACCGCTTCATCATTATATCGGATGGTGGAATGATGAGCCCGTTGCGCTTGCGAGCGTATTGTTCGGTGCTGGTGTAGCTGGCATATATGCGGTCGGTACACGGTCTGATTACCGAGGGCAAGGATTCGGCCGTGCAATAACGCTTAAAGGTCTCTATGATGCGCGAGATCTGGGGTACGAGGTAGCCGTATTGACCTCTTCTCAGCTTGGTTTGCCCGTATATCGCAGAATCGGTTTTGAAGCATGCTGTGTGGAAAAAGTATTTAAGGCTGAGAGGATGTTATAAGTGAGCAAGAAAGCTAGTGAACTACCGATCCTAGTCTTTGGTGAACCATCATCATTTGAGAAATGGCTAGAAGACAACCATGACACCTCTCCGGGAATTTGGTTACAACACGCGAAGAAAAACTCAGGTATTATCTCCGTAACTTATGATGAAGCACTCGAAATTGCATTATGTTACGGATGGATTGACAGCCAAAAATCGAAGTTTGATGACAAAACATGGCTGCAACGATTTACTCCACGGGGAGCTAAGAGCAACTGGTCAAAAGTAAATAAAGATAAAGTGGAGCAACTGATCACAATTGGACGTATGAGACCTTCCGGACTAAAAGCAATTGAAGTAGCCAAACAGAACGGACTATGGGATAAGGCATACGAATCGCAAAGTGTCGCTACCATACCTGACGATCTCGCAATCGAGCTGGAACGTAATGTCAAAGCAAAGACATTCTATGATTCTCTGGATAAACAAAATAAATATGCCATTCTATTCAGAATTCATAATGCCAAGAAGCAAGAAACAAGGGTTAAACGAATTCAGCAGTTTATCACGATGCTTGAACAGGGCGAGAGAATTTATCCTATATCAAAGTAAGGACACGTCTAATAAACTCAAAGAGGAGAATATAAGATGAATCAGGAAGTAATAGATTTTATTGAAGCGTTAAAAGAACCTTGGCAAGTGAATTTATGTAACGGGCTTCGTGAGGTTGTCCAACAAGCGATTCCAGACGTACAGGAGCGCATCCAATACAAGAAACCTCACTTTTTGAAAAACAGCAAATACGCTGCAGTCATTTCAACATCGAAAGACGCGGTAAGTTTCACAATCTTTAATGCAAGTGAACTTACACTTCCTGAAGGACTATTCGATGGTCCTCCGGAGAGAAAGACGATGAAACTGAAACAAGGGCAAACGGTTGACGCCGATCTACTGTCATCTTTGGTAAGCCAGGCAGCAGCGACGCTTTAATAGTTAAGGTAGTAGATGTTGTATAATTGGAACCTTTTTGATGGAACTAGTAGAGATGCTATCAGATATCGATGAGCCAGTGAAAATACCTAAGACCCCTTAATAGAAGAGCTTTAGTTTAACAAAGACAGTATACTGTTCAGAATGCTGTCTTTTAACAATCCCTTGGCTGGGTTATCCTTTATCACGAATGATGTAACGTGGGACTACGCGAATATAAATTAATTCTCCGATTAGCTCTACGATCGTTTGCGTGACGATAACTGCCGCAACAACTCCACTAAACGGATCTGGTAACGCAAAAGCAAAAGGTAGAACGACAAGCGAGTTGCGAGTACCGCCACTAAAAACAAGAGCACGGCCGGCCTCAGTGTCTAATTGGAACCATTTTGAGATTAATCCGGAGATAAAAGGCATGAATACCATAAATGCGATGTAAATAGGGATTGCATAGCTTATCACTTCTTGATATTCATATATTCTGCTGATCTGGGACGCCACAACAACAAAAAGTGTTAAAGCCATAAAGGGAACTGGAAGCCATGCAGTAGCATTCAATAATTGATCTCCCATTTTGGTGCGAGCTGCTAATAGTTGTGAACCTAAGGCAAGCAGTAGAGGGATAAGGATAAGTCCAATGAATGCTTCAAAAAAGGGCTCGAATCGAATGATTTCAACAGCTTGATTTCCAATAAAAATCCATAAGTAAAGTGGAAGAAATAGAATTTGGGTGATAAAAAGAAAGGGTGTTGAGATCAGCATTAATTTCTCATTACCACGACCAAGATGCGTAAAGACAATTACATAGTCAATACACGGTGTTAAAAGTACAAGCATAACACCAAGTAATAAAGGTGGATGATCCGGAAGAAATCTAGTTAGTAGCCAAACTAACAAAGGAACAGCCACATAATTGGTTATTAACAACGCATAAATAAATCTTCGATTAGATAGTGCTTCTTTTAACCGAAAAAAGGGGATTTGAGTGAACATACTAAATAGCAAGATTGCAATAACAATCGTGGTTGTATGACCGAGTGGTTCAGAAAATGTTGGCCACATTAAACCAACTATCGCAGCAATAATAAGAGTGACCGCGTATATTAAGATTTGTTTCTGTTCAAGTGTTTCTCTAGTAACCATAATAAGCTCCTCACAATGTCAATAGTAGAGACCATTATAGCGCAAAGTAACAGATTAGAAAACGAAAGGCCATCCGTGAGTGAAACTATACAGAGGCCATCTATATCAGAGACACAATTTACGATATGCAGTGCGCAGCAGACACCGGAATGGACTACGCTCTTGCGGTGTGGGAAGCTTCATCGCCTGACGGCATCGATACTAAGTATAATTTGAATGAACCGATAGACATCTTGAAGCTAATTTAATTGAATTATCTATATTTAATTGTTATGATTAGAACATAAATTGACTGTGTGTGACTGGCGAAGCATGGGTAACCATGGGGGAGCACATAGATATCAGCCGTACGCCTGGGCAGAGGTAAGGGGAAATTGATCCCCTTACCTCTTTATGTTTCGTTCCTACTAGGAGGAGATGATTAGATGACAGCAGAAAAATTAATCTTGGATGGTAATCGTGTTGCAGCTGACATTAAGGAAACATTGTTGGGTAGAATCAATCGCCTATCAGAAAAAGGTATTGTACCATGTTTGGCGACAGTTTTAGTTGGTGACGATCCGTCATCAGCTACCTATGTACGAATGAAAGGAAACGCATGTAGGAAACTCGGTATTCAATCTATTCGTATTGATCTTCCTAAGAATACATCGACGGAAGAATTAATTGCAGCTATTAACAAACTCAATGCTGACCCTAATGTTCATGGAATATTGTTACAACATCCCGTTCCTAATCAAATAGACGAAAGAGCAGCATTTGAAGCAATTCGTATTGAAAAGGATGTAGATGGAGTAACAACTCTGGGATTTGCTCAAAACGCCTTTGGTTTCGCCGATTTCCCTTCCTGTACACCAACAGCAATCGTTGCAATTTTAGACTATTACAATATTCCAGTTGAAGGGAAACATGCAGTTGTGATTGGGAGAAGTCCAATCCTTGGTAAGCCTGTATCCTTAATGCTATTAAATAAAAACGCAACTGTAACGACATGCCATTCCAAAACAACTAATTTAGAAGACTTAGTTCGTTTAGGCGATATTGTAGTAGCTGCGGTTGGTAAACCTAAATTTGTTCAGGGCAATTGGATAAAATCAGGAGCTATTGTTTTAGATGCTGGTTACAATGAGGGTAACATTGGGGATGTTGACTATGATAATTGTCTAAAAAACGCCTCTGCGATAACTCCTGTTCCAGCCGGAGTCGGTCCAGTAACAATAGCTATTTTGCTCAAACACACGGTTGAAGCTGCTGAAAAATTAGCTTAATAACATAACTTATTAAATTTATGAAAGAAACGTAGGAAGACCATGTTTTTGAGAAATTGACCTTGATTGGCTATGTGCCTTTCAAGGTTTCTTTTTCGAGGAGGTACCTAGTGATGAATATTGATCCGAATGTCAGATTTCTCACTACCTAATTGTGTTAAAATAACTTTAGATGAAATTCGTATATCCAGCTTAATTAGTATAATATACGTAGTTCGTAGATAAGACGTTATAGGAAATCAGCACAAAGTCTTATGTCATGAAAACAGAAGGAGTCATTATATGATTTTCTTTGATCTTGATGAAACACTATTTGATTTTAAAACAGCTGAATATCTGGCTGTGAAAACTTTATATACTCAATTTGCAGAACCATCAAAGCAAACTGAAAATGAATTTTATTTAGAATGGTGTACCATTGGGAAGAGACATTTTGATCGATATTTACTTGGTGAACTCTCATTTGAACAACAGAAGATTCAAAGAATAATAGAAGTATTTTCCGGATTGGATATAGAAGTCAATGATGATAATGCTATGATTATTTTCAGATTTATTTAAAACATTTTGAAGATAATTGGAATCCCTTCGATGATGTAATTCCTTGCTTAGAAACACATAGAGACAATAGACTGGGGATAATAACCAATGGAGATTCATCACAGCAGAGACAGAAACTAAAGAAGCTTGGTATTTTAGATTATTTTCAGATCGTAGTAGTCTCAGGAGATATAGGTATTTCAAAGCCCAAAACAGAAATTTTTACACACGCATGTAATCTGGCCAAGGTAAAACCAACTGAATGTTTTTACATAGGTGATAATTTCGAAACTGATATTTTACCCTGTGAGAAGATAAACATGAAAGGAATATGGCTAAATAGAAAGGATGACAGTAAACGTCATACACGAACAATTTCAAACCTAATTGAATTACAAACACAGATTTGAATGTATATTCGAAGAAAGGCGCTTACATCCTATAACACCGTATTCACGCTTCGGGCCATTCGGCCCTCGGTCCGGCAGAGGCAATTCAGGGAAGCAAAGGCAACCGGACAACACCCATTCCCCTAAAATAAGAGCTATCTAAGGGGAATGGGCGTCGTGAATACAAGAACGTTAGATGAAAGTCCGGCAAACCACAATAAATCAAATATTAAAATATAAAAAAGAAAGAAGGTATTTCGATGAAGCAATTAGTTTTCATTAATGGATATGCTGGGGTAGGTAAAACGACAGTAAGTGAATTATTACACACGAAATTAAATAATAGTGCGTGGCTTCAGAGCGAGTGGTGTAGAGCGATAAATCCATTCGTATTTAATGATGAAATTGAAGCCATTACTGAGAAGAATATAACTTCTATTCTTAGGACATATTTGGAGAGCTCTTTTTTGGAATATATTATATTTACTTGGGGAATCCATGGTAGAAGACAAATCATTTTAAATAAAGTACTTCAAAACCTACAAGATCTAAATTTTGAGTACATACCAATAACCTTGCTTTGTGATCGAGAGGAGCACATAAGAAGAATGGTAGAAGATAGGAGGACAGAAGATCGAATCCTTAGGAGCTTAGAGACAAGATCCATTTATGAGCTATTTAACTACCCACGAATTGATACAAGTAGATTAACTCCAGAACAGACAGTTGACATGATAATAGACAAAATAAATGAATAACTGAATTAACAGAATACCATTGATTTTGATTGTAATATCGAAGAAGACCGGACCATCATCTAACACCGTATTCACGCTGCGTTGCTACGCTCCTTGATTCGCCCGAAGTTGAAAGTGCCAGGAAGTGGATTCTGGCGAATAACCACTGCGAGGCTAAGTCTTCGACCCGGCGCTGACGCGCCTTAAGCCTCTCGGGTTCGTGAATACAATAACGTTATGCGAAAGACTATTTCTAGGAAGGGTAAATTATAAATGTCAGATATATTAAAAGAATATATAGATTTTTATCCAGAATATATACTTGATTATATTAAAGAAGTATATGTGATAGATCCGATATTGTTTAAACAACAATTACGAAAGGCAGAAAATAATTCTCGAAGAAATGGTATACGTGATAAAACCTATAATTTATGGATAGCAGCGAACAATACAGATATTAGATTAAAGGCAAGAATTAACTCTCAAATATTTACATGCTATTACTGCCATTTGGAATTGAATAAATTAGAAACTAGTCAAATAAGATTTGAACATTTTATACCTAAGTTACATAAACCGTCTAATATTGTATCCGCATGTGAGTGGTGTGATTCTTTCAAAAAAGACAGATTACCAGAAGATTTTGTGAGAATATTAGAGGATAGTAATAAAGCAAATAGTGATGTTTATACTAAAACTCCAATGGAAAAAAGAAAGTTAATTGAATTTGCACCATTAGTTGCTTGTCGTAGTGTTGGGTTAACTCGTTTAGTATTAGATAATATAATAAATCTAGCTCAAACAAATTACTCGATCGATTTATCAAATATTGAAAAAGGATATGTAAGATGGAAATATTACGAATTATATAGAAAAAAATGGATTCCAATAGTTTAGAAGAAATAGTCAATCGCATAACATTGTATTCACGCATCGGATCACAAGTGATCCTTGGTCCACCAGAAGTAACAGAAGCAAAGCCACAACGTAGCGATTTCAATAGAAGGAAGCAAATTCAGGTGGACACATCCTGCGAGGCTAAGTCTTCGACCCGGTAGCTAAGCTGCCTTAAGCCTCTCGGTGTCGTGAATACGGAAACGTTATGTGAAACCTCGGAAACATTAATACAATATAAAACAATAAAAACCATTTGAAAATTTCAAAAAAATGGAGGGAATTATGAAATTCAGTGGAATATGCTTGATAACTGAAGATGTATCTCATCTGGTGGCATTTTATAAAGAAATATTGAAAGCAAAGGCTGTAGGAGATGAAAATAACGCAAGGATTTTAATAGAAGACAGTCATATTGATATATTTTCAAAGCAAGGAATGGAGAGCATGGCTCCGGGAAGCACTTTAAATGCAGGATATGGTAGCTACACTATTGAAATCGAAGTAGCTGATGTTGATGAAGAATTTATTCGGCTAAAAAATATAAATGTAACATTTATAAAACTACCTGAAACCTATCCATGGGGAAGACGCTCATTTTGGTTCAGAGACCCAGATGGAAACATAATAAATTTCTATTCAAATCTAAGTAGAGAATCATAAGGGGAAATTCGAAGATGTCCGAGGCATCATATAACATGGTATCTACGCTGCGTCGCTAACGCTCCTTGGTCTGCCCGAGGATTTTCAAGGAGTAAATCAGGCAGACAACCCTGCACCACCTAACCGCATCACGGCCAGGACTATCGTCCCTTAAGGTAGTGAGGGTTCGTAGATACAAGAACGTTATATGCAATTACTGCAATAAACATTTTGAATGAAGGAGATTTTATGGAAGCTAAAGTAATAACATTACCCCTTTTTCATGTTGTAGGTTACAAAATTGAAGCAAATATTAAAGAGTTTGAGTCTGGTCTTGGTAAGAACATTT
>NZ_JBFULK010000012.1:0-176822 GCF_056400365.1 Paenibacillus sp. P5_B5
ATGGCTAACGAATGGGCTATGGCTAACGAATGGGCTAGCAAAGGGGTTAACGTGAATGCTATTGCTCCAGGATACATGGCAACCAATAATACCGAGCAGCTTCGTGCAGATGCAGAGCGCAGCAAAGCTATTCTCGATCGCATACCGGCAGCTCGCTGGGGTACGCCGGAAGACTTGGCAGCAACAGCAGTTTTCCTTGCATCCAAGGCGTCTGATTATGTGAATGGTCATATTCTATGTGTTGACGGCGGTTGGATGGTTCGCTAATACGAATCGTTAATAGTCTAATTCAATGAAAAAAACTTTAAGCCCCCTACAAGGTATTTTCTTGAGGGGGCTTTGTTATATACATTTTGTAGTTAACAAGCTAGCCAGGCATTCAAAAAGGTAAAAATAATTTGGGAATTGATGATTTTCTTTCTTATAGCATTCTTTGACTATTCATTATACTTAAGGATGATCAAACATCTAAGAAGGCGGTGCATGTATGCGAATGAAGAAATTGATTTCTGGAACAGTTGTATTATCGCTTTTAGTTAGTTTGTTAATGCCTATTGGAGTTTTTGAAAATGTTGCCGAAGCTGCGGGAACAACGTACGTTGAAGCAACGTTTGATAATTACCCGACTGTACCTTCTAATGCAGGACCTGAAGCTGTGAAAGGTGGAAATTGGGGAGTAGGCGAAGTACCAATAAATATTAACGATTATTTAGTTGGAGAAGCTGTTGATTCGCGAACGGACCGTAGTTTGAAGCTGGTGTCGAACACTCAAGACAAAAAAATAAACACTTATAAAGCGAGCTTGAATATTCAGGGGAAAGTTGTGCTTGAGGCCAATGTCCGTGTGAATGATACCCTACACGATCGTGAAGTGTTTCAATTAACTGCAAATAATGACTCAAAAAGTAAGTGGGCGACTGCTCTCCTTTTGGGTAAAACAGGAAAAATGAAAATTTTTGGAGTGGATGTAGATCCGAATGTAGGTTCATATGAAGCGAACACATGGTACTTTGTACAAGCAGTGCTTGATGTTAAAAATCATAAAGCGGAAGTATATGTGAATGGTGATTTGCTTCGAGGGAACATTCCGTTATTACAAGACTGGACTTATATTCAACAAATCAAGTTTCAGCAGATAGGTGTAAAAGATTCGGTCGGAGAAATGTGGATCGATGATGTGAAGGTGTATGACTTTCAAGAATTGATTCACGTAGATAGTGTGAGTTTGCCTGAAAAGGAAATAACTATACAAGCAGGACAAACGATACAATTAAATCCAACCGTATTGCCAGCTGAGGCTACCAATCCAGCACTAACTTGGGAGTCAAGCGATTCTTCTGTAGTATTGGTTGATGCAAATGGACTTGTTAAAGCTGTTAGAGATGGAAGCGCTGCCATTAATGTAGTATCACAGGATAATCAGACTGCTAAAGCAAGTGTAACGGTGAATGTTACACCTTATGTTGAGGTTGATCAAATTAAGCTTCCAGCTGCAGAAACCGTGAAACAAGGGCTTTCGGTAAAGCTCGATGCTGTAATTGAGCCTATAAATGCTTCTAACCCTAAATTAATATGGACTTCAAGCGATCCTGATATTGCAACAGTTGATGACCAAGGCGTAGTAACGGGTGTGAATCTCGGTACTGTGTCCATTACAGCTAAATCCGTGGCTAATCAGAATGCAACAGCTACGACTGTGCTAACGGTAGAGAAGCTTGTTTATGAGTTGGAACAAATTATTCTTCCTGCGCAAGTCAGGGTTGAAGAACAAGACACGGTAAAGCTCGTACCGAAGTTCGTTCCAGCGAATACTACAAGTCGTGAAGTAACCTGGACTTCCAGTAATCCTGAAGTTGCATCTGTTGATGCGAATGGATTGGTAACGGGAATTAAAGTTGGAGAATCAGTGATTACTGCTGCTGCAATCGACAATCCGGATATAAAAGCGATTAGTAATGTAAACGTTTTTATGGATAATCCTGCAACATGGGACGAAATGAAGACACTCCAAATGAAATGGAAAATGGTGCTTTTGGATGGAATTCCTTATACAGGAAATGATCAATTTATTATCTCGCTTGCAGCAGATAGAGTGACGAATACGAATATACAAGCAAAGGATTTTTGGGATAAGTTAGTTAGATCCAGTGATCGTCAATCCTTGTGGGACGATAAAAAGATGGATCCAGGAAAAAATTCAGATGCAATCACTACGTGGTCATCACGTCTTAGAACGATGGCTTTGGCCTATTCCATGGAAGGCGGAGAACTTTATCACAACAGTGCATTGCTTGCTGATATGATTGAATCGTTAGATTGGATGCATGAGAACATTTATACCGATTCAAGTGATAAATATGGTAACTGGTGGAATTGGGAGATCGGTTCTCCGTTAAAATTAGCCGATATTTATATTTTGCTTGCAGATTTTCTAAGCCCGGAACAAATCAAGACTTATGCGAAGTCAATTGATTTTTATGTCGGCGATATTACTTCACCAACCTTCCGCCATGTCGGAGCGAATCGCTCGGATATTTTGACACATGAGCTTCTATTGGGGATTGTTGAGAAAAATCCTGAACGATTGACTAATGTGCGAGATCAAATGAGCCCGTTATTTGAGTATGTAACAACAGGTGACGGTTTTTATGCAGATGGATCGTTTGTCCAGCATAGCACCATTGCTTATACAGGCAGTTATGGCGAAGTGCTCATTCGAGGGGTCAGCAATCTGCTTTATATGTTAAATGGCAGCAGCTGGGAAGTAACGGATCCTAATGTTCAGAACATATATAGCTGGGTGTATGATGCGTTTGCTCCCTTCATGTATAAGGGTGAAATGATGGATATGGTACGTGGTCGGGCAATTGCTCGTGATTTCCTTAGCGGACATACAGCAGCTGCGGGAGTGATGTCGGGTATCATTCGTTTAGCTGAGGCGGCACCACCTGAACATGCGCTGGTCATGAAGCAGATGTTGAAGCATTGGATTTTAACTGATAAAGCTTGTGATGTGAATGAGATGTTTACAAGCATTCAACAGCTTCAAGCTATAACATCATGGCTGAATGATACTTCAATTGAAGCTATAGGGGACCTTCCTGATCATTTTGAACTAAACGCAATGAATCGCAGTGTGCATAAAAGAAATGATTATGCTTTTGGAATTAGTAAAAGTTCCAAACGAATTTGGACTTATGAACTAACAAATGGTGAAAATCGTAAAGGTTGGTATACCGGAGACGGAATGACTTACTTATACAATGGGGACGCAACACAGTATTCGGATGATTTTTGGTCTACGGTTGATTACTATAGATTGCCGGGTACAACGGTCGTGAATCGTAACCGTGATTCGAGTCAGTATCAGTATGGAGATGGAGAAGGAGCGCCAAATAACGCTTGGGCTGGTGGTACAACACTTGATAAATACGGTGTTTCCGGTATGAAGCTACAGCAGATTGGAACCAAAATGTCGGCAAATAAGTCATGGTTTATGTTTGATGACGAAATTGTAGCATTAGGTTCAAATCTGACCAGTCAAGATAACCTGAAGGTTGAGACAACAATCGAACAGCGTAAAATTGAAGGCAGCAATGTTCTAACAGTTGACGGATTTGAGCAACCGACTGCGTTAGGATGGACAGATTCGAAGACGAATGTGAAATGGGCGCATCTAGCAGGCTCAACATCTAGTTCAGATATCGGGTACTATTTTCCGGGTGAGCAGAAGGTTAACATGTTGCGTCAACAGCAAAAAGGCACTTGGTTTGACATTAATAAAGATGAGAAAGGTATTAATGGTGGACCAAAAGATGTAAGAACTGAGAACTATTTGACGATGTGGTATGATCACGGGACAAATCCACAGGCACAAACGTATAGTTACGTGCTGCTGCCGAATAAATCGGTTGAAGAAGTCAAGGATTATTCCAAAGATCCAAGCATTGAGATTGTCAAGAATGAAGCTGATGTACAAGCGGTTCGAAATCATAAATTAGGAATTACAGGGTTTAATTTCTGGGAAGAGAAGCCGACGAAGGCTGACTTCGTAACCAGCAATCGTCAATCATCTGTTATGGTGCGAGAGAATCCGGATCATACTTTGGAAATTGCTGTTTCTGATCCAACTATGGAGAACACAGGAGTCATCGAGATTGAACTCGACAAATCTGCAGCTAGTCTTATTAAGGCAGACCCGCAAGTTTTTGTTTCTCAATTAGCGCCGACGATTAAGTTAAAAGTGAATGTGAACGGTTCCTTAGGGCAATCGTTCTACGCCAAATTCGATGTGGATCCAAACAAGCCTAGACCAGGTGCCGAGAATCCACTTCCGGAAATTGTGAATCAACCAGAAGCTTTGCCCAAAGAGCTGCCGATTGGATACATTTTGAGCACATTTAATGAAGAAATTGAGGGGAATAACCCAGAAGGCTGGGTTGTTACAAGCGATGCGAATACAGTAGTTAGTCTAGAAAAGTTAAAAACGCAGAAAGGACTTCATTTGCAGATGGTTGATCGGAATGGTCAAGGTAGTGCCACAGCCTCTCATTCCTTCCCATCACAGGCAGATAAACTGGAATTAGAATGGAAATTCGCAGAACCGGAGGGTGCAAATTCTTCTAAGTTTGAAGTACTTAATGGTTCTTTACCGGTAGTGCAGCTTAGCTCCGATGCTGATGGATTGAAATGGTATGATGCACAAGGAAAGGCGCATTTTATCCAGTCAATTGATCCAGCTACGTGGTATAAAGTTAAGCTGCGTCTGGATCTGAAACGCGGCACATTTGATGTATTTGTGGATAATGAGCTTGTTGCTGAAAATGCTGGATTCCGGAATACATCATCTGCTGTAGATACCATTCGTTTTTCAACAGGATTGAAGCAAGATCAAGCATCTCTATATATAGATGATGTAATTGTCTACGTATACGGAGCGAAGCCTTGGTTGAATGTCAATTTCAACGACTATCCAACGGGAGATAAACCAGAAGGCTGGGTCACCTCAACTCCAACTTCAACAACTGTAGTGTCTATCGCGGAGGATCCTACGGCTGTTAATAAAAGCGTGCTGTTGTACGATAATGATACAAAAAATAGCGCAAGTGCGATGAAAGCTTTTGAAGCGCAGCAGGGAAACTTTACTGTGGAATGGAAATTCAAAGAAGGTACTAGCGGCAAATGGCCGTATTATGAGCTTCTAAATGGAGGACAGAGTGTAATTACCTTACAATCTAACGGACAGTATTTTAAGTATGTTGATCAGAAAAATACAGCGATTGATCTCATTAAATTCAATTATAATGTATGGCATTCTGTTAAGCTGGATATTAACATCGAGTCTAACACTTTTGATATTTATGTCGATGGCGTACTTATTCAGAAAGGATTAGCTTTCACCAAACCAGCAAATACGATAGACACCATTAGATTTAAAACTGGTAGCGGTGCAGACAATACTTTCTTATACATCGACGATGTTAAAGTTTACAGCAAGGTTAGTTTAGTTGACCGAGTAGTGGTTGATCGGCAAGCTGCAGAGCTGTTAGTTGGAGAGAAAGTCATGCTGCAAGCCTCAGCGACACCTAGCGATGCAATAAATGCAAAGCTTGTATGGGAATCGTTAAACCCAAGTGTTGCAACCGTAAGCGAAAATGGTGAGGTTGTGGCGATAGCCAAGGGAACAGCCCAAATTGTAGTTCGTACAGAGGACAACTCCGAACGAGTCTACAGCCTGATTTCAGTTAAAGATAAGAATACTGATGGAGGTAATAACGGAGGAGAAAATAATAACGGTAATAACAATAACAACGGTAATAATGATAATAACAGTAACAATGGCAACAACAATGGCAACAACAATGGCAACAACAATGGCAACAACAATGGCAACAATAACAACAATAACAACAATAACAACAATAACAACAATAACAACAATAATAATAATAACAGCAACAAGAACAACACTACTGAAGGAAATAAGGGGAAAGGTTCTGATGAGAGTAAAACCTTTCAGATTACAGATGTCAAGGGTCATTGGGCGAACAATTCCATCCAGAAGGTAGTGGAAGCGAAGTGGATGATCGGTTATCCAGATCATTCGTTTAAACCAAATCAAGTGATGAATCGCGCAGAGTTTACATCACTAATTGTTCGTGCTTTAGGATTAACGCCTAAAATCGGCAGTCCATTTGTCGATATGCAGGAACATTGGTCCAAAGGAGCTGTTGAAACAGCAGCAGCTTATGGCATCATTAGCGGGATTAGTGCAAATGCATTTGGTCCGGATGAAGCTATCACGCGTGAGCAATTGGCTGTGATTATTGTCAGAGCACTCAAATTGCAGGGCTCAGGAGGGAAGCTGGAATTTAGAGATCAGGGGCACATTGCTGACTGGTCCAAAGAGGCTGTTGGAATCCTGGTAGACAAGGGGATTATCACAGGTTTTGAGGATGGTACCTTCCAACCCCAAAAAGCAGCAACAAGAGCTGAAGTAGCTGTTATCATGAGCAAACTCATGGAAAATATTAAGGGAATGTCAGTAAAATAATGGATCGATCAAGCCTAATCATTCAAAAAACACGTTAACAATCGTGCATTTTGATGATTAGGCTTTTTTACTATTTCCAAATGAAAAGTAAAAATAGTTTTGAAATGAACATTTTTAGTGCTTATGAAAGGGTTCCGTAATTTTTAAAATAGAAGCATACAAGATACTAGAATACTTATTGTTTTAGGAGGAGGACTGGAAATGGAACGCAAGAAATTAGGCATTAATGCAAGAGAACAGTTGGCAGGATATATATTCGTTGCGCCCTTAATGATCGGACTCATTGCCCTTACTTTAATTCCTGTCATATTTTCACTTTTACTAAGTTTTACGGAATGGAACTTCGTTGCAGGGTTCGATGCCATCAAGTTTGTTGGATTTGAAAACTTTACCCGACTATTTCATGATGATGTATTTATCCAAAGTTTACAAAATAACCTTGTCTTTCTAATTACAGTACCGATTACGATGATCTTAGCATTGCTGTTGGCCATTTTGATTGATAAGCATGTGTACATGAAGGATACCTTTAAGGTGATTTACTTCTTGCCGTATATCTCCAGTACTATTGCAGTCGCAATGGTATGGCAAGTGCTATTCCATCCGTCACTCGGGCCAGTTAATCAGATGCTGACATCGTTCGGTATTGAGAATCCGCCCAAATGGCTTGCAGACATCGACTTTGCATTACCTTCACTGATGATGATTCAAGTATGGATTCTGATTGGCTATAACATCATCATCTATATCGCTGCACTCCAGTCGATTCCGAAAGATTTGTATGAAGCAGCGGATATTGACGGTGCCAACGCTTGGGTGAAGTTTCGTAAAATCACCTTACCGAGTGTTTCACCGACAACTTTCTTTTTACTCGTAACGGGAATTATTGGTTCCTTTAAAGTATTTGATTTGGTTCAAGTGCTGACGCAAGGAGGTCCTGCCAATTCGACTAACGTGATTGTTTACAATTTATACGATACAGCGTTTAACCAAATGAAGACAGGCTACGCTTCCTCAATGGCGTTGATTTTATTTATTATTTGTTTGTTGATCACAGCAGGTCAATGGTTTGCACAAAAGAAATGGGTTAATTACTAGCACATGATTAGGAAGGAGGAACGTACAAAATGAAAAGGCTATCCATTTCAAAATTATTATTCACACTTCTGATTGGGGTTATCGGTATTCTGTTTTTACTTCCGTTTATTTGGATGTTATCCACTTCATTTAAGCCTGAAGCCGATGTGTTCAAGTTCCCAATTGAGTGGATTCCAACCAACTGGAATGCGATTGAGAACTATACGGAAGTGTGGAGCAGTAGTTTCGTTCGTTATTACTGGAACTCTATTTACGTTACAATCACAACAACTGTAGTCAACGTATTCATATGTGCACTTGCCGCTTATGGATTTTCTAAGATTCAATTCAGAGGTAGAGACGCGATGTTCTTGCTCGTTCTAGCATTTTACATGGTTCCGCCTCAAGCATCGCTTATACCGCAGTTCCTGATGTTCCGTCAATTACATTTATTTGATTCTCATTTAGGTCTTATCTTACTTAATGGGTTTAGCGTTATCGGAGCGTTTATGCTTAGGCAGTTTTTTATGGGAGTCAGTAATGAGTATATTGAATCTGCCAAAATTGATGGAGCGGGGCATGGACGTATTTTCTTGCAAATTGGACTTCCACTTATTCGTCCAGCAATGGCGACGTACGCCATTCTACGCTTTATCTGGACATGGAACGACTACCAGTATCCACTTATTTTCTTGAAATCTAAAGAGTTGTTCACGGTTCAACTTGGCATTCGAATGTTCGGTGATCAGTATAGCGATACGTATTCGCTCATGATGGCTGGAACTGTTTCCGCAATTTTACCTCTACTCATCATATTCGCGCTTGGCCAGAAACAAGTAATCGAAGGTATTGCGCTTGGCGGTGTAAAGGGATAATTGCAGCAAAATAGATCGGATCGAAGCAGCAGAAAGACAAAAAGTAAAAATAGTCTTCGGGAAGTAAAATTTGTTAACTTCGCTTTGATTTCAATAATGATACGATGACATTGTAAGAAAAAGAAACGGTTTCACCGTCTTTTATGACAAAAGTAGTTTTCGTGAGAAAACTGCGAGAAAGATGCGTTTCTTAAGGTGATACCTAGAATTTATCAGTTAATCAGAAGTATAAAGTTTCACTATACTAGGAGGGTTCTTTATGAAAAAGATTTTCTCAACAGTACTTGCTGCATCTCTGGTGTTATCTTTAACTGCATGTGGCGGAAGCAAAACAGAATCTGCATCAACACCTTCACCTGAAGGGACAGCAACAAAAGCACCTGGAGCACAAGAAGTGAAAATAAAAATTGCCACTTGGCAAACTGACGCGAAAGCACAGTGGAGCAAGATCATCCCGGAATTCGAGAAAGCAAATCCTGGTATTAAAGTCGAACTTGATCTATTAAATGAAAAGGGCGATTCCGTAGCATCGATGCAAAAACTAGATTTAATGGCTGCATCGGATGATCAGCTTGATATTATCGAAATGCCTTATACGAACTACTCACAGCGTGCTGCAATCGGTATGTTAGAACCACTTGAAAGCTTTATTGAGAAAGATGGTTATAAATACGAAGATGAATATTTGGTAGATACGCGTGTTAATGGTAAAATCTATGCACTTCCATCCTCGATGCAGCGTTGGTTCGTTCTATTGAATAAAGATGCATTGGATGAAGCGGGCTTGTCAGTACCTAAAGATTGGACATGGGCTGAGTTCGAAGATTATGCGAAGAAGCTGACTAAAGGCGAAGGTGCTAAAAAACAATACGGAGCGTATTTCCACAACTGGCCGGATCTTTATAATCTGCAGCTAAAGAGCAAGCCTACAGATAATAATTACCTGAAAGCAGATGGAACTTCGAACGCCAAAGACCCTGTATTGAAAGCAAACTTAGAAATGCTGAAAAAAATGATGTATGAAGATAAGACAGCAAGCCCTTATGAAGATATTATTTCTCAAAAATTACATTACCGCACACAATTCTTCAACAAAGCTGCAGCTATGGTGCCGATCGGTGACTGGATGGTAGCTGAGGCAGGCGGTACTGATACTATTCCTGCTACATTTAAAACAGCATTTGCACCGATTCCTAAATTAGAAGGTGCTGATGGTCACTATTCACCGGTTCAACCGACTTACATTGGTGTATCGGCTAATTCAAAAAATAAAGAAGCAGCTTATAAGTTTATTAGATGGTACTCTTCTGAAGGTTTGGAATTTGGCGGTCGCGTATACTCCGGTTGGGCTAAATCAGATGTAGACAAATTGACAGATAAAATAACAAGCACTTCTAAAGATCCATCCAAGATCGATATGGAATCGTTGAAATATACGATGAAAAATACGAAGCCTGGTAACGCTCCAGTTCCTGCAACATTTACAGGTGAAATAGAAAAAGCGATCGTTCCTGAAGTTGAATTGTATCTCTTGAACAAAAAAGACATTGACAAAGCAGTTGAAACTATGGACAAAAATGTTACAGGAATTGTAAATAACAACGCAAAAAAATAATAAAACTTACAAATATTAATTTAAATCAATTGTGTATATTCGAGATCTCAATTAAAATATAGTTAACAGGGGAAAATGGCAATAACATCGTTTTCCCTGTTAACTATTTCCTAAGAGATTGGAAGAATGTGGAGGGTTGAAATCCATGACGATTCGACAATTCTCTTTGCGCAAGAAGTTAGTGCTTTCAGCGCTGCTTTGTTTTATGATACCGCTCATCGTTAACTATTATTTAACGATTTATTTAACAAAAGACATAGTGCTTCAGAAAGCGGTTACAAGTGCAGAGGATTCGTTGAAATCCGTAGAGACCAATGTGTCAGGGATCATCGAGCAAGTACTGGAATTGTCAAATATAGTACTTATGAATAACGAAATCCAAAGACAATTAGTGATGAATAAAGACCAAAGATCCCAAGAACAGAATCCGGATCTTTTACTAGATTATACTCGTATTTTAAATCATCTGGATAACCTGTTCGCACAAAAATTATCGGATTTTTACATTACCATTATGGGCAAGAACGGGTTTGCTTACACGAATTATGCTTATAGTGACTTTAATCCCGTGCATTTATATGAACAGCCATGGTTTTCGAATTTGGATAAGCTACCGCCATTTTCAACCTATTGGGTAGGAGTGCAAGACAACTATTTTGCAGATCCCGTAGCCTACAAGAAATCACCGCATGTGATTACGATTGGACGTACATTCAAAACGTCTACGGGAAGCCCACTTGGATACGTCGTTTTTAGTGTTAATGAAAGTAAAATACGAGAACAGCTTAGCGCATATTCGGGTCAGGAAATGATGCTTTTGGATGAAAAGGGAACGATTATGTCTCATCCTGATCCCCAAAAGATAGGCCAAGAGTTCCCCAGCCAGCAATATGACACAGATTCGCATACCTTAAATATCAACGGTGAAGAGTATTTGTTTGTTCAGGAGTCACTGCGTGGCAATAGTTGGAGAATAGTGAACTTGATTCCTTATTCGTCAGCTTTGGACAAGAACAATCAAATTTTATTTACTAGTTTCGCCTTACAAGTTATGTTTTTCACAATATTTTGCCTTTTATTGATGGTTTTGATCTCAACTGCTACGAAACCTATCGTAAACTTAAGCAAATTTATTGCCCGGATAAATCTCGGTCATCTTGATATTCGTACGGGTATCAAAGGGCACAATGAGGTTGGACAGCTTGGACAAGCTATCGATGATATGCTTGATCGTATTCATACGATGATTGAGCAAATTACGCTTGAGCAGGCCAAGAAACGCAAGGCGGAGCTTGAAATGCTGCAGGCGCAAATAAACCCGCATTTTATGTTTAACCTGCTCAATTCCATTCGGCTGAGTATTCTTATTCGGGGTGATAATGAAAATGCGCAATTAATCGGTTCTTTATCATCTTTGCTCCGCATGACGATCAATCGGGACAATGAGCTGATTCCTCTTAAGGATGAAGTAGACACGATTCATCATTACATTAAGTTAATGAATTTCAGGCATGCCAATCAGGCGCAATTAAATGTGAAATTATCGGGCAGCAGTGGTGAATTTCTGGTTCCACGGTTTATGATCCAGCCATTAATTGAGAATGCGATTATTCATGGTTTTGAGCAATTTGAAGGACAAATTGATATCGAAGCAAGCTTTATTAAGAAGCAGGACTTAACCTACTTGCTGATTGTTGTTCGTGATAATGGAGTCGGTATGTCACAGGATAAACTTAATGAGTTGATCAGCAAGCTTGAAGATGAGCAAGACTCGAGCCATTCTCAGAAAACAGGGTTCTCAGGTATCGGTGTAAAAAATGTTTATCAACGGTTGAAATTGCTATATGGCGAAAATTTCTTGATGGATATCCAAAGCGAACCCGATATCGGTACGACTATTTCTTTGCAATTACCTCAAGATGTCGATGAGGAGTGGATATGATGTTAAAGGCTATAATAGTGGATGATGATTACCCGGTCATTCAATATTTATCTCAAATGGTTAAATGGAAAAAATTAGGCATAGTGCTGATCGGTTCATACTCTAATGGACTTGAAGCTTGGGAAGCTATTCAGACGAGTCTGCCTGATATTATCTTGACCGATATTGGCATGCCTAAAATGAATGGGTTGGAATTGTTAGAGAAATATACTGCCGTCAATCAACGGTTTAAGGCGATTATTTTATCTTGCCACAATGAATTTCATTATGCACAGAAAGCAATGAAGCTAAATGTGAGCGACTACATTTTAAAGGAAAGCTTAGATGTGGGGCAATTGCATCTTATTTTACAAAAGGTATGTGAAGAACTCAGTTCGGAGAAGGACAGGATTGCAGAAATAGAGCATTACAAGATAATGGGTACGATGAACCAATCCGCTGTAAAGAGTAAATTTCTGAAAGATACTTTATTTCAGCAATCTTGGTCCAAAGAAAGTTGGATCGAGAAAGCACGATTAAATGGCATTCAATTACAAGCTAAGCAATATGTAACCCTTATTATTTCTGTTGACCGTTTAACTGAAGTTGTGCGAACCCATAAGTTAAATGATCATACCGTTATTTTTGCTGTAGAGAACGTGCTGCAGGAGATTCTTAGTGATAAGGGTAATTTCGTTGTTTTTAGCTATAACAGCAGGGATGTAGTCGTTCTCTTCTTAACAGATGATCCAAGTGGAGAACTGCAATATGTTGTTCATACGATGCAAACCTGTATTTCGATGATTAAAGATTATTTAAAAATAGGCGTTTCCTGTTTAATTGGACGAACGGTACGTAAACCCGAAGAGATTCAAGCATCGCTAATCCCCATGTTAAAAGAGCCTGAGCATCGATTCTATTTCGGTGAGTTCCAGGTGTACAATTGGGAGAAGATGAGGTTTGATGCTGCAGATATTTATCAAGAATACGCCAAGTTCTTCTCGATTATTAGTGAGAATATTGCAATGAATAATCAGTTGAGTCTAGGTACTGTGATTCAAGAGTGGGGAAGCTGGATTAGAAGTCATCGTTTCCATCCGGATGATGTGAAGGATTGGGTTCTTCAGATTCTTCTAGATATACAAATGAAAATGAAGGTAACGCTGCAATTTCAATATGAAATTTCAAGAGAAAAGCTCCATCTTACAGTAAGTGATATTCTCTCAATTGATCATTTACAGGAATGGCTAACGGTTTACTTATCTCAGCTTGCAAGTAAATTAAGTGCAATTGCAATTTCGTCCAAACGAACAGAAGTGATCAAAGCCCAGCAATATGTCATTCAGCATGTTTCGGAGCGAATTACACTCGAAGAAATGGCTAATTATCTGAATCTGAATTCAAGCTATTTTAGCCGCTTATTTAAACGAGAAACGAATCAGAACTTTATTGAATATGTGAATAGAGTCAAGCTTCAGAAAGCTAAAGAAATGCTTCAGCATTCGAATAAGACAGTAGAAGAAATTTCTGATTTGCTAGGCTACTCCAATAAGAGTTATTTTATTAAATTGTTCAAACGTGATGTCGGAACAACGCCAAGGGAATATGTTTCATGGGATAAAACTGTTAATGCGATGGAGGAATCTATTAGTGGAAGAGCAAACCAAGACGCCGAATTGGAAACAGTTTAGAACGAAGGATGATATCGGACAGGCGATTACAGCTACATTAGAACCTTTGAAAGAGCGATTTTCAGTAGGATATGCTGAACTGCATTTAGGAGCAACTGCTGCTATTCATGATGAAGCAATTGCCTTAATGGAGGCTTTCTCAAGACCCCTTTGGGGACTTGTTCCTCATGCTTACGGTGGCGGAGAGTCGGATTTATGGCCCTTGTTCGTCCAAGGTTTAATTCATGGTACCGATCCTGAGCATGAAGAATATTGGGGCGATTTCGGTACGAAGGATCAGCGAATGGTTGAGCAGGCAGTTCTTGGTCTGGCACTAGCATTAGTCCCAGAGAAGGTTTGGCATCCACTAACTGATCATGAGAAGCATAACCTATATCAGTGGCTGAATCAGATTAACCTTGTTGATCGTTCCAACCCGAATAATTGGCTCATGTTCACTGTCTTAGTTAACATCGGATTTAAAAAGATTGGTATGCCTCATGATCAGGTGATTATGGATAATTATTTGGAACAGATCGATTCCTATTATTTATCAGATGGCTGGTATTCGGACGGTAAAACCGATCAACGTGACTACTATATTGCTTTTGCGATGCACTATTATTCCCTTATTTATGCCAAGCTTATGGATCAAGATGACCGGGCACGCGCTGAATTATATCGTGAACGTGCGAAACAGTTCGCTGCACAGTATATCTATTGGTTCTCAGAAGACGGTAGTAGCATTCCATTTGGTCGAAGCTTATCCTATCGTTTTGCACAGGCATCGTTCTGGAGTGCGTTGTTATTTGCAGACGTAGAAGTGTATTCACTAGGCGTGATGAAAGGCATTATTATGCGTCATTTGCGCTATTGGTTTAATCAACCTATCTTTACGGCTGATGGTTTGCTCAGTATCGGTTATGCTTATCCAAATCTAATTATGGCAGAATCCTATAATGCACCAGGTTCACCATATTGGGCGTATAAGACATTCCTGGTAGCTGCTTTACCAGACAACCATCCATTCTGGCAAGCAGAGGAACTACCATTACCTGAACTGAAGCGCATTATGGCGCAGCCACATCCAAGAATGATTATTTGCAGGCCAGAAGGAAATAAACATGTGGTGGCTCTAACTTCTGGACAGATTGCAAATTTTTATATGGCACATAATGCAGCGAAGTACGCTAAATTTGCTTATTCTACTTTATTCGGCTTTAGCGTATCTAAGGGGACTTATGAGCTTGGCGAAGGTGCTTATGATTCCATGCTGGCGTTAAGCGAATGCGATGGACATTATCGCGAACGGCGGTATTGCGAAGAGTTCAAGATTGAAGAACAATTCATATATTCTCGCTGGAAGCCTTGGCAAGATGTCGAGGTGCAGACTTACCTAGTTCCTGTAGGTATCTGGCATGTCCGAATTCACCGAATGAAGAATCAGCGTGTATTAGATGCTGCAGAAGGTGGATATGCAATACAAAGACCAACTAGTTCTGCTATTCGGGAAGAGGATTCGATTCATGGTTCGTCAGACAGTATCCTTGCTAATTTCCCATGGGGAATGAGTGGGGTCGTTAATCTGAATGGTCATGAGAAAGCAATTATGGTCTATCCAGAAGCAAATACGAACTTACTTAAACCACGTACAATGCTACCTACGTTAACAAGTCGTTTAGCACCAGGTGAGCATGTACTCATATCTGCTATCTTTGGTGCAACAGCATGTCAAGATAATGAGCATTTATGGACCCTGCCTCCAATTGTAGTCATGGATTCGGCAGGACAGGTAGTTATTACAGATGCGGTTTCAAATGAACAACTAAGTATAAATACACTTCCATAATCGATAGGAGAGATTACAATGTGGCGCAAAGCGATTGAAGATGCAGGGCTCAAAATTAAGAATAACCTAAGAGAGCATCCAGGCATGCTACCTCATATTACAGGTGAACAGTGCTATGAATGGGGAGATAATAACGATTGGATAGAGGGCTTCTATATCGGTATGATGTGGCTGTCTTATGAATCTAGTCAAGATACTTTCTATAAAGAAGCTGCTGAATCATTTTTACCAAATTTCAAACAGCGTCTAGAGCAACATATTGAGCTCGATCATCATGATATTGGGTTCTTGTATTC
Organism: Paenibacillus sp. P5_B5; assembly: GCF_056400365.1. Taxonomy (NCBI): domain Bacteria; kingdom Bacillati; phylum Bacillota; class Bacilli; order Caryophanales; family Paenibacillaceae; genus Paenibacillus; species Paenibacillus sp. P5_B5. The sequence goes on from NZ_JBFULK010000012.1 coordinate 15,857, forward strand.
GCTATCGGCTGTAGCACAGTGGCGTGTAACTCAGAATGAAGAAGCTAAGCAAGTCGCATTACAAGCGGCTCGTCGTCTTGCTGAACGCTGGCGCCCACAGATGGGAATCATTCAAGCATGGGGCAAAGAAGACGATCCAGACAATGGTGGACGAATCATTATCGATTGCTTGCTTAATTTACCGCTACTCTTCTTCGCTCATGAACAAACAGGCGAGCAAGATTTCTATGATATTGCTTATCAACATGCACGTAAAAGCTTACGCTTCCTAGTTCGTGGTGATGCTTCATCTTATCATACCTTCTACTTTGATCGAGAGAATGGCAATGCAATTAGAGGGGGTACACATCAGGGCTATCAGGATGGTTCCACATGGACCCGTGGACAGGCTTGGGGGGTATATGGTCTAGCGCTTGCCTATCGTTACACACAAGATCCTGACTTCCTAGAAACATCCAAACGAATGGCTCGCTACTTCATCGAGCATTTACCTGAGGATCATGTAGCTTATTGGGACTTTGATGTGCCAGTTCAAGCGGATACGCCACGTGATAGCTCCGCTTCTGCTATTGTAGCTTGTGGTTTGATCGAACTGATTGAATTACTAGATGCTGAAGACCCTGATCGTGAATATTTCACGGATGCATTGCACATGTCAATGCAATCATTAGTAGATAACTATTCTACGATGAGTCTTCCTGATGCTGAAGGTTTGTTACAACATGGTTCCTATCATGTGAGAGGTAATAGAGGCCCTGATGATTATATGATTTGGGGAGACTATTACTATCTAGAAGCACTAGTTCGCATGCAGCAAGGAATTAAGAGCTACTGGTAACTAGTTAGATTATATTCAAACCCTTTGGAAGATTCATTCCGAAGGGTTTGAACTACATATAAGGAGATAAGTGATGTTAACATTTCATGATCGACAAAAGACTGTATTACAGCTAGCAGCGAATAAGGCTTTAACAACACCTCGTTTATCCAGTGGGCTATGGTTTCATGATGATATGCGTAATAACCTGTATTATGCCATGCATCTGTACGTAGCAGCTTGTACAGAGGAGATCGAACTTCTATGTCCCAAGACTTGGGCAAAGGAAGTAGCAGAAGAAATCCTCCTACAGCTACTCCAATTACAAGAGCGTAATGCGGAAGTAGCACTCTATGGTCATTTTCCACTTGGCCTAGGTACAGATCCGAGTCAGGCGAAGGCACATGAACTACCAGTTGAGCTTGTTGGTAACCTACTTGTCTTATTAGCGACTAAATATGAGAGCATGCTTACAACTGCTCTGAAAGAACAATTACATGTATCTCTATTCCATATTTATAAGAGTGGTCTAGCAAAGGTACCACAAGTATATTATCATCACCATGAAACAAAACGTTTTCACCTTCAAATCAACTTAGGAACTTATTTTGATGACCAAGAACTTATTAAACAAGGGCATCAGCATATTCGAGTGATATTGGAGCGGGTCCAAACACTTGGATTTCAGGAGTATGGTATTCTACCTTGGTTCTGGCACTGGGTACAGTCTGCGTCAGTTGTGTGGGAGACTGTAAAACAGGAGGAAGTGAAGGAAACCGTACAGCAACTATTAAACTGGCTCTGGACCTATCGAGCCGAACACTATCTCCAAGGTGCTTGGATTGGAGCGCGTTCACGTGGATGGGCGCATGATATACCAGCAGATCGTAATGTGCTGTTCGATTACATTCAATTCGGTGATTGTCCGCTACCGGATGCTATTGTTCGCTTAGAAGCAGCAGGTCTAATTGATTATGATGCAGGCGAATTCATCCGATCTATAGCTTTGCAAGAGGAGACGACAGAGCGGGTATACATGATTCCTCGTCCTGCTGTTGATGAAAAGCAAGAGAAGCAGTCATCTCTCTGCGAATATGTATTTAAAACCAAATACTATGCGGTTGGCGGTATTCAAGAATATTTTCGAGAGTTTGACAACGAACAGCTGCGTTACCAGATCACATTCCCAGTTCGTAAGGATGGAACAGCTAATCAAGCGTACTTCTTCCATCCAGGTCAAGGATACCTTGAAGGTGATCTGAGACATGCTAGTGGATGTGGTGAAGTGTTGCTGTACAAGCAGGTAGCGGCAATCCTATTCCCTATTCCAGAGAGTGAGAGGGATGTTATTGTTGGTTCACTACCACACGGTCGTTGGCAAATGGATCAGAACTGCTGGGTAGGGGATTTAAATGATATCTATTTAATCATTCATATTTGGCAGCGTAATGAAGCCGACATAAGTTCAAGCGGAGTGAAGCTCTATAGTTCTGGGAGAAATAACGGTGTTGTGATGGAAGTCGTGACGAAAGAAGAAGCTCAAAGTCGTGGCATTAATACACTTGATATGTTACATCGTCAAATAGCAGATAATCGAGCGCATTTCGCATCTGATGATAAAACTATAAATGTCAATTATTGCTCCTTCCATGGTCACGAGATCTCATTATCCGTTGACCGTTCGAATGGAACTATTAATAGATTGGTGAATGCTAAGAATATCTAGTTAAAAACACATCCGGAATTAATCTCACGGATGTGTTTTTTCTTCTCTAGTAACCTATCGTCTGCATATTACTGCGCAGAACCTCATAGGAATACTTCAAATTAAGATATTCATCTGGTTCAAGATTTAATTCTACTATATCTTCTATTCCATTCTGTGTTATCACTGCTGGCACACCTAGACAGACATCATGCATGCCATATTCACCTTGTAATATGGCGGATACGGCAATGATTTTATGATCATTGTTGAGAATGGACTGTGTAATGTAGGTTAGTGCATTGGCAATGCCAAAATACGTAGTCCCCTTGCGATTATAAATTTCCCAGCCTGCTCTGCGAGTCTTCTCCACAATTTCATCCAGACTGATGTCCCCAAACCGTTCGTGATTTTCATTTAAGATTTGCAGTAGGGGCTTACCTCCAATTGTAACATGCGACCATGCAACGAACTGAGAATCGCCATGTTCACCGAGTGAGTAGCCGCTGATGCTTCTAGGATCGACATGAATAATGTCCGATAGAATAGTCTTGAGCCTAGAGGAATCAAGGGAAGTGCCAGTTCCAATGACACGATGCTTCGGTAATCCAGATTGCTTCCAGACGTGATAAGTAATAATATCTACGGGATTAGTAGCGACTAGAAAAATACCATTAAATCCACTTTCCATAATGCTAGAGACGATGCCATCAATCATTTTGGTAGCACCACTTAAGGTATCAAGACGAGTCTGACCCACTTTGGGTGGTGCTCCTGCTGTAATGATAACGATGTCCATATCCTTGCAGTCTCTGAATGTACCTGCATATACTTTGGTTCTTGTATGTGTAAAGTCGCTGCAATGAGTGAGATCCATCGCTTCACCGACTGCTCGTTCATGATTCTTATTAATTAATAATAGCTCGTTACATAATCCTTGATTCACTATGCAATAAGCGCAAGATGAACCTACTAAACCAGTTCCAACAATAGCAACTTTACCTGATAAATCTCTCATGATGTATAGCGATCCCTTCTCTAAAAAATACCGAATAAATTTAAGAATACAATGACTACAACAAGCGGAATAACATAACGTAAGAGCATAATATAGTAGATTGCGCCTTTACGCCACCAGCCGGATTCTTTACTAAGCTCTTCATTAAGCTTGGCTTTCGGAAAGCGAAAACCGACGAAGATTGATATGAGCAGAACACCAATTGGCATCAAAATATTGCTCACTGTATAATCAGCAAGATCGAAGAACATCTTATCGAATAATTTCATATCTGCTAAGACACCAAAGGATAGTGCAGATGGTATACCTAGTATAAACACTAGTAGACCAAAAACCCAACTGTATTTTTTTCTTTTGGATTGATCTCCTTTAGCAAAAATTGCAACAATCATTTCGAGTAAAGAAAAGCCCGAGGATAAGGTAGCAAATAAGAACAAAGCTAGGAAAATGACAAGGAATACACTGCCCATAGGCATCTGTTCAAAAATTGTAGGCAATACAACAAACAGAAGTCCTGGCCCTTCATCAGGTTCTACACCAAAGGCAAACGCGGCAGGGAAGATCGCTAGCCCAGCCATAACAGTTGTCAGGATATTTAGGGATACAATCGATACAGCTGATTTCACTAAAGGCTCCTTCTTATCTAGATAGGAGCTATACGTTACCATAACGGATACCCCAATACTGAGGCAGAAGAAAGATTGTCCCATTGCATATACGATGACATCGATATTCAATTTACTAATATCAGGTGTCAAAAAATAGCGTACACCTTCCATTGCTCCATCTAATGTAAGCGAGCGGATAACGAGTGCCAAGAACAGGATGAAAAGTCCAGGCATCATGAATTTATTAGCTTTCTCAATTCCTTTGCTTACTCCTTGGGCGACCACCAAGATTATAATAAGAATAAATAGAAGCTGTGCACCAAGCACGCCAAATGGGTTAGTGATTACCTCATTAAATAAATCACTATAAACGATATTCTTATGCAGCAGCCCTCCCATTAAGCCTCGTCCTAAGTAAAGGAGAATCCAACCACCTATCACACTATAAAAGGAGAAAAGGATAAAAGAAGTAGCTGTTCCGAGGTAACCAATCAAATGCCAATAACTCCGGGGAGCAATTGTCCGGTAAGCTGAAACTGCATCTTTACCAGTGCTTCGTCCAATCAGGAATTCAGCCAAGAGCAAGGGTAAACCAATGAATATGGTGAAAAGGAGAAAGATGAGGAAGAATGCTCCGCCACCGCTAGTTGCCATGACATAAGGGAATTTCCATATTGCGCCTAATCCAATTGCTGAGCCTGCTGCAGCTAGTATGAATCCGAATTTTGATGTCCATTGTTGTTCAGGCTTCATGTAACCTCCCAAGATGTAATCAATTTGATGTATTTACATTTTGGTATTATAGCATAATTTGAGGGAAATCGTGATGAGGCTTCCATAATTTAAGAGCTATGTAGCATGATAGGGGACGAGGTTACATAGGCTTGTAGTATGTTGTAAATAGGAGATGGATAAGTTATCTCCTATAAATTCTTCTTGCAGGATTAGCGTGGAGGGATGAGCATGCTGCGAAGACGCAGGTGGAAGAGTCGTCGTACCAAGAGTAACGGAGGTAAAAAACGAAAATGGTTAATTGTATCGCTTATCTTCCTGCTATTCATCGTGCAAGCCTTTATATATATTGATCGTAATTTAAAGAAGCCAATGCTACATTTGGCTAATGTAAAGCTAACGCAAATTGCCACCCAAACGATCAGTGGAGCTATTACACAGCAGCTTTCTTCTAATAATGCAAATGTGGATAAATTAGTTGATTGGAAGACGAACAAAGATGGCAAAGTTACAGCTTTTACCCTTAATTATGCGGAGCATATTAGAATTACCTCCGAGTTGATCCAGACACTTGAGTCTGCGCTAAGTAAGTTAGAAACCTTGACTGAGCATATTCCACTTGGGCAAGCCATGGGCAGCCCTATTATTGCTTCATTCGGACCTAACATTCCGATTCGTCTTGAACCACAAGGAGCAGCCAAGGTGGAGCTCAGTACACGAAATGAAAACGTAGGCATTAATATGCTGTTAGTTGAAGTTTATGCAAAGGTCACTGTGGATGTTGTCATAGTCGTTCCATTTGATTCAGAACATAAGATAGTAGAAACGGAAATTCCTATTTCCTATGCGCTTGTGGTTGGCGATGTACCTGCTTATTATTTTGATAATAAGGGTAATCCCATGAACGGTGGGAATAAAGATGTAACACCGCCTAACATTTCAATACCAGGCCTTAATATCCCAGGCAATAATGCTGGAACAAGTAGCGGAACGAATGTCCAACCTAATTCTCAGCAAGAATCATCTGAATCAACGGATGCACATTAAATAATCGTGCACAAGCCTACTTATAGGTTTGTGCACTTTATTGTTGGTTGGTTCTTCTACGATCCTCACGTTCCCACCTTAGAAGATAAGGATACGGATCGAATGACCAATCTGAGAGTCCTCCGTCCCGATACATGCCATAATGCAAATGAGGGGGGAACTTACCAGATGTTCCTGGTTTGCCATAGCCGGAAGAACCAACAAAGCCAACTACTTGTCCAGGCTTGACCACATCTCCGACCTTGATCTCTTTATTGAAGCGAGACATATGTGCATAGTAGTGATACACATTACTGATGTCTCGTATTCCGATTCGCCAGCCTCCATATGGATTCCAACCTTTAACCTCAACTATGCCATAACAAGTACTACGCACATTTATACCATAATCAGCAAATAAATCAGTTCCTTCGTGTATACGATGCCCTCCCCATCCCCTATTAGCACCCCATGTGTCACGATAAGAGAAGGTTACATTTACCGGTAATGGAAATGCACGTTCATAAACATCTAATGATCCTTGTTCCGCATAAATTTTGGCGAATTCCTCGATTCGCTGAACACTGCGTGTATTCTGGTAATGATCCCACAGGGAAAGATGGATATCTTCCGCACTCTTGCCTCGTTTTAGCATAAGTGTAGTCATTGTTACAAGTCGATCCACAGGATTATGTTCATCTGCATATCCATCCCCTGAACCGTCTTGACCGATTCCTTTGAAAATACGAATGGAATTGATGTTCTTATCCTCAGGATCTGGATTGAGCATACCTCCCCATTTGAGATCTGAGAACTGGATTGAGATGAGTCCTTGAGGTTCAGGTGATTTACGCTTTTTAAATTGATGGATTGTATACTCATATTGGTCAACGGCCGCTAGCATATTCCATGGGATACTTGTAACAGAGCTGATCTTATCAAATAACTCTTTGCGCTCATAATTAAGCTTTTTGCGATCTAAATCTTGATTATTGGCATTCGGACCGCTATGTGTATTTCCGGCACTCACTGAATTGCTACTGCTAATTAGAAGCAAACAAATCGTCCAGAGGGAAATTAGGGTTTTCCAAAATGTGTTTACTCTCATTCGTACCATCCTTCCAAGCCGATTGATTTTAGGATGTATCAGTATGTATGATTTTAGTCATGTCCTATATTTAATAGTTCTGATTACGAACGTATGCTTTGCATTCATCGAAATTTGGTGTAACATGTGATTTATAGAATACGGCAGAGGTGGAGAGAGCATGGCAACTAAACAACATGAAAGAAAGCCTGAGTGGTTAAAAATCAAACTGAATACGGGCGATAATTTCAAAGAGATTAAGAGTATGATGAGATCTAAGACACTTCATACGGTCTGCGAAGAAGCAAGATGCCCGAACATTCACGAATGTTGGGCTAACCGCACAGCTACTTTTATGATCTTGGGCGATATTTGTACGAGGGCATGTCGTTTTTGTGCGGTACAAACGGGACGTCCTACGGAACTTGATCTCCAAGAACCGTTTAGAGTTGCTGAAGCAGCAGAGCAGATGAATCTACAGCATTGTGTTATTACTTCTGTTGCTCGTGATGATCTACAAGATGGCGGAGCGTCAGTGTTCGCGGCATCCATCCGTGCTGTTCGTGAGAAGTTACCACTTTGCTCAGTTGAGGTTCTGATACCTGATTTCATGGGGAATGAAGAAGCGCTTCGAACTGTGCTAGAGGCAAATCCAGCTATTTTAAATCACAACGTAGAAACTGTTGAACGTTTATCGGATACGGTTAGAGCGAAAGCGAAATACGATCGTACCTTACAGCTTCTTGCTCGTTCTAAGCAAATTGCACCTAAAATCCCAACTAAATCCTCTATTATGCTTGGCGTTGGTGAAGAATGGGATGAAATTTTGCAAACAATGGATGATCTAAGGAGAAATGATTGTAATATATTGACGATAGGCCAATATTTACAGCCAAGCTTAAAGCATTTAACAGTCAAAAAATATTATACACCGCAGGAATTTGCTTTATTGAAGGAAGAAGGACTAAAGCGTGGATTCTCTCATGTAGAATCTGGTCCGCTTGTTCGATCCTCCTATCATGCACATGAGCAAGTGAAATCTGCTACAGAAGCGTTATCCGTGTAATAATTATTTTGTAAGATTTAGGTTATGGGAGAGCTGATTCGAAATGATTCTTATTGGTGGCAGAACGTACGAGCTTGTCATGGAAAACAAGAATGCATGGAACCAGGAAGTATTTCGTGAGCGTTATAGCGAAGTGCTGGAGAGATATGACTATATCGTTGGAGACTGGGGTTATAACCAGTTAAGGTTGCGTGGATTTCTCAAAGACTCGCATCCCAAAGCAACGAAGGAAACATCTATTTCTGGGTTGCAGGATTACTTACATGAGTATTGTAATTTTGGCTGTGCTTATTTTATTTTGGAGAAAGTGAATGGTAAGACACAAGGCAAGCAACAACAACTTCCCGAATCCGAAGTAAAGCAGAATTCTGAAATAAAGCAGAATTCCGAAGTACAGAATAAAGAATAAAGATTACGAATAACGGCACTTCGTTGACGCAGATTAGATCTGTGTCATCAAAGTGCCGTTTATTTGTTAATTAATAAGTTCTACTCTATAAGACTTAAATTTCATTGCCAATGAAAGCTTCTCGCACACGTGCCCAGAATGGGAATGGGCGGAACCTAGCGAATTTCACTTTCTTATCTGGTGAAACACGACAACGAATTGATTTGATATCATTAAGCTGCATAGCTTGATGATCAACAGTTAAGATAAAGCCTTGCTGTGATTTAGGTGCAATGTCGCAGAAGTGATGCTTAGGCAAAATAATAGGTGATCCTAAAGTACGGAACACGCGATTATTAATGGAGGCAATTTCTGTGATTTGAATCGCTTCAATTGCAGGATGAACAATAGCTCCACCTAAGCTCTTATTATAGGCAGTTGAGCCAGAGGGGGACGAAATACATATGCCATCACCACGGAATGTCTCAAATGGTTCATCATTGATGCTAAGCTCAGCTACGAGTGTAATCAACATGCTTTTGAAAGTAATTTCATTTAAAGCGTACCGTTTCTCGATGCCCGTAGATGTAGTTATTTCGACTTCAACAACGGGGTATTCAACAATACGAAGTCCTTGCATCTCGGATGAGTTATACATGAATCTTGCGACATCCTCGATATTATCTGGTTTCCAATCAGCAAAAAAGCCTAGACGGCCAGTGTGGATGCCAACAAAAGAAATATGATCTAATCGTTCGATATATTTATGAAAAGCCTGTAACATTGTACCATCCCCACCGATAGAGAGAACGATATCAGGTCTTTCTGCATCATGAATAAGTTGATGATTGGATGCAAGTTGATGAAAATGTTCAGATAGTTCTAATGAACGATTATCATCGCGATGAATTATTGCATATTTCAACAGTATTTCCCCCTGCTTCTAAGCGAAACATAATGACTAGATGGACTTTCTTGTTCCATCATAATCAATTACTGCGCGGAACACAATGCGAAAAACAAGGTATATCACATAAATAATTGCAATTAATGCAAGTGTACCTCCGAATATAATCGCATTTATAGGTAGATAAAGTAGAATATTCTGTAATCCTGTAGGGTTGTTCGTTATTCCGTTCATCATTTCAGTAACAGGAGATACTAGCTGCAAGGCATGAAGCGGTTCCCATAGTATGAATACAAGTATTGCTGCTAGAATCCCATGAATGAGTCTAGCCCACATAAAAGGGCTATAACGTAAATTCGTATGGGATAGGAGAGATACAACCTGTGCATGTACCGATAATCCGCCCCAAGATAATACAAAGGCTGCTGCAGCTAGCATATAGACGATAGAAGTATTTGCTGCTGCTCCTGCAGATTTAGCTCCAAGTGTAACTTCGAACAGTCCATTTATGAATGATTCTGCTAATGCTTGAGGTAATTGGAGTAGATCGAGTAGGTGATTAACGATGGAATAGAACATCTGCATGGTTCCGATTGAGGTTAGCAATTGTAAAATGACGGAGAAGAATACAACGAGCCCGCCAACAACAAATATCAAGTTAAGCGAGCTCCTAATTGCACTACTTAATAACGAGCCAAAGGTTCGACTATCTTTCATTCGCGCCTCATGCATAGCATCAAAGGCTCTCCGCCAAATCGAATTGATAGATGCTCGCTGTGTATGGGTATACGCTGCTTCTGTTGCTTGTTGAATGGATTGAACTTGTGTAACTTGTACCTTCTCAGACTTTCTTCCGTGGAATCTCATTAATAGTCCTATGGCAATCGCTCCACCGTAATGAGCAGCTCCAAGAACAATGGCTAATGTCGCATCGTGAAAGAAGCCAACGGATACAGCTCCAATTAGAAATATTGGATCTGAGCTCGTCGTAAATGCGACCAATCGTTCGCCTTCCTCACGATTAACGAGTCCTTGTTCCCATAATTGTGAGGTTAACTTTGCACCAATGGGGTACCCAGAAGCAAAGCCCATTGCCATGACAAATCCGCCAATTCCAGGAACTCGGAACACAGGGCGCATCATGGGATCGAACAAAGTACCGATAAAATGCACGATGCCAAAGCCTAATAGGATTTCTGATATCACAAAGAAAGGAAACAAGGCTGGGAATAGGACATCCCACCAGATGGTTATTCCTCTGAGTGAAGAGTCTAGGCTTTCCGTAGGGTATAGCAAGCAGATGAGAATAAACGATAGCGATGTAATTCCCGCTAGTAATAGAGGAACAGAACTTTTGGAGCGGCCCTGACTCATTTGTGTCATGCAGCACCTCCCGTCTTTGCATACGTTAGATTATTACACACGTATATGTTTGGAAATGGACAAACATGAGTATAAATGAATCATGTGGTGGATGTTTTTTGGACATGTGTATGATAGTATGGGACTAATTAAGGATATGATTACTGATTAGAATACGATATAAAAGGATGGCTATTTATGTCTCAAAATAATGAAACTCTATTCGAATTGATGGGAGGAGCGGATACGGTTCGACGTCTAGTAGAAGCATTCTATGCAAGAGTTCAGGCAGACCCATTACTGTCGCCATTATTTCCAAAAGATATAAGTCCTGTACTAGAGAAGCAGTATATGTTTCTTAGCCAATTTTTTGGAGGTCCTTCCTTGTATACCGAGGTACACGGACATCCTATGATGCGAGCTAGACATTTACCTTTTGGAATTACGAATACACATGCCGCAGCTTGGCTTAATTGTATGTACAATGCAATGAAAGAAATCAATCTTCCCGATCCACTTGCAGATGCACTTTTAGAACGTCTTAAGGGACCAGCTTATCATTTTGTGAATACAGCAGAGAGTGAAAAATCATAATGATCTAGGTGAGGTGCGATAATGATAGATGTTGAACCTTTATATACCATAAATGTAAGATGTCAGCATTGTAAGTATGCCTATCAGACTTCAAAGGTACGCCCGAGCTTTAAAAGAGGTATTGGAACAGAAAGTGATTTTTGTACGAACTACAAAGAATTTAATCCTGATTATTATGTTGTGAGAGTCTGTCCCAAGTGTGGATTTGCCTTTTCGGAGAATTTCACAGATAAGTGGACACCCGATCAAACGATGGAGTTTAAGCGCAAGGTGGCTGATCAGTGGAAAGGGCGGGACTACAGCGGAGAAAGAAGCTGGGAGGATGCTCTGGAAACGTATAAGTTAGCTTTACTTTGTGCTCAGATCAAAGGTGAGAAGGAACGTATATTAGCAGGATTATTGCATCATATCGCTTGGTTATATCGTTATAAAGGTCAGACTGAATTAGAAATGAAATTTCTAAAGTATGCATTAGATGCTTATATTGTGGTATTTGAAACTGAAGGGATGGATATTAATAATGCGCGCTTAATGTATCTCATGGGTGAGTTAAATCGCAGGCTTCAGAATTATAACGAAGCAGTGAAGTGGTTCTCGCGTATTATTAACGACAAGCGGATCATGGATGCAGGAATGATTCGTCAGAGCAGAGAACAGTGGGCAATTACAAGGCAAGATATGCTTGCTGCCAGACTTGAGCTTCCAAGTGAACTGGCAGAAAGCAATTAAGCTAATGACTATTTGGAATCTTCCTGATCGTTTTGTGTAGTTTCTTTGGATAGTTCCGCAAGTTTCTGAAGCAAAATATGCTGAGGCATATGCATTAAATTTTCAAGTGGAATGCCAAGCTTTTTAGCTAAAATTTGGGCAGTTTCAGCAGATATTTGTAATGGACGCATGTATGAAATCACTCCTATATGATGAGAAATGGGTTTGATTAACCAGGGCTGTTCTCAAACTTATCCATATATTATATTCTTATTAAGTAAGCTTAACAAGAAATTGAGGAGGTAATCGGTAATGAACACACCTTTGCAACAAACTTGGGATTTAGATGTTATTTTTCCTGGGGGGAGCTCATCAGCGGAGTTCAATATATTTGTAGACACAATGGGTGATGATGTAGCTACATTTCGCAAGAAATTAGAAGGAGCAGCTCCACCATCAAATGCGAATGATACAAGTCATCTTCAAGAGTTAACTAATTTGCTTCAGACGATTCAAACAAAGCTCTCTGAAGCTTATTCATTTACAGGATGCTTAGCTGCAGAGAATCAGAATGATAAGAAGGTAGCTAAGCTAGAAGGACAAGTTAGAACGATCGGTGCAGAATATCTTTCTTGTTTGACACATTATGATCAACTACTCAAAAATATCCCTGATGATGTATGGCAAGCCATTGTGGAATCAGACATTTTCAGATCCGTAGCATTCCCTTTAAGTGAACGTCGTGAACATGCCAAAGAGATGCTTTCTCCTGAAATGGAGTCCATGATTAATGAACTGGCTATCGATGGTTATCATGGATGGAGTGACTTATATAATACGACCGTAGGCCAGCTTAGGATTACAACTGAAGTCAATGGTGAAGAGGTTCAGTTATCTGCTGGGCAAGCATTTAATAAGTTGAATGTACCAGATTATACAGAACGTAACAAAATGATGAAGCTATGGGAATCTGCTTGGGCTGATAATGCTGATTTCTGTGCAGAAGCGTTGAATCATTTAGCAGGCTTCCGCCTGAAGGTATATGAACAAAGAGGCTGGGACTCCGTACATAAAGAACCACTTGCAATCAATCGTTTAAATAAAGAAACACTTCAAGTTATGTGGGATGTAATCGACCGGAATAAAGATGTATTCGTGAAGTTTCTTGAGCGTAAAGCAAAGCTTCTAGGACTTGATAAGCTTGCATGGGTAGACGTTACAGCACCGCTTGGTGATGCAACTAGGACCATCTCATACGATGAAGGTGCTGAAATTATCGTAGAACAATTCCGTAAGTTCTCACCCAAAATGGCTGATTTTGCAGTCAAAGCATTTGAGTCAGCTTGGATAGAAGCTGAAGATCGTCCTGGCAAGCGTCCAGGAGGATTTTGCACAGGATTCCCTATTGAGGAGCAAACACGTATCTTCATGACCTACAGTGGTACGACTGATAATGTGGGTACTCTCGCACATGAATTGGGTCATGGCTATCATCAGTATGTAATGGAAGGTATGCCACCGCTTGCGCATAATTATGCGATGAATGTAGCGGAGACAGCTTCAACATTCGCAGAGATGATTGTGAATGATGCACTCGTGAAGAATGCTGCAACAGATGAAGAACGGATCGTGCTTCTAGAAGGTAAAATTGGGAATTCAATTGCTTTCTTTATGAATATTCATGCTCGCTTTATCTTTGAGACTAACTTCTATGCAGAGCGTAAACAAGGGTTGGTATCTGCTGAACGCTTGAATGAACTGATGGTTGACGCGCAGAAGCTCGCGTATAAGGATTCCTTGTCTGAGTATCATCCGCATTTCTGGGCAGCTAAGCTGCACTTCTATGCGACTGATGTACCGTTCTATAACTTCCCTTATACATTCGGTTATTTGTTCTCATCTGGCATCTATGCGAAGGCCTCTCAAGAAGGGAATGCCTTCGAAGACAAGTACGCTGCTTTACTTCGCGATACAGGGTCGATGACAACTGAACAATTAGCGCAGAAGCATTTAGGTGTTGATTTGACTCAGCCTGATTTCTGGCAAGCAGCAGTCGATATGGCGATTGCAGATGTAGAACTCTTCTTAAAACTCACCGAGGATAAGGTTAGTAAATAAACGAATGTAGAAACGAATATAGATCGAACCCGAATATAGACCGAATCGAATATAAAATACAAACAGCTCCCTTAATGAAAGGAGCTGTTTGTGTTTGTACAATAAAGAGAATTGTATTATGGAATATCGTTATAAGGGGAATACGATATTGAACGTCGTACCTTGAGGATTAGACTCGACCTCGATCACTGCATTGTGACGCTTGGCAATGTTATAGCAGACCGTAAGTCCAAGTCCAGTTCCGTTCTCTTTGGTTGTGAAGAAGGGTGTGCCAAGCTGCTTAATTAGATTTGGATCGATTCCGCTTCCCTGATCTTGAATAGACAGAACGACATTATTGCCATTTACGTATGTGCATATGGTGAGGTTCTGGTTCTCACTCATAGCTTCTAGACCATTCCGAATCAGATTATGTAACAATTGACGTATTTCTCTCTCATCAAGATGAATAAGGGGTATGTCTTCGAGATTAAGTAATATACTCTGATTGTTCGTATTCGCACTTGCTTGTACGAGAGGATAGATTGTACGAATAATTGTATTCAAATCATAGAGGGTCAGCTCTGTAAATTTATCTTGGGCAAGTGATAAATATTCAGTTATGATGTTATTTGCCCGAGTAACCTCTTCAATCATGGTGTCAAAGTAGATACGGTCAGCTTGATACTCCTCTTTATTGCGAAGGATCTGTAGAAATCCTCGTATGGTAGTTAGTGGATTCCGAATTTCATGTGAAATCGATGCCGCCATTTCTCCTACGATTTGGAGGGAACTAATCCGCTTTAAATTGTCTTCTAACTCCGTGTTATGGTGTAACTTATGTATCATCTCATTAATATTGTCAGCTAATGTGCTGAAAGAGTTAGTTCTGTTAAGCTCAATTCGATTATTATAATTACCTTCAAGTGTCTTCCTGGTTTGGGTAATCATTATGCTTAATGGATGACATAAGTTGCGATTGATCCACCAGAGAAGGATGAGATAACAACCAAGTAATAACAAGCCAAAACGAATAATAGTATTTAACGAAGCCTGGTGTAAAGTTTCATATAATTCTCGATCAGAAATAATGGTAATAACCTTCCAATCTGAGGAGGGGATGTTAGTTGAAATGAAATAGGTATCATTTCCCCGGAATGAAAAGTTCTGAATCAGATCGTTAGCTTGCTTGATCGTCGTATATATATTATGAAAGTCCGAATCATTCTTATCTATAATATTGGCTACATCATCTACGTAAGGGTAGTTAGGCGTGAAAAGATCGCCTTTTGCACTTGTTAATAGCGTATAGCCCTTCTCATTTATTGCAATGCTGTTAAGTAGGCTCTGAAGAGAATTTAAGTTGATGTCTACCCCTGCTACACCCATTAATGCATGGTTATTATCGTAAATTGGAGTTGAGATCGTGATCATCTTTTCTTTGATCGTCTGATCTGTATAAACATCGGAGATAATTGTTTTTCCAGCATTTCTGGCTCCCCAGTAGAAGGAAAATTCAGGGTTATCACTATTCTCTTCGCTAGAAGGATCCTTCATTGGAAAATTACCAAAATTCATTAATTTTCCATTTTTAACCCCATACCAAGAATTGAATATGCCTTGATTCCTATATTTAGACTCATTAGAGTACCAGTAACCATAGGAGCTAGGATCATGGTAATCAACCATAAATTGAGTAATCTGATCAATAGATTCTTTATAATTATTAGTTTCTTTAGCAAAAATATCATTAATAAATCGTCCATAATTTTCAACAGATTGCTTATGTAGAGCGAAAATTTGATCTATTTTGCTCGCATAGTATTTGACTTGATTCATTCTGCTTGCTTCAGCTTGGCTAATGTAATAAGCACGCATATCCTTGATGGTTAATGAGCAAATAATAGTAATCACAAGGAACGGCCAAAGCATCATTTGTGTAGTAAGCTTCCAATCAAGATTAGACTTCATTTGCTAGACTCCTTGTCCGATCATTTCACAATATAAGACTCATGGGCTAGTAAAAAACCGCGATAAACTACCTTTAAGGGTAAGTATCGCGGTTAGATAATAAGTTTACCGTTGCCTAGGCATCTGTAATTATAGGTAATAAGGTTATAGTTAATAGATTACAGATTATTGTAGTTTAAATACTTGTATCGTCTGCTGCAGCTTAGAAGCACTTCGAGTCATTTCCTCTGATTGCTCTACGATGGCTGTAACCGCAGAAATTTGTTCACTCATGGATGCAGATACTTCTTCAGTACCCGCTGCTGATTCCTCAGTAATCGCTGAAATGCTCTCCATAGTCGCCGAAATATGCTGAGCACTTACGAGCATTTCTTCGCTTTCATTGGCGAATTTCGAAATTTGCTTGGATATGAATTCTACTGAGTTAACAATCTCGGAGAAGATTTGCTCTGTACCCTCGATCAGATCCGTTTGTTTGTTAACGACTTCTTCATTAATTTGAATATTTGTGAGCGCCTGTTTAATTCCCTTTTCAATGGAAGTGACAAGTGAGAATACTTCTTTGGTTAGTGTACTTGATTCTTCTGCTAATTTACGCACTTCTTGAGCAACGACCGCGAATCCTCTACCATGTTCACCAGCTCGAGCAGCTTCAATGGAAGCATTCAATGATAATAAGTTCGTTTGCTCTGCAATTTCTGAAATAACCCTTGTTACCTTGGAAATGCCAACTACCTTATCAGCTAATAGATGAATAGCAGTTGATACTTGAGTAGTTGCATCAACGTTACGCTTCATACCTTCGCCTTGTTGTTCAACCGCACCCTGACCTTTTGATATCAATGAAATCATATTTGTAGAATGGGAATCCATTTCTCTTGTAGAATGTGTATAGCCTGCTACTTTAATTTCAATATCCTTAGTAGATTGGGAAACAGATGCAACTTCTTCCGATATTTGTCCAGCACCAGAAGCTAGTTCGTTGGAGGACTGGCTAACCTGCTCCATTAGATCACGTAAGTGTTCATTCTTAGCGTAAATATCTCTACTGGAATCAGATACGCGTTTAGTAATGTAACCGGTTTCTTTAAGAATATCACGTAACTTATCGATCATTTGATTAAATGCTTTTCCAAGTTCTCCGAACGCATCATCGGAATTAACATCAACCTTTTGTGAAAAATCACCTTTAGCAATGTTTAGTGCAACACGAGACACACTGGTTACATTATCGGATAACATGCTTTCAAACCACTTTACAAAAGGAATACTAGTAATAGCCATAATACCAATGAAGATAAATCCTAATGTCTTACTCGGGAAAATGAGTAAGAAAAGTAAGAAAATTGCATGCGAAGCGACGAGTGAGTATGTAATGTAATGCAGCTTTTGCTTAAAGGAAAGCTTGGAAAAACGATTCATAAGCAGTATCTCCTTTTCCTAATTAAGGATTGAAATTATGAACAAATTATGAATATTAAGTTCTTATCGAATTATAGCACTTGGTAGGTGTAAGGGTCTATAGTTTTCTAAAAAATGAGCTTTATATAGAAAATACAACACAATTCAACATTTCGTAATATATTTTACATAAAATAGAAGTTTAATGTAAATATATGTTGTGAKAGTAAATTTGAAACATTATAATCAAATTACTAACTTAATAGACTGAATATTCAATAAAATAATAATGAAAGAAGGGTTTTGATGGCATTTATTCCATTTTCTTTGGCCAGGCAAGTCGATTTAGCTTTTTGGGAAGTTAAGGATGAGTTATGCCAGCTTCGTTCCGGTACAATGATTATTCAAGTCAGAGAAAATGTAATCGGTAAGTTTGGTGTTAGACATCTGCCAATGGAGAGTAAAGATGGACAATTGCAGCATAGTGACGAACAAGGATTATCAGAAGCGCAATTTATCTCAATGAAAAGTATGGCAATCGACAGTCTTAAGTACAAAAAAAATTGGACACACGGAGAAATTGCATTCGACTTTACGATTAGGAATGATGTTTTATACGCCTCGGTTCAGTTTGAATCGAATTATAACATGGCTAATTTAACGAAAAGTAAAAGTGTGTAAATTTTCTAGCTAGGCATGCCATTATTCATTTATTCTAAAATAAACAATGAAAGGGCTATCCCTAAGTCAACATAGACTTACCGGATGGCCCTTTTACGTATTCGTTCATAGGAACGTTTGATTATATAACAGCAACTATTACGAGCGACCTGCAAGCTGCTGTTCGGCTATTTGAACGAGGCGGCGTGTAATATTACCTCCAATATAGCCTGCATTTACAGTCAATATATTGCCGTTATAACCATCTTTAGAAAGCTGAATGCCAAGCTCTTGTGCAACTTCATATTTCATTTGGTCTAGAGCAGCAGTTGCTTGAGGAACTACTAAATTGCTGCTACGGGATTGTCCTTGTGCGATATGTATCACCTCCAATAAAAGGTAGTATAAACTGAACTCTAAATATTACGCAGATTTTGAATTGGTAAATACAAGGAGATTTATAGTGGCTGGACTACCTGTCATACTTATCTTCTGCTATAATTTTGACGAGGTGTTGAATCAATGACTAAGAGCAAATACTATGTTGTTTGGGTTGGAAATGAACCTGGGATTTATCAGACTTGGGCGGATTGTCAGTTGCAGGTTAAAGGAGTTCCTCAGGCGAAGTATAAATCTTATGAAACGGCGGCAGAGGCGCAGGAAGCATTCAAACGGGGTTGGCAAAAATCCCTTAATTTCACTAATAGCAAATCTAAGACGGTTAAAGCAGCTTCGTCCGCTGAAGCTAGTAGTGAGGAAATTGATTATGATAGCTTATCTGTAGATGTAGGCTGTTCGGGTAATCCAGGGATTGTAGAATATAAGGGTGTTGATACACGTACTGGGGAAGTCCTCTTTTATCACGGTCCAATTGCCAAAGGTACGAATAACATTGGAGAGTTTCTTGCAATCGTACATGGACTCGCTTATTTGAAGCAATTGGGTAGTTCTAAAACGATTTACACAGATTCGATTACAGCATTAAAGTGGATTAGAACGAAGCAATTAGCAACAAATTTAGTTCGCGATGAATCCACTACTGAAATATGGACACTTGTGGATCGTGCTTTGATGTGGCTTAACACGAACACTTATCCGAATAAGATTGTCAAATGGGATACAAAAAAGTGGGGAGAAATTAAAGCGGATTTTGGGCGTAAATAGCTATTTTATGATATAGTTAATTTTAGAATTTTTCTATAAATTATAGAATATTAAGTTATACCCATAGGATGGGAAACATAGGAGGAATCGGATTATGGCTAAGAAGATGCGAAGCGACATGATTACCAAGGGCTTTGACCGCGCTCCTCACCGTAGCTTACTTAGGGCTGCTGGGGTAAAGGAAGAGGATTTTGGCAAACCGTTTATTGCGGTATGTAATTCTTATATTGATATTGTTCCTGGACATGTTCATTTACAAGAGTTCGGTAAAATTGTCAAAGAAGCCATTAGAGAAGCGGGCGGAGTACCATTCGAGTTCAATACAATTGGTGTAGATGATGGTATTGCGATGGGCCATATCGGTATGAGATATTCATTGCCAAGCCGAGAGATTATTGCAGACTCCTTAGAAACCGTTGTCAATGCACACTGGTTCGATGGAATGGTATGTATTCCTAACTGTGATAAAATCACACCAGGTATGATGATGGGTGCACTGCGCGTTAATATTCCAACCTTATTCGTATCAGGTGGACCAATGAAGGCTGGTAAAACTAGCGATGGTCGTTCCATTTCACTTTCATCCGTATTTGAAGGTGTAGGAGCTTACCAAGCGGGTACACTTGATGATAAGGGCTTGTTAGAACTTGAACAATACGGTTGTCCAACTTGTGGATCATGCTCAGGTATGTTTACAGCAAACTCGATGAACTGCCTTGCTGAAGGTCTAGGACTTGCAATGCCTGGTAATGGTACGATTCTAGCAGTAGCTGAAGAACGTAAGGAGTTTGTAAAGCGTTCAGCGAAGCAATTAATGGAGCTTATTAAGCTTGATATTAAGCCTCGTGATATCGTGACAATCGAAGCAATCGATAATGCGTTTGCTCTTGATATGGCAATGGGTGGTTCAACTAATACGGTCCTACATACATTGGCGCTTGCGCATGAAGCAGGCTTTGAATATCCAATATCCCGTATTAATGAGATTGCCGCTAGAGTACCGCATCTTGCCAAAATTGCACCTGCTTCTGATTATCACATTGAAGATGTGCATAATGCTGGTGGTGTGAGTGCAATTATTAACGAGTTGCTTAAGAAGCCGGGTGCAATCAATGGAGATCGCATCACAGTTACAGGTAAAACTCTCCGCGAGAATGTTGCTGGCTGCGAAATCTTGGATAAGGATGTTATCCATCCACTAGATAATCCGCACAGTGAGCGCGGTGGTCTGGCTGTATTATTCGGGAACCTTGCTCCTGAAGGATCGATCATTAAAGTGGGCGCAGTAGATAAATCTGTTGAAGGTCGTCATGTTGGACCTGCAATTTGCTTTGAATCGCAGGAACAAGCACTCGAAGGAATTGCGAATGGTAGAGTGAAGGAAGGTCATGTCGTTGTTATTCGCTACGAAGGACCTAAAGGCGGGCCAGGTATGCCTGAAATGCTAGCTCCAACTTCACAAATTGTTGGTATGGGTCTTGGTGCAAAGGTGGGTCTAATTACAGATGGTCGCTTCTCAGGAGCTTCCAGAGGTATTTCAATCGGCCATATTTCACCAGAAGCAGCAGAAGGCGGACCAATTGCATTCGTTGAAGATGGTGATATAATCGAGCTTGATCTGGATGGTCGCAGAATCGAATTGCAAATTTCGGATGAAGAAATGGAACGTCGTCGCTCGAACTGGAAAGGCTTTGAACCGAAAATTAAGAGCGGTTATCTTGCACGCTACTCTAAGCTAGTAACGAACGCATCAATGGGCGGAGTTCTTAAGGTTTAGATATAGATATAGAAGGGCATTATCATTAGCCAACTAGTGATAATGCCCTTTTCTTTGTTTGATAAATGAATCAATTTCATAATACCTTGATTCAAATGTAATATGTCAAATTCTCAATTTATTTGTACGTTATATCTAGAATGATATCTAATTCAAGCGATTCTCCAGGTGCTATACCTTGTACGCCCGTTAGTTCAGCATCTCTTGGAACATTTGGTGCATTCGTAACCCAAGTGTACGGCTCTGCACAAATGAAATTATCTGCAATACCCTTCGTATAGATGACCCAATGTTTGATTTTATCAGAAGGAGCTGAGTAGTGTAGGATGCAGCGATCATCTTCAAGAGTTGCAACATGAGAAGCTTGGTCTCCAATTAAAAATACGGTATCGAATTTTGAACCTTCAAGTGTGATTCCTTCAGGTAATCCCTGTAGATCACCTAACGGGAGTATTTGTCCAGTTGGCATGAGATCCTCACCCAGTTCCCAAATACCTGATGCAGGGAGCTTAAATGTCCAATCCTGAGGCTTATGATCGAGTAAGAACCATGTATGTAATCCATATCCAAAGGGAGCATTAAGTTCACTGTAATTCGTGGCTTTAAGTTTATGATTGAGCCGTGTACCGGTCAGTTCGTATGTAACAGCGATTTCCATGTCATGAGGATATTGCGCCATTACTTCGGGATGATCGCTCGTGCGAAATGTGGAAGTAATCGAAATAGTATCACCTTCCTCATGAATTTCTTTGACCTTCCAAGGAAGCGCTTGTAATACGCCATGGTTATGGATCTGATTAGGACGATTGATATTGAATTGGTAAGGTCTTCCTTCAAATGTGAATGCCCCACCTTTAATGCGGTTTGGCGGCATAAGAATCGGAGTACCAAAATGCGCAGGATTTGCACGTAAGGCTGCAGGTTCATCGGGAACACGGAGTACTTCGCGTTGTAAGGTTTTATCCCAAATACGGATCAGATTATTATTAATTGACGGACATATCGTGACGGATAGCTTGTCATTCTCAAGGATATGTATAGTTTCACCTTGCCAGTCTTGTTCTGTAATCATTTGTAATTAATCTCTCCTTTATAAACCTTATTAGTTAGGACAAGTTAATTTTAACAGATAGGTTGACTTTGGAAAAGTTGTGGGTATAATATAAGCAAATACGAACTGGCAATGAGAGGAATTAGTAATCCGCATATGTGACTATAGAGAGCCGATGGTAGGTGCAAATCGGTGGAACAGGCGGTTGAATGGATCCTTGAGCTTAAAGCGGAACAGAGAATAGCTAATCCATACACCTTATGAACTGGTGATGTTAATATTCTCCTAGTATGTCACACGGAAGCCCACCGTTATCAGGGTATTAATGAGGCTTTTCGATACGAATTTATATCGGAGAGTAAATTAGGGTGGTATCACGGTCTTTCGTCCCTTGCGGCGAAAGGCCTTTTTGTATTTTGTGGAATATGTAATAGATAATTTGGAGGGGTTATAATGGCAAACGTACTATCAGGAATTCAAGCAACAGGAAATTTAACAATTGGTAACTATATCGGAGCATTACGGAACTTTGCTAAGCTACAACATGAGCATGAATGTTATTTTTCAGTGGTGGATTTGCATTCCGTTACTGTTCCTCAAGAGCCTGCAGCATTTCGTGAGAATGTAGAGGCAGCAGCAGCGGTTTTCATTGCTGCGGGGATTGATCCAAGTAAATCCACTTTATTTCTTCAATCACATGTGTCTGCACATGCTGAGCTCGGTTGGTTAATGACTACATTAACTTATATGGGTGAACTGGAGCGAATGACACAGTTCAAAGATAAAGCGGAAGGGAAAGAGTCAGTTGGTGCCGGCTTGTTTACTTATCCATCACTAATGGCTGCTGATATTTTGCTGTATCAAGCAGCACTTATCCCTGTAGGTGATGATCAGAAGCAACATCTTGAATTAACTCGTGATCTTGCAACAAGGTTCAACAACCGATTTGGCGAAACATTTACAATTCCTGAAGGATATATTCCTGAATTTGGTGCACGGATCATGTCACTTGATGATGCATCTAAGAAAATGAGTAAGAGCAGTCCGAACGTAGGAAGCTTCATCCTGATTCTTGATGAGCCGGATGTGATTCGCAAGAAAGTTGCTCGTGCTGTAACCGATTCTGGTCGTGAGGTTAAATACGATCCAGCGAACAAGCCAGAAATCAGTAATCTGATGAGCATCTTCTCGCAATGTTCGGAGTTAACAATTACTGATATTGAGGCAAGGTACGAAGGACAAGGCTACGGACAATTTAAGAAGGATGTAGCTGAAGCTGTGGTTGAGACGCTCACTCCAATTCAATCTCGTTACCGTGATGTCCGGTCCTCTGGTGAGATTCATGCTATCTTGCGTGATGGAGCTGAGCGTGCTTCCGCGACAGCTAATAAGACGTTACAACTTGTTAAAGAACGCATGGGTTTTATAGTTTAATTAGACTTCGATTCTTGTTTTCTTCTTAGCCTAGCTTTAGTTGCGAAGCTAAAGCCAAAAAAACCAAGTGACAGTAATGTGGTTATTAATACCATCCAAGGTAGGCGTGATGATACAAAATACGCAATAGCAATAAGGAACAAGGTTCCAATAATTGCGAATATTAGTGCGAGTGAACGTTGCATCCGGATAATCATTTCCTTTCGTGTATATTATTTAGTAGGCATCACATAATAAGCTTGCAAGCTTGCAAAATACATTTACACAATCATCATACTGAAAGGAGTGTTAATCCACAATGTCTAGAAGTAATAACCTAGTCGTTCCTCAAGCACAGAAAGCAATTCAACAAATGAAAATGGAAGCTGCACAAGAATTGAATGTACAAATTCCCCAAAATGGATACTATGGAAACATGACATCCCGTGAAACAGGATCTTTGGGAGGCCAAATCACGAAGAAACTTGTGCAAATGGCTGAACAATCTATGTCCGGTCAATCAGGACAAAGCTAATTCACTTGTCATCCATAAGAATTTTTGTAAGCTCAAGAGAACAATAATGTTCTCTTGAGCTTTTATTTGTGCTTAATGGTCAAGCAGTGGTGAAACTACACACCCAAAAAACAAGGTGTACTAGACAGGCACGGATGTGCAGCTGATAGGACACCTTATGGATGTAGTTATTGGAAGTTCATGTGTATCTTTTTCTCCAGCTTTTCCTCGTTAAGCCAGCCTACATAAGAGCCCATCGGTTTATATTGATGGTCCATTAGCAGTACCGCAACAAATGGATATTGCTTGCGATGACGATAACGTACATCCACCCAGCGAACCTCATAACCATAATCATGCTCCCGCACTTCAGCAATAGCGAAAGAAGTGAAATACAGTAGCGCCCCAATATCAGAGTTATGCTTTGATTTCTCAACAGCTGGATGAGTGTCACATATGACATGATCAATCCATGTAAGCTTACCATGCCTTAATTCTCCTAGGCGATAGGATTCATCTGTCTTACGTTTAACCACATTCCAGATACGGAATTGAACGGTTGGAATCAAGTAATATTGATCTCCATTAGCATGTTCCTTATCTTGCAAATAAAGTTTACGCTCTGTGACGTTATGTGTAATCGTTCGCCAGATGTAGTACAGGCCTACAAGGATATATAGGGTTGGAAAAATGACAGTAGGCGCTGCCCATCTAACCGCCCAGATCAGAATCGCAATGACATGGGTTGCAAAAATAAACGGATCAAAAATGTGAATGATATTCCATGAAATCCACTTTTTGGAGAAGGGCCAGAGCAGCTGAGTGCCATACGTATTGAATAAATCGGTAAATACATGCACAAAGACGGCAATCCCTACCCACAAGCCGACATGGATAATTGGTAAATTTTCAAAGAATATGGAGAGCCCAAATGTAATTAATACTATCCAAACAAGCAATAAGGGAATGGAGTGCGATATCCCTCGGTGCATTCGAATATACGTAGCATTGTCCTTGAGTCTAAAAGCACCATCACTATCTGGCATTTGGGAGCCGATAGATGTACCTATAAGAACAGCTACCATAGTTGTCGAGTCATTTGCGATAATTGGGTCTATATGAGCAAGTCCGGCAAGCCCAAGACCAATCACGAAGTGTGTAGCTGTGTCCAAGTAGTTCCCTCCTAAAGTGTTGAAGTAATATGCACGTAGTAACCACTCTACTCTAGTTTACCATGATTTGATAAAAATCAATCAGCCCAATTTTCACATTTTGTGTGATATAAGTAATCGACAAATTGATGACAAGTTCGTAAGTGTTATTGTCAAATGAATTATTCATTTGTTATGATTAAATAATACTTGTTTGAAATTTGCTAATTCTCATGAGTTTTATAGATTATTGAATTAGATATAAAGGGAGTGAAGTTCTGAAGTGGATAAGCCAGTTAGTTTGGATCAATCAACAATAGGGGTCGTGAACAACTTGTCAGAGATGACAGAAGGTATTGTTGAAGGTGATACAGCACAAAGACGTGCTACAATAAAGGATTATTATAAATTAATTAAACCTGGCATTATTATTTCGAACTCTCTGGCTACTTTTGCTGGATTCTGGATTGCATCAGGTAAGCAAATTGATAGCTGGGCATTACTATTTTTCTCGATGGTTGGTACAGCATTAGTAATGGCATCAGGTACTGTGCTTAATAATTATCTAGATCGTGATTTGGATGCCAAAATGATACGTACAAGTAAACGTGCATTGCCAAGTGGACTTATAAAGCCTTCCGTCGTGCTTATCTATGGAATTTGCTTAGGTGTTATCGGACTTACAATGTTGTATTTTGGAACGACTATGCTAGCGGCATTATTCGGTTTATTGGGATTATTCATTTATGTTTGGATATATACTGCTTGGTTCAAACGAACTTCAGAATGGAGTACATTTGTTGGTGCTTTCTCAGGAGCAATGCCTCCTGTAGTTGGATATTATTCAATCGACGACGCGCCAGGAATGGCTGGTGCACTTATCTTATTCGCTTTCTTATTTCTTTGGCAGCCGCCTCATTTTTGGGCACTTGGGATCATGCGTACAGAAGATTATCGTGCAGCTGGATTCCCACTACTACCTGTCGTTAAGGGAACTGAAGTCACAAAATTTGCAATGATGAGATATATCGTTCTGATCGTGCCAGTATCCATTTTATTAACTGTTTATGGTTATACAGGAACATTCTATTTAATCGGTGCAACTGTACTTGGTCTTGTGTGGGCAGTTATTGGATTTATGGGATTCAAACAAGGAACAGACAATGATAAATGGGCTCGCAAGATGTTCCTGTTCTCGATTAACTACTTAACTATCTTATTACTTTTAATGGTGCTTGATACAGTAAAGGGGTTATAGCTCATGGCTAGTTTCTGGCAGAAAAATTGGTTCAAGGCGGGCATAACGATTGTGTTATTGCTCATTATTGCTTCATTCGGATATCGAATTTGGATGAGTTCCGATCAAGGAAGCAGCCGAATCATGTCACTTACGAATGATAAGGGTGAAGATAATCGAGTATTCGCGGCAGATTTTGCGTTAAAAGATTCTAACGGACAAGATGTAAAGCTTGCGGATTATGATAATAAAGTTAAGCTGGTCTACTTTTTCTTCTCTTATTGCCCTGATGTTTGCCCTATTTCCACACAATATTTGACAAGAGTACAAGATGAACTTATCGATCAAAAATTGTTTGGAAGCAAGGTAAATATGCTTTCAATCTCGTTCGATCCGAAGCGTGATACGGCAGAGCGATTAACACAATTCTCTCAAAGCTATGGTGTTGATTCATCTGCTTGGTCATTCTTACGTGGGGATGATGAGGAGCAGATGAAGAAGCTTGCTGAACAATATGGTATTGGCGTTATAAAAGACCAAAAAGGTAACTTTATACATACGAACATCGTATTACTCGTAGATAAGAATAATGTCATTCGTGCTTACTACGATATACTTGAAGAGGAGTTAACACCTCAGATGATCGTTAAAGATATCAAGAAATTGACGAAGGACAAATAATAAAACAGCTCGGGTAGCTTTCATCAGATTGCTACTCGAGCTGTTTTTATTTGTGAATAAGAGACTACGACTTATACCGGGTTCAAGAATTCGCTAAGTCCAGCTTTATCGAGTTGTAGTAAGAGATATTCATCTGGTGTTCCTTCTACGCCGGCGTATCCTTTACGTGTGTAGATCTGTTCAGCATTAGGGAAAATATCACATAGCAGCGCTCTAATTTTACGCCCTGATGAGTCATTGTCAGTGAAAATGAAAACTTCTTGCCCACTTGCGCTCGATCTTAATTTTTCTAATCTATCTGTACTGGGTGTACCATATGTACAATAAATCACGACTTCAGGAGTCAATAAATTTTTTAGCTTGGATCGATCATTTTTACCTTCAACAATAATGATAATAGACATTCCTTCGTTCGTTCCTTTCTAGTGTATGTTTAATTGGTTGTATGTACTGGGAATAATAGTAGCAAATCGGTAAGAGTCAACTCTGCTTAATAACAGTATTAGCTGTAAGTGGGGGTATCTATGATTCGTAATTCATAAACAAAGCTCGGGTGCGAGAAAGTTCCCTTTCTCACACCCGATTATTGTACATGATTGAATATTAATTACATAAACGTACGAGTGATAATAACTAAGAGGATGAACAACACTAGGATCGTTCCAGTAGAAGACCACATGCTGCCACCGTCAAAACCGCCTCCAAGACGGCCATCACCAACTGCCCCCATCGAGATCATCTCCTTTCATGTCGAGAGTCACTTGACAATACCTATACTATGTGGAGTAGGTGAATGTGCTTGTGTCAATACCTAGTAGCAATGGAAATGGGCATTCTGACTAAAGATAGACTATCGACTCATGATTAAGGAACTGAATTTACGTAAAGGCAGCATAATTAATGCAATCATAAGTACTAGAAATGCGAGGTAATAGGAGGATATGATATTTCTTAAATTGCCAGCCATGATCGGACCTAGAAAAGAGCCAATAGAAAAGGCGATGGAAAGCAGTGAAAAGGCTCTGCCATATTTAGAATTAGGGGTTATGGCTGCTAGCAAGGTTGAAAGTGCAGGGAATATGATTCCTTTGGTCATGCCGATCATAAATAGTGCCGCATAGAGTGGGACAGGCCACTCAATGGCAATGCCAAAAAAAATGAATGCAAGCGTTAGTGAGCCAAATACGGTTCGTGATAACGGTGATACGCGATTTAGAAATACGAATGACAAGGTTAGAAGTGCGCCAAGGCTGACAAGAGAAAACAGGATACCCGCTGTGACTACAGCACTGCGTGTTGTGGCAATAAGGGGTAGTTCGAAAAACAATATACCTTGAGAACAAGAAATGGCTAGTGGAATAAGAAAAAATCTCCAAGGTATTTTACTAGCTGGCATATCAAGATTTTCTTCAAGATCTAGTGTAGGATTCGAAATGCTATTGAGCGAGTTCATTGGGAGACTGCTCGTATGCTCACGGATTCCAACAATCGCAAATAGACCTGTAATAATTAATATCCAGCCTAGAATTGCAAAAGAGGTTGTGAAACCCACTTTAGAGACGAGTAAAGCACCCGCAGCAGGAGAGACAACAGAAGCTAGCGTGTGTACGAGTCCATTACCCGCCATAAACTTGCTTTGCTGAATACGATCTTTAGCAATTTTTGCTAACAAAGCTAGGCATGCTGGTGATAGGAATGCAAGGACAAACCCAGAAAGGGAACGAATATAGAGCAGTGTCCAAGGATCTGTAATCTGGGATTGGAAAATCAGTATAATCCCTGCTACAATCAGGGAGAGGATTATGAAGTTCTTGCTCCCCCATTTATCAATTCCGAAGCCTGCGAGAACGTTGCCTGGAAGATGAGTTAAAGAATAGACACCCATGATATACCCGATAAATGATGGTGCGGCGCCTAGCGACAATGCAAATGGAGAAAGCATCGGATATTGCGCATGCAAGTCAAACATCGCTACAAAGATAAATAAATAAAGCCATAATGCAGTCTTCATTCCTGTCACCTCTCCCGAAGTTCATACCATATAATACAGGTGATCTTCATGCTATATAAGTTTTATGTTACTTGTCCTATAGGTATGACCATTTTCTAAGAAGGAGCGATTTATGGATAATATCGTATGGCTAGCTATGGCGTGTCTAATAGTTCTTGTCATTGTTCGATTCAGACACACACTGAATCGAAGCAAGAGAGATTTAGATAAACAAGAGCGAATACAAGCAGAACTCCAGAGACTTCGAGATAAACGGAATGAATAGCTCACAATACGTGTGTTATATAGTAAATAGGGGGTAATAGAATGGATCAATTGATAGCGTTTGTTGAGGAAAAATGGGTTTTATTATTAATTGTTGTGGTTGTATTAATCGTTGTGACGACAGTCGTTAAGACGGTTGTTAAGTGGCTTCTCGCACTTGCTATTATTGCAGGCGTTCTCATCTATGGCTTTAATTACACACCGGAATCTCTTAAGACCATGGGGACAGATATAAGTAACAAAATTGTTAGTGATGTGAAGAGTCAAGCACTAAAATACTTAACAGATGATGCCAAGAAAGCTGAATTCGAAGCACATAAGGATGGTTCATATACAATCACATCACCTAACTTAAAGCTTGAGGGTAAAGCAGGAGATAAAGAAGTGAAGGTAACGATTCTTGGTCAATCTTTCACAATGGATGCTGATGCTGCGGTAAATGCATTTATTGAGCAAGCCAAGAAAAATCCGAAGTAAGGTATTAGGGAGGAACTCACAACGGGAATTGAGTCGATGAGCTGGATTACGCTGCTAATTGCAGCGTTTGTAGTTATTTCAGTAGTTCAAGGCATGAGGCGCGGATCCTTTGGTTCTGCTAAACAACTTATCCATATGCTTGTTCAGGGATTAATAACAATCGCGGCCCTGGTTATTGCTTGGTTAGTTGGCCAAAGGCTTTCCTTATGGCTGCATGGTTGGTTAGTTGAACGTAACATAGAGATCCCTATAGGCGAAATAAGCATGTGGAAGCAGGTCTATTACACTGTTGTCACAGGACTACGGGACTTTCCTTTGTTCCGCTTTGGTTTGATATTTATCGTCGTGTACACATTCATTAGACCGCTACTCCACTTTGTTACTGGGCCGATATTCTTTCTTTTTCAAGATAGACAGAAGGAATATCGATCTAGAGAATCCTCGTTAATTAGCCTAGTGCTCGGTGGCTTAATTGGTTTTTTAATTGGATCAGCCAGAGCATTAATTCTCATTATGGTTTTGTTCATTGTAGTTACCTTATTTCCCCACTCCAAGATAGCCAATCATATAGAAGCGTCATCCTTATACCAACAAGGGGCTAAACAAGTAATTGAACCCTTAGCTGGCAATTTAATTGCGGATCGTTTACCACTTCTTACACAAGCTATGGAGCAAGAATTCCAAGGTATTCTGCAACGTAAATATGATGTTCTGGATGCTAATGTTTCTGATTCTATCGTTCAAGCTGCCAAAGATGTGACAGCCAAGGGTAAGACGGATGAAGAAAAAGCGCGTTTATTGTACAATTGGGTTGGAACTCGTGTTCAGTATGATTGGGACAAAGTAAAGCAATATGAGGAAAAGCGTATTTGGAATGAACAAACGCCTGATGATACGTTCACTTCACGTAAGGGTGTCTGTATTGATTATTCACGTTTATATGCTGTAATGGCTAGAACTGCTGGGCTAGAAACTAAAGTAGTGACAGGTCTAGGCTATGATGGCAAGGGAGGATACGGTGCACACGCGTGGAATGAAGTGTGGATTGTAGAGAAGAATGCATGGATACCACTGGATACGACTTGGGCTTCTTCTGGTGGCAATTGGTTCAATCCCCCGAACTTTGATGATACGCATGTTCGCGATTCATAGGTAAGTAAGAAAGGAATTTATTCAGATGAAACATCAACAATTACACACAGATGGCGATCCACAGAAGCGAGAGCTGACGAAGAAACGCCATTTTTCTTTTCGGATTAATTTATTTTTCTTCATAACATTTGTTCTATTTTCTACCTTGCTTGTTCGACTAGCTATCTTACAGTTCGTTGAAGGTAAGGAGCTTGTTGCTGCGAAGAATAAGCTATTATATCGAAATACACAAATTGCCCCTATACGAGGCAATATTTATGATAAGGATTCATCACCGCTAGCCTATACCGTATCAGTTCAGTCTCTTTTCTTCCGTGTAGAGGTAGGGCAAAGTAAAATGAAGGATGAAGTTATTGCGCTTGCGTACAAGCTTGAACAGATATTTAAGGAAAAAGGTAATCCTGGTTCTAAAATGCCGACAGCTGAAGAAATTATAACGTTAATGGATGTTGGCTATGATCTCAATAAGCAAGAGACTAAAGCGCCAGGTTCTATCTGGATACCTCGTCGTATTAAAGCGGATCTATCTAAACAAGAGATCGCTTATATTATGGAACACCGTGATGAATTTAAGTGGCTTGAGGTATCAGAAGAAAGTATTCGAACCTATACAACAGAAGAAGACGGTACAGCAATTGCAGCACAGTTAATTGGCTACATGCGTCCTTTCAGTGTAGGTAAAGAAGGTAAGTCTGGACTTGATAAATACAAGGATCCTGCACTAGCAGAGGAATACGTACCAGAAGAATTCGTTGGTTATGACGGGCTTGAATTGATGTATCAAGATGAGCTGCGGGGAAAATCAGGGACAAAGAAATATCCGGTAAATGCGGGAGATCGAATTATTGGTAAGCCTGAAATTACAACACCTGAGAAGGGTCATAATTTATATTTAACGATTCAAAAGGAAGTCCAAGCGGCTACAGAAAAAGCGATCATGGATCACTTAACATTTATGCGTTCACCAAAAGCGCCTAAGTACTACAGTAATCCGAACGCTTATACAGGTTACGCTGTGGCAATGGAAGTTAAGACAGGTAAAGTAGTTTCGATGGCTTCTATGCCAGATTATGATACGAACATTTGGATACCTAGTATATCAGGTAGTGATTATAACGATATTTTACCGATTATTAACAACGGGACCATTCGAACAGCTTTTCCTAAATTGCCGCCTGAGCAGCGTACCAAACGGATGAGCTCTATGGTATATATGGGCTCTGTAATTAAACCTTTGACTATACTTATGGGATTAAATGAAGGCTTGATTACACCTACAACCAAATATAACGATACAGGATCCTATTCGTTTGGTATGGCTGGTAAACAATCAACAATTCGTAACTCTGGTGGTAAAGTGAATGGATTAATTGGGCCTGCTGATGCTATTCGTGTATCCTCCAATACCTACATGTCTGCGCTAATTGGTCAGAAGCTGTATGATCGTGACAAAATGAAAGGTATTGATGTGCTAGATGATTATTATAGTAAATTTGGCTTAGGAGTAGTTACTGGCAGTGAATTACCTTATGAAAGTGCTGGGATCAGTGAGTATCAAACATTAGCTAAAACGGAAAGCTCCTTATCAGCGTTAGTTCGTGCTTCTTGGGGCCAGAATCAGAAATATACAACGTTGCAGTTAGCACAATATGTTGCTACTCTTGCTTCCAAGGGTAAACGGATGAAGCCTCAATTCGTTGAGAAAATTACAACTTATGAAGGCGAAACGGTACAAACATTTGAGCCTGTAGTACTTGATAATACTGTGTTCCCTGATGAATACTGGGATGTTCTCGTTAAAGGTATGAGAGATGTTAATAAGCATGGATTTGATGGTGTTAATTATACAGTAGCAACTAAAACAGGAACGTCTACGCAGACACTTAATGGTAAAGATGTGGATAATGCCGTGTTTATTGCATATGCCCCAATTGAGGATCCAACTCTCGCAATTGCGGTTGTTGTACCAGAAGGTGGTTTCGGTTCTTACGGTGCGGCTCCAATCGCTCGTAAAATGTTCGATGCCTATGATCAATATATCGGGTTAGATGGCGTGCCTAAAGGTGCACCAATTACGAATGAAATTGAGGCAACTAACACTTCAACTGTGCCTGATAATACTCAAGCAACTGGAACAGGTAATGGTTCGGCAACAAATACATCACAATCAACAACTACAACGAAGAAGCCTGATTCGACTCGTAATGGATCTAGTCAGTCAACTGGTTCGACGACTTCCACTGAGGATAGTACTTCTAACCAAACGCCTTCAACTGCAATAGGTGATGTGCCGGTCATACGTAATGAGGAAGAAGTAGACTCTGAAGGTACTACCCCATAGTGTGTCAAGGTGTGATATACTATTATATCGGCATCAAGATGACCGGATAAGTAATGACGGAGGTGTTTAGCATCATGTGTGGAATCACTGGTGTATTATATTTTGAAGATCGAGAACCAGCTTTACCTATGTTGAAAAAAATGACGGATGTCATTCATCATCGAGGTCCTGATGATGTGGGATTTTGGACTGATAACCGAATCGGTCTTGCATTCCGTCGTCTATCAATCATTGATATTGCAGAAGGACATCAACCTCTTGCTAATGAAGACGATTCCGTTTGGATTGTTTTTAATGGGGAGATTTATAACTATAAAGAATTAAGAACGATGCTTCTTGAACGTGGGCATAAATTCAAGACGAATAGCGATACGGAAGTTATCGTCCATCTCTATGAAGAATTTGGCGAAGAATGCGTTAAGTATATGCGCGGTATGTTCGGTTTTGTGATCTGGGATCGGAATAAGAATGAACTGTTTGGAGCAAGAGATCATTTTGGGATTAAGCCATTCTATTATCATCATTCAGGTCGTCAGTTCTTGTTCGGATCAGAAATTAAGAGCTTGCTTGCTGCTGAAGGAATGAATCGGATCCTTAATTCAGACAGCTTGCTTAATTACTTAACCTTCCAATACGTTCCTGAACCAAATACGATGTTTGAAGGTATTCAGAAGCTGCCACCTGCGCATTATGTCAAGGTGAGCTTTGATGGTCAAATGTCGATACATCGTTATTGGGATCCAATGTTTGAACCAGAGGATCGCCCATTTGATGAATATGTTGAACAGATTCGTTATACCTTACGTGATTCGGTTCAGCATCACTTGGTCAGTGATGTTGAACGTGGTTGTTTCCTATCGAGCGGTATTGACTCGACCGCAATTGCAACGTTAATTAAAGAAATTGAGCC
Source organism: Paenibacillus sp. P5_B5 (assembly GCF_056400365.1). Lineage (NCBI taxonomy): Bacteria > Bacillati > Bacillota > Bacilli > Caryophanales > Paenibacillaceae > Paenibacillus > Paenibacillus sp. P5_B5. Next base: position 50,147 of record NZ_JBFULK010000012.1, read on the forward strand.
ACTTCGTACATTTTCAGTAGGCTTTGCAGGGTCTAATAATGAAACCATCATTGCAAAGCAAACTGCTGAGGCACTTGGCACGCAGCATTATGAGAAGTTGATTACGGAGAATGATTTCTTCTCAACATTACCGAAGGCGGTATGGCATCAAGATGAACCAGTAGCAGATCCCTCGGCAATTGCTTTGTATCATGTAGCAGGGCTTGCACGTGAGCATGTTACAGTGGCTCTCTCAGGTGAAGGAGCGGACGAGCTGTTCGGTGGTTACCGTATTTACCGGGAACCAGGCGCTCTTCGTCCATTACAGGCGTTGCCGCTTGCACTACAACGCGTTATACACCGAGTGGCTCAAGGACTGCCAGGTGGTTGGCCAGGACGTGGTTATTTACTTCGCGGTACAACACCACTAGAGGAACGTTTCCTTGGTAATGCGAAGATCTACACAGAGGATATGAAATCAGAAATACTGCGACTTGATCGTGAAGTATTGCGTCAATATAAGAATCCGATCGAAATTGCTGGTGAGTATTACAAGAAAACAGTTGGACAAGACCCAGTGACACGGATGCAATATATCGATATGAACTTGTGGATGCCTGGAGACATTCTGATGAAAGCGGACAAAATGACGATGGCTCATTCGCTTGAGCTACGGGTGCCGTTCCTTGATAAAGAATTGTTCGAGGTTGCACGCCGCATACCTGCTAAATATCGAATTGCTGGAGGAACGACTAAGTATGTATTCCGTAAAGCGATGCAGGGCATTATTCCAGATTTCATTCTAGATAGACCTAAGTTAGGCTTCCCTGTCCCTCTTCGCGATTGGATGAAGGGTAAAAGTGGTTTAGCTGTTCTTGAGCAAATTAAAGCAAGTGGGATCGATGAATACATTAATATTTCTGCTGTAGAATCCATGCTAGCGAAGCATCGTGCTGGTCAAGGTGATTATGCTCGTCGCATATGGACAATTTATATTTTTGCATTGTGGCATGTAGCCTATATGAAGGATCATGTGGAGTTAGAAACTTTGACACAATAACTAATGCTTGCATAAGCATGTGAATTGATTGGTTTAGGGAGGAATAGCTCATGACGACTAAATATAAATTGCTTGCACTTGATATGGATGGAACTGTCTTGAATGAAGAGCAAAAGATATCCGAAGAGAATCGCGAAGCGATCGCAGCGGCAATTGACGCTGGAGTTACTGTTATGTTCTCAACAGGACGTGGTGTGCAAAGTGTTTTGCCATATGTAGAGCAGCTTAAGCTTCAAGCTCCACTCGTTTCTGTGAATGGTAGTGAAGTATGGAGTGCCCCACATCAATTGCATCAACGAATCATCTTGCCAACAGATATCATTGGTAGATTGCATGAGATGGCAGTGAAGAGTGGTTCATGGTACTGGGCTTATGCAGTTGAAGGCTTGTTTAATCGAGATCAGTGGGCAGAGAATATCGAACAGAACACATGGCTCAAGTTCGGATTTTATGAGGAGAACAGTGAATTACTTGCTCAAATACGCAAAGAAGTCACCTCTTGGGATCTGTTTGAAATTACGAACTCGAATATCAATAACATTGAGCTTAATCCGAAGGGCATCTCCAAAGCTAGCGGGATGATCGAGGTTTGTAAGCTGCAAGGCATAGAAATGAGTGAAGTTATCGCAATGGGTGATTCTATGAATGACCTGACCATGATTCGTGCTGCTGGACTTGGAGTAGCAATGGGGAACGCACAGGATGAGTTAAAAGCGAATGCAGATCTCGTCACTGTGACGAACAATGAACATGGTGTAGCTAAAATAATCCATGAATACATTTTGAATAAATAATGTTGGATATTGTAGCTTGGATACTGGTAATTCTCTTGTTTATCATCGGGATGATCGGAACTGTATATCCAATTCTTCCAAGTGTGTTTGCTATTTACGCCGCATTCTTCGTCTATGGTTGGCTAATTAGCTTCGATCCCTTCGGCTGGTGGTTCTGGATTATTCAAACTTTAATTGTTCTAATACTCACCGTCTCAGATTATGTTGTGTCAGCGATGGGTGTCAAAAAATTTGGAGGCTCTAAAGCATCCATCTGGGGTTCAACGATTGGTCTTATCGTAGGTCCATTTGTTATACCGGCTTTTGGATTAATTCTAGGTCCTTTTATCGGTGCGATTATTGGGGAACTCATGATTGGTACTAAATTCGAGCAAGCAGTTAAGGCTGGCATTGGATCTGTTTTTGGTTTCTTTGCAAGTGCAGCAGTCAAAATTATATTGCAATTGGTTATGATTATTGTATTTATCGTATGGTTGCTCATTTAAGTCTATGAGGTAGGAAGAAGGAACAACATTGAGTAAAGATTCGCTTATTAAAGGAACGATTATTCTAACAGTTGCCGCGCTGATTGCGCGGTTTCTTGGCGTTTTTCAACGTATACCGCTTGTCTATCTACTTGGTGATGAGGGAATGGGTTCGTATGCGATCGCATTTAACTTATACTCGGTGTTTCTGGTTGTAGCAACGGCGGGTATTCCAAGTGCTCTGAGCAAAATGATTTCTGAACGGACAGCGATTGGTCGTCATGAAGAGGCAGGTCGTATCTACCGTACTGCGATTATGTTTGCGATCATTGCAGGTATCGTAATGGCCGTAATTCTTTTTGTCTTAGCACCCTGGTTTGCTGCAGATTTGTCAGGCGATCCTAAAGCAGTACTAGCGACGAAAGTCATTGCACCTACGTTGCTATTGTTTCCACTAATAGCTGTTATGAGAGGTTATTTTCAAGGCCGACAACATATGATGCCTAATGGGGTTTCACAGGTTGTTGAGCAAGTGTTTCGTTTAGTTACAGCGGTAGGACTTGCTTATGCATTGCTTAGTATCTCGGACGAATGGGCGATTGCTGGTGCATCGTTCGGGGGCGTAATAGGTGGTGTTGCTGCGCTCTGTGTGATGATTTATTATACCTTGAAGCTGCGTAAAGAAGATGCCAAAGAAGATCTTTCTACTCGTAGCCAGTCTAAAGGGAGTGACAATGCGAATCTCACAAGCACGGTTCCTGTCTTAAAAGGTAATAAACAGATTCTATTCAGTATGTTGAAGCTATCGATTCCGATTGTTATATTTTCGATAACGGTGACACTTGTTTACAGTATTGATAGTACATCTCTTATAACGCTCTTGAGCGATCGTTTTACTTATAATGAAGCAGTTGAATTACTTGGTATACTAGGTGGTCGTGCACAATCACTTGCAGGGCTTCCAATCATTCTAGCAATTGCACTTAGTCAATCGATTGTACCTTTAATCTCTTCAACCTATTCGCAAGGTAAAATAGATCTGGTTAAACATCACACCTCTAGGGTGCTACAGTTAGCGATCTTAACTGGTTTGCCTATGGTGCTTCTTGTCGCAATCGGCGCAAGGCCGTTAAATGGATTTATATTTGGCTATGAACAAAGTGCTTATGGTTATGCTAACGGACACTATATTATCAGCCTACTTACTGTAAGCGCGATGTTCCAGATCGTTATGCAAACCTCTGGTGCAGTACTTATGGGATTAGGTCGAATGAGACCGCTAGTCGCCAGTGTAGTGGTCGGGATTGCAACGAAGCTTGTACTCAATCTTACGCTTGCACCGTGGCTTGGTATTTATGGGATTGTAATTGCGACAGGACTTTGTTTTGTTGTGATGTCTATTATTAATCTAATTGTACTTCGTAAAGCTATTCCTTTCGTTACATTCGGACGGAAGTGGATTGGACTTATAGCATCTACTATTATTATTGTCGCTATTGGAGTAGGCCTCGAGTGGCTGACACATACGTATCTGCATCTCTTCTCCATTGATCGCATCAATGAGATGATTAATGCGATCATCGTATGTAGTGTTGTTCTGATCCTATATCCACTTATGCTCATGTTAACAAAGGTTGTAACCAAAGATGATGTAGAGAACTTCCCAGCCCCATTACGTAAATTGATAAGCAAATTCGTCAAAGTAAAGAAACTTAGTAAATAGATACTATCCTGTAAAGGGTACGAGTCAAATACACACAATTGACACAAATGAAAAAGCTACTCCAAACACTTCAATAGGAAGCAAATGAACGAGCTAATCCTGTCATTTTGATTGATAGGGTCAGCTTTTTTTGTTATATGGTGATGTCCTTTGTGATGCTTATCCATTACATGGAATGATGATGTAGAAATTAAACTTAATATTTTGTTTAATTAATATGAGTCTTTTTTGCTGTTTATCCCGTATAATATACTTGTATGTTTAATTCTACTAGAAGCTAAAGGAGTGTTGGGGAAATGTTATTTAAAAAAGGGCTGAGGAGTGTAATTAGTATATTCCTTGCTGCAATGCTGGTTGTTCTAGCAGGCTGTCAATCCATCGCTGGTATTGATATGTCCAAGGCGCTCGTTAAGAACATGACGGCGAAAAGCGCTGAAGGAAGTATGTCCTTGTCGATGGAGATGCTGATGGACGCTGGTTATAAACCATCTACTGAAGATACTGCTATGATTGCGTTGCTGAATTCTATGAAACTTACAATTGATAGTATCAAGACACAAGATAGTACACATCTATCAATGGCTGGTAAACTAGCGATTAAAGCAAAAGAAATTCCATTCAAATTAGCAATGAATGACAAAACAGTAACTGTACATATCGATGGGGCTAAGAAGCCGATTGTTCTGAATCTTGATCCAACTGGTGGTATGCTACCAGCTGATATTATGGACCAAATGAAAGGTCTAGATAAGCAAGTAGAAGCGTTACTTCCATCTTTTGTTCAATATTTCGTTGGACACTCACCTGATGTCAAAGTAGCTACTTCCAAAGTGTCTGAAAAAATTAATGGGCAGTCTGTACAATTGACGAAGCTTCACATTGAACTAAATGGTACAGATTTAATCAAGCTTATTAAAGGATTGCTAGAAAATATCGTTAAAGATGAAGCGGGTTTGAAGCAACTAATTAGTTCGCTGTATGATGTCGTCATCCCAATCGTGAAGGAAAGCATGAAGGCTGATCCTAGCTCGGCTGCATTTGCTTCGATACTCGATGACAAGGAAACGGCGATAACCATGGTTATGCCATTTATCGTAGAAACTCTCAAAGAACTATCTGCTGAAATCAATCTGAATGATCCAGAGCTTAAAGAACTAAATGCTCTGACATTGAAGCTTGATCTGTATCTGGATAACGAGTCATACATCCGGAAGACAAATGCAGATATTGAGCTAGTTCTGCCACCAGCTGCAGTTGTTGATGGATTTAAAGGTTTTAAATTGAAGGTAACAAGTGATCAATGGAATGTTAATAAGCCAGTTAAAGCTGATGTAATTGATACGACTGGTGGAGCAATCGTAATTGATCCTTCACAGGATGATATCTCGGTTGGTAAATTGTTAGCCAATTTTGATAAAAATTCTACAGTTTTCAAACTGATTAAAGATGATTTACAGCTACTGAATAAAGATGTACAATTCTATACTGTTTTGGAAGAAGAAACTGAAGATTTTTTTGGTGATGCATACATTAACAAGGATCAATATACAATGGTACCTACTCGTGCATTATTAGAACAATTGGATGCAGATGTAAAATGGGATGGTGCTAAACAAGAGATTACCATTCTTGATTATTTAACTGAAACAACAATAGTGATGCATTTTGGTTCAAATAAAGCAAGTGTAAATGGAGTAGAGAAAGAAATGCAGTCAGCGGTTGTAACCAAAGATGCTTATTCCTATGTTCCACTTCGTTTTGTTGCAACTGAGTTTGGCTTCGATATTAAGTATGAAGACGGTATTGTAACCGTTACTCGCAAATAAACCTAATGATATTGATTTAATTAAAACAAGGGACTGTCTCAATAGTCGATCAGTGATGATCAACTTGAGGCAGTCCCTTTCTGTGAAGGATTCATTTAGGATGATTCATTCGTCTCATCAGTAGTGCTGTGTGAGGAGTTTATCTGTGATGAAGGTTTACTCCCAGGTAATCTTCCTGCACGCTTTAATGCTTCGCGAAGCACAAACTCAATATGGCTATTGACACTGCGGAATTCGTCTGAGGCCCAGTGCTCTAAAGCTTCGTAGAGCTTGGGGTCGAGCCTTAATGGGAATTGCTTCTTGGTAGACATAGGGTATTAGTATAGCGTTCCCGTATTAATTACAGGTGTCGCAGAGCGGTCAGATACGATGGCAACCATTAAATTATTTATCATAGCTGCTTTGCGCTCGTCATCAAGTGGAATTCCGCTAGCTTCAATGTCAGCGACGACCAATTTGACCATACCGACAGCACCTTCAACAATTTTCTGGCGGGCTGAAATGATGGCATCAGCTTGTTGTCTCTGTAGCATCGCTGCAGCAATTTCTGCAGAATAGGCAAGGTGTGTCAGCCTTGCTTCTACTACTTCAAGACCAGCTAGTGTTAAACGTTGTTGTAATTCGTTAACGAGCTCAGTAGCAACCTCTTCTGAATTACCGCGCAGAGAGTAGCCATTCTCATAGCTGTCATAAGGATATTTAGTTGCAACGTGACGTAAAGCTGTTTCACTTTGAATTTCAACGAAGACTTCGTATTTATCTACATCGAATAAGGCTTTTGCTGAGTCTACAACTTTAAATACAATAACAGCTGCGATTTCAATTGGGTTCCCATTAATATCATTCACTTTAAGCTTCGCGGAGTTGAAGTTACGCATCCGCAATGAAACCTTCTTCCCAACTGTGAATGGAACGGTCATCCAAAAGCCTGCTTCGCGTAGAGTGCCAATATAGCTTCCGAAGAATGTAAGGGCAATTGCTTGATTAGGTTGTACAACCTTAATGGATGTAAGGATAATAAACGCGATTACCGCACCTAAGATACCAGGAATAACAAATAAAGGCTCATTAAACCTGTCAATAAAATAGAAGCTGCCACCAGCTATTCCAAGGAATACTAAAAATAATAGAATTGCTACGACTCCATTGATTCTCCATGCTTTGGTTTCTTTCATGATCTCATTCCTCTTTTCGTTTAATATCTAAATTATATTATTATGATATCACTTTTAGATAAAAATGTAAATTATAATAAGAAAATTATTTTTCTCGATAATGAATGAATCTAGTGAAATTGGCTAGTTTGTCACAAATTCAATTGGAATTGATAGGCTAAAATCGTTATAATTAATTTTAGATTCTTTTGAATGATACGATTCTTACGAAGAAGAAGGGCAGAATATACAATATGCAGAAACGAATTAAATACTTGGCTTTTGCTTCCGCTTTTTTCATGATGCTAGTAGTGCTTGGTGGAGCACTTGTAACAAAGACAGATTCAGGCAAAGCTTGTGGTGATACATGGCCGCTCTGTAATGGTGAATTCATCGCTGAGTTTACAATCCCACAACTAATAGAATCCAGTCATCGATTGACTACTGGGATATTTGGGATTCTCTTGTTAATAACGGTTATTTTAGTATTCATGTATGTGAAACGTAAGGATGCTAAATGGTTTGCAGTCATTGCCAGTGTATTCACGATTATTCAGGCATATCTTGGTGCATTAGCAGCACTTAAACAACAATCTTCAATCGTAATGGCCCTCCATTTTGGGATTTCACTTGTGGCTTTTGCTGCTACTTTTATGCTCGCGCTTGTTTTTACAAAGTGGGGGGATTATATAGGTAAAGCAGCTAATGAGCTTCGTTTAATGTCTCGCTCATTTAGAACGTTAATTTGGATTTCTATCGTATATTGTTATATTGTAGTGTATATGGGCGCATACGTTAGACACACCAAATCATCAGCAGGCTGTCTAGATTGGCCATTATGTAACGGGGAGATCATTCCTGACCTTGAAGGGGCTACAGGGATTATCTTTACGCACAGAGTAGCTGCGTTACTGATGTTTATTCTTCTACTTGTTATGTTCGTGATTGCCCGTAAACATTATCGTGGTATCGACAAAGTATATAAAGGCATGCTACTTGCATTAACACTTGTTGTTCTGCAAATATTTAGCGGAGCTTCTGTGACGTTCACGCTTCTTAGCGAAACCTGGTATTCACATTTGATTGCTACGTTAATTCATGGCCTACTGATAACGGGATTATTCACCGTTCTAGTGTATTTATGTGTACTGACAATATTTGCACGTAAAGGTAAGTAGAAGGAGGCCAGGCATTAAGGAATTATGGGCATACCCCTGAAGCAGGTGTTCATGCTCTATTGCGATGGTTGCCTTAAGCGATAGATTCTGCGTGAGATGGAGTGAGCGGAATGCTGAGATTTCTATTTAACGAACCAAGAAGACTCGATTCGAATGAAATGGTAAGTGTGCAATCAGCAATTAATTCATTCCGTGCGATTATCTATTCTGGGAGAACGCGTGTAGCAATTCCCAAAGATCGTCAAGCACGTGTAGAAATATGGTGTCAGGGTTTCATTGATGCAGTGAACGAACTCGAGCAAAGCCAGTATGTCGCGCGTAAATATGCTAATAGGGTGGATAAGAAATTTATTGAGCTGATGACAATTGAAGAGGCATATGATTACCACCGTTTTATTTATTTTTATAAAAATGGATTGATCCGCATGTTCTCGATATTAGATAAGCTCGGTTATTTCATGAATGAAATGTTTAATTTGCGAACAGAGAAAATGAAGGATAAATTTTCATTTTTTACAGTGCTGCGGCATATGCGTGGATTTAGTTCGAACTACAAATGGTTAGAAGAACAGTTAACTAGCCTGAAGAATCAGCATAAAGTTACACTTGATAAGCTTCGTAATCAGCGTAACATGGAAATCCACTTTATTAATGTTGATATGCTAGATGATCTATTGGATGAGAATAGGCGAGGTGGAGATCGAATAAGACTCGAGAATACACAAGCTAACATGGTGGACTTAGATAAAGGATGCCATATGGTTATGCAATCGATAACGATCGTCTTCACTTATTTATCCCAAAACAAATAATAATTCATAATTGAGGGAATACAAATAAATATGAATATTAGAGACGCGCGATTCGAGGATCTTGAAGCAATTGTTGACATTTATAATTCAACTATTGCTGGAAGAATGGTTACAGCAGATACGAAGCCCATTACTGTGGAGAGCCGACATAATTGGTACGACGAACATTCAGCAGATCATCGGCCATTATGGGTGGCAGAGATTGATGGTGAGATTGCTGGTTGGCTAAGTTATCAATCATTCTACGGTAGACCCGCTTATCTCGCAACTGCCGAGGTAAGTATATACATATCGCCAGACTATCGTAGACAAGGGCTAGGGCGAATACTGCTTACCAAGGCAATTGATACTTGTCCTCAGCTTGGTATTAGCGCACTGCTTGGATTTATATTTGGTCAGAATCTTCCTAGTTTAGATCTATTTGAAAGATTTGGATTTAGTAAATGGGGCCATTTACCAAGAGTTGCTAACCTTGATGGTATTGAGCGAGACTTAATAATTATGGGAAAACATATTACAACTAATCCATAACTTTTCCACTCACAAAAAGGCTGCTCCTATTAAGAAGAATAATCTTCCTAAGGAGCAGCCTTTTTGTGAGTGATACAGTATTTAGTAAGACTAGAATACTTGTACTACCTCTTGAACACCTTCAACTTCTTCAACTAGAGCGCGTTCGATTCCTGCTTTTAGTGTAATAGTCGAGCTTGGGCATGAACCACATGCTCCCATTAAGCGAAGCTTAACGATACCATCCTCAACATCTACAAGCTCAACATCGCCACCATCACGTTGTAAGAATGGGCGTAATTTATCAAGAACCTCTAACACTTCGTCATACATGCTATCTTGTGTTTCTGTACTCATTGGACACATCTCCTTTCATTACAATAATTTTATTATAGTACATTTGACGCCAATTGAAAATGATCCTCAACCTATGCGACAGTAAAAATTATTGCTACAATCAGATTTGAGGTGAAACCGAATGAGACCAATAGTGGAATTCTGTTGTGCAAATGCTTTTCATGGAACGGATGAAATCATGCATAAGCTTAAGTCCGATCCAAACTTAGATGTAATCGAATATGGATGTTTAGGTAATTGTGGTGAATGCTATATGAGTCCGTATGCTTTAGTCAACGGTGAAGCCGTATTTGCAGAAACAGCTGCCAAATTAGAAGTTCAAATTATTCTAAAAATACAAGAGATAAAAGCGATAACCGACCTCTGATAGGTATCATGTGATTTTGGTATCATGTGATTCATATAGTCCTAAACGATTGTTAGTAGTTTATCCAAAATGCTGCTTAGACATCCACAAAACACCGTTCTTCAGTAAGCGCGGTACAGTTCCTGTCATGACAGCTTTTTTGCCCATCATACCGAAGCCTGTCTTTTTACCTAATGAACCAAGGGTGCCCTTGAGCTTGATTTTGCCTAGTCGTGGAGTTTCGTTCTTCCATAATGCCTGCATAACCTCTCCAATCTGCTTGCCTTGCGCTTCAGCAGCTTGACCGCTTGGAGAGAAAGGAAGTGATGCACAGTCACCGACAACGTATACCTCAGGATAATCAGGGATCTGGTGGTATTCATTCAGGATTACACGACCTTGGGCATCCTTAGGCACTTGTAAGGCGCGAACAATAGGACTTGGCTGAATACCAGCAGTCCAGATGGTTGCATCTGTCAAAATAATTTCATTTTCGTTATATAACTCTCCACCGTCAACTCTAGCTAGAGATACATGAGATCTCATTTCGATATCATGCTCAGTCATCCAGCCACGGACGAAGCTTTGAAGCCTTGTTGGGAAAGAAGATAGAACACTCGGGCCACGATCCAATATGCGGATGTTTAGGTCAGGTCTACTCTCTCGAAGCTCAGCTGCAACCTCAACCCCACTTAAACCCCCACCAACGATGGTCACCTGTCCGTAAGGATGAATATCATTGATTTTTCTATATGTACTGCGGGTTTGTGTAAAGCTCTGAATCGAATTGGTATACTCTTCTGCACCAGGGATATCGTGATATTTATCCGTACACCCGAGTCCAATGGCAAGAAAGTCGTATTCAAGAGGCTCTTGATTGGCAAAATAAACGGTTTTGTTTTCTAAATCAATTTGATTTATGGTTCCGTATAGATGTGTCAGTCGCTCATCGACTGGAAAAGCAACACGTAAATGGATGTCTGCTGCTGTACCTGCGGCTAGTGCATAGTATTCGGTTTTAAGCCCTTGAAACGGCATTTGATCAACTAGTATGATTTGGGTTTTATCAGGGAGACCTTTATCAATTAAATGATGGGCTATCGTGGTCCCCCCGTATCCGCCTCCAAGTATGACGAATTTTTTCATGTTTGCCCCTTTTAGTATATTTTGATCTCGTTATAGAATGTATCACGTTCAACAGGAACTCGGTTAGCACCCTTGATTAAATAGACAAGTTCTTCACGAGTCATACCTTCTGGTGATAAAGCACCAGCTGCATGAGATATACGTTCATTAACGATCGTACCATGAACATCAGAAGCACCGAAAGTAAGAGCAATCTGAGTAATCTTGGTGCCCATATTGATAAAATAAGCTTTAATATGTTGGACATTATCGAGCATGAGTCTGGAGATCGCAATTGTTTTAAGCTCGTCCCAAGCAGACACATATCGTTTGAGGCTCGCTTTGACATTTGCAGGTTGAACGGAGTTCGGAATGAATACCATGAATCCACCGGTCTCATCCTGAAGCTCACGCAGTTGAATCATATGATCAATACGCTCTTCAAGCGTCTCAATTGAGCCATATAGCATGGTTGCATGTGTACGTAAGCCTAGCTTATGGGCTACACGCTGCACTTCAAGCCATTGTTCGGATGTAGCCTTACCCACACCCATCTTCTTACGGTAACGTTCAGATAGAATTTCTGCACCGCCACCTGTTAAAGTATCAAGACCTGCTTCGATAAATTGTTCCAATACTTCTTTATAACTAAGTCCAGAAATTCTGGAATAAAATTCGATCTCAGCAGCTGTATGAGCCTTAACGGTAACATTCGGATAACGTTCTTTAAGTGCGCGAACATAGTTGACATAATATTCAAAAGGGACGTGAGGATTATGTCCTCCAGTAATATGAAATTCTCTTACCTCAGGATGAGCATGTTCATCAATAAATGAGAACATATCCTCTGGTGTGACAGTATACGAGCCTTCTTCTCCTTCATCACGACGGAAATGGCAGAAAGCACAGTGAGCTTCGCAAACATTGGTGAAATATAAACTCATATTCTCGATAAAATACACTTTTTTTCCGTTCATGCGCAGGTTAACTTCATTGGCAAGCTGTCCAATGGTCAATAAGTCGTCAGACTCATAAAGATATACGCCATCTTCTTTGCTGAGTCGTTCACCATTATGTACTTTGTCAGCAATTTCAGCCATGCGTGTATCAAGGTTGGTTGCGCTAAAGCTCATTCGGCTAAACCTCCTTTGGAAATTGATTATGTTTATTATATAATTATAGATCGTTAAAAAACTTGATTTACTTAAATCAGATTTATCCAACATCTTATTATAAACCTTTGTTCGTCAAGCGGCAATAAGCAACGATTGTCATTTTTTTGAAATATAAGGTAGATGAATAGAAAAAAACAAATTAAAAAGTAGAAGTTTGCAGTTGATTTGGGACAAATTTCCTGTATACTAAGAAATGAATAATCATACAAAGGTGATCAAATTGTTAATGAGTGGTTCGACGAAATTAAAAGTAAGTATATCTTCTCAAATTGAGAATTTGCGAGGTCAAATGGTTTCATTAGGTACACGATATGGTTTTTTGCATCCTGAAGTACAGCAGTGCAGTGTTCAGCTCGATAAGCTATTACTTGAATATTATTTATCCAATCAGGTAATCCAGCAGGTTAAACAGGCTTAATATTGCAAGAATGACATTTAGCACTGTCTATCTTCTTTGTTGTCTCTTGAGTCGCTTTTCATTTCGGGATATACTAGTTCTATAACGACTTGCTAATATGCAAAGGCGTATCTTCTTGAACAATGGATTTAACGGGAGGGTTATAGGATGATCCAGATTACTGAACAAGCAGGCGAGAAGATCAAAGAATTGCTCGCTGAGCAAGAAATAGCAGATATGTTCTTACGACTTGGGGTTAAAGCTGGTGGTTGCAGCGGCTTCTCTTATGGTATGGGATTTGATGATGCGCAAGCAGAGTCAGATAAAGAATTTATTATTCATGGTTTAAAGGTTGTTGTCGATGATGAAAGTTCAAAATATTTGGATGGTGTCCAAATCGACTATAAGGATTCTGGTATGGGCGGCGGTTTTACGATCGACAACCCGAATGCAATTGCAACATGTGGTTGCGGTTCTTCGTTCCGTACGAGAGAAGAAGCAGGTAAGAAAGAGAAATGTGACGACTAGATCGGAATTGAATTGTTCGTAGAGGATTATGAATTACAACAGGAAATGATACAATCCGTAAGCATGTGTTTGTGGGAACACAACCCTAAAACTGCTTGTTATGGATTATGAATTGTTACCTTCTAGACTTGTGTATTATGCAAAATACACTTGTTTAGGAGGTTTTTTATTTGCTTAAGAAACGTGAAAGAAGAACTAATGTAGGTATGGAGAAGGTCTATCCTTCATATTCCTTGGAACAAGCAATTAATTATGTTGTTTCTACCAAAAAGTCTGAGGGATTACGTGAACGAACGTTAAAAGATTATGACAATCAATGGAAGCATTTTACTAACTGGTTACAGAAACATTATGAAATTAACGAGATAGCTGATATATCAGTTGATATGTTGCGTAATCATGTGAATTTCATGAGATATGATGCTAAAAAATATGATGGACATAAATTTATAACAACCGAACAAGGAACTGGGCTGAGTGACACATATATTAATATTCGTCTTAGAATACTTAAAGCGGTATTTAATCAGCTAGAGCGTGATGAGATTATTCTAGATAATCCTATTAGGAATCTGAAACTCATAAAAATTGAAGAGGATTTAGTAGAAGGATTTACTCCCGAACAAATTAAAATATTGCTTGAACAACCGAATAAACGTGATTATGTTGGATTCAGAGATTATGTTGCAATGATTTTACTTTGGGACAGTGGAATTCGTGCGAAAGAGTTGATAGGTTTAAAATGTGAGGACATTGATTTTAAATCAAGACTTATCCATTTAGCAGCACAACAGAACAAAAATAGAAAAATGAGAATTATCCCAATTTCACATTTAACTGTTAAGCTACTACATCAGTTGGTAGAGGAAAATAAAAAAAGCTTCACTTCTGAACGTGTTTTTCTATCTTGTTACGGTGTTCCTTTAGGACAAAATCAGTTTAATAAACGTTTAAAGTATTACGGTGAAAAGGCTGGAATAGGTAAAGAGATCCGATGTACGGCACATACTTTTCGCCATACTATGGCTAAAACATACATATTAAATGGTGGTGATCCATTTACATTACAGCGAATACTTGGACATTACGACTTTAGAATGACACGAATTTATATCCAAATGAAAAGTGATGATCTGGTAAATCAGCATAGTCAATTTAGTCCAGTGACGAATAGAAAGAGTTGAGGTACAAGATTAATGAGTAATTGTCGCATCATATGAAAGACTCATAGCAATCACACAAGCCTACCTACAGCTATTTAAATAGCATGGAGCTTTTATACTTACTTAAACGCAGACGAGCTATACAAGCTGATATTGATCGTTTAAGAGCATATAAAGTCTATATAATAAATATCTAATTAATGAGCCACTTGCTACAGGCAAGTGGTTTTATTGTTTATTGGTTGAAATGGATGCTTTCAAATAATTAAAAGAAGTTGCCTCATAGTCAGGCTGTAAATAATCAACATAATTTCACTAACTAAGGAGTCGAGGTGAATATTTTGGGATTTATTTACAAAATTACTGGAAATACTTTTCCTATAGGGAGAGTGATTTTCAATGAAAAAAACGAATGAGGAAGAATTTGTGAAAAGGCTTTTTGAGGTTTATGGTGATGAGTATGTATTAGTAGGTGCATTCCATAATAGGTTAACACCTACATTATTTAGACACAACAAATGTAACGCAGTAGATAACTATAATCCTAAAAGATTATTAAGGAGAGGTGTAAAATGTAAATGCCAGAGATTTATTTGCAAGATAACAAATTTAGATGAGTTGAATCAAAGTCTTTCCACACTAGGGTATAGAGTAAGTGGAATTTATAAAGGCTCATCGAAAAACA
Source organism: Paenibacillus sp. P5_B5 (assembly GCF_056400365.1). Taxonomy (NCBI): domain Bacteria; kingdom Bacillati; phylum Bacillota; class Bacilli; order Caryophanales; family Paenibacillaceae; genus Paenibacillus; species Paenibacillus sp. P5_B5. The sequence continues at coordinate 65,423 of NZ_JBFULK010000012.1, forward strand.
CAGAAATTTTACATGAAACCTGCGGAAATACATTTATTGCAAAACCACTTGTTGTATTGAAAGGAAAAAGTAAATGTGAGTTGTGTAGAACAAAGTACAAAAAAAGGACTAATGAAATATTCTCACATGAGATAGAAGAAATAACTGCTGGAGAATATAAAGTTATTTCTGCTTTCACTAGTATGAAAAATAAAGTGGTTATGTTTCATAAATCCTGTGAAAGAGAATTTGAAACAACAGGTGATGCTTTTATTAATAGAGGAAGTAGATGTTCAAAATGTCGATACGATAATATAGGTAAATGGAATAAAAAAAGTATCGATGATTTTACTACTGAGTTTAATGAAAAAAAAGGAAATCTCTATGAATTGATAGGTGAATATACTGGATCTAGCGATTACATAGAGATTAAGTGTAGAACTTGTTCCCACCATTGGGAAGTTCACTGCGGTTCTTTTATAACTACAGAAAAAGGTTGTCCGAAGTGCTTTTTTAATAAATTGTCTAAAATAAAGACTAAATCACATGAACAATTTGTTAATCAAGTTGTAGAGAGATTTGGAAATGAGTTTATTGTTATTGGTGAATATGTTGGAGATAAAAATAAGATACAGGTAATTCACAATTATTGCGGAGAAGAATTTTCTATTTCACCAGGTAATTTGTTGAGAGGAAAAGGTTGCCCAATTTGTAAAATGAGTAAAGGTGAAAGAGCAATAAAGAAATACTTAGAAGATAATTCATTCGAGTATACTCGTCAACTTAAATTTCCAGACTGTAGGAATGAACTAGAACTACCTTTTGATTTTGGTGTTTTTGATGAGAATGGAATTCTACTTTGTTTGATAGAATTTGATGGTAAACAACATTATGAGCCACTAGAGATTTTCGGGGGAGAAAGAGGATTTATTAAACGGAAAAAAAACGATCAAATTAAAAATAATTACTGTAAGGCTAAAGGAATTAAATTGATTAGAATACCTTATTATGAATACAAGAATATAAATACGCTACTGTCTGAAGCTTTGTATAATGAGATTGCCAGCAAAAATGTATCTAGTTATTAGTTATACATGAAATATGAATTTCATTGAAATACTACACATAGAGAATTATCATATATTTATTGAAAATACCAATGATTGACATTTTTAGATTTGTGTAGTATAATATAATATATTGATAAGAAAAAAACACAGTCTTTTGAAATTTATAGAATCTAATTAGGAGTCATTCAAAGAGGTTAATTGACCTCTTTTTTTTATTGAAAAATTGAAGGGAGGTACAAAAATGGATATTAGAGAAACTTATAGGGTTAAAAGGTTTGAGAAGAGAATTCGAATTAAAGAATTGGCAAAGCATATTGGTTGTAGCGCTTCTCAGATAAGTAACTTTGAAAATGGTCACAATAACTTTGGTTATGACAAGCTAATGAAATACGTAAACTATATCGACAACAAGGAGTGATTTTAATGAGTTTAGCTTTAGTAGTAAACAATCCAAGTAACTATTTAATCATAGCTGCTGAGGGTAGAATAATGAAAGGAAATGAAGTTGTATCTAATAATCATCGTAAACTAACATCATTAACAGATAATGTTTCACTGTTTTCATCTGGTGTACAGCATTGTTCTGAACAGCTTAGAACTGAAGTGGAAAGAAGAGTTAATAAAGACAGTACAGTTGAAGAGATTGCAAAGATAATTGAATATGAAGCAAAGAAAATTCATAAGCAGTTTACGGAAGAATACCCAACATATCTTATGCAAAGTCCTAATGCTACTTCGATGTCGACGATCATAGGCTTTTTTGACATGGAGAAAAATGAAAGCGGTTACGTAAAGTTTTGCAAAAGTAATGACTTTAAACCAGAGTTCATAACTGACTCATCAATGGAAACGAGTGGACTCTCTCAAGCAAAGGCACAAGAATACTTTTTGAGGATATTTAGCCCAGACATTGCGATTGATTGTGTAGTAGATACCTTTCAATATGTGGGTAGTATTGATTGTACAGTTGGAGGAAATCTTATTATTCATGTAATTAGTAGTGGAGGGACTAACATTTATGAGGGAGATATATTATGAACGTGGAAATGGGAGACAATGCAGTAATTAGTTGGGATAGACATATTAAGGACAAACCATATATTCCAACGCTGCCTAACTATATTCAGGCGACTAAGATAACTTCAACCACTATTGAATCACCTAATATTACAGGTGGCACAATTTCCGCTGACACAACAATTGATGTAGGAACTGATTTAAAGGTAGGAAACAATATTTGGCTAAATGCTAATGATGATGGTGGTAGGAAGTCAATCGTATTTAATGGTAACGCCAGTATTGAGTTTAGTAGTAATGGTGTATTAACACTGAGTTCTAGATCAGGCATAGATCTTGGTAGTTTTGCAACATATGCTGGTCATGAGATCGCTAATAAAGATTGGGTTAAGAACAATGTCGTAGCAAAGTTTGCATAGGTTTGAAAATCAAATAACTCACATCACTAGATAAACATAACAATAAAAAGAGGTTCTACTAAAACGTAGGCATAGCGTGACATAAACAACAAATAAACAAACGAAAGAGGTGATAAGCGTGAGTATTAAGGGGAAATATTTATTATGGTTAAGAAAGTTAAAGGCAAGAAGACGAAGACAGAAGCGCAGAAATTAAAAGGTAAATATGGGCAAAGATTTTCTTTAAAAGATTATGAATATGTTAAAGATGTATTGCTAAAGGAAGTAGATAAAGTAATTAATAAGAAAGAACTGTACAGACCTTTGAGCAAAAAAGAGCGTATTGATTCACTTTGTTTACTGTTGAATTCATGTAAAAGAAGTAATGAAAGAGTACGCGACAAATCAAATAAGACATATTACGGTAAACCACATGATTGGCTAGTTGATCATTGGGCAATGGCTTTGTATATTGTCAAGAATAAAACCCATATCACTGACTGGTTTAATCTATACATCAAATACGTTGAATGTAGGATAAAGTCATTACGTCCTACATTGGAGCGGATTAATAGTAATGATGGATACACAAAACAGAATATCAAGATGCTCTCATTTCGTGACAATACTTTAAACGCGACAGGACTCGATTGTATTGGTTTGGTAAGTTATGAAGGTATATTAACGATATTTGAAAGTCCGAGTGTTAATGGAATGATAGAACATATTAATGAGACTTATGAACTTAAGCTTGCAAGAGGCAAGTTTAAGGGAGAGAGTGCAACTAAACTGGAATATGAGAATGGAAGATACTCGGTGACGATAGTTAACCAGAAGCTGCTAAACAATATGACTGAAACAATTGACGTCAAATATGATGTTGTCTCTGTTGAATCAGATGGACTAAGAAGTATAAAAGTACCAAGAATTAGAGGTTCGGAAAGTATATTTACAGCTTGTTTAAACAAGCGTGGAACATTAGAAGTTTGTATTGCAAGCTAATTAGGAGTTTAAGCTAAATAGACTGATTAAAAGGGGAAATAAAGAATGGATAAAGTTACAGAATTACAAACTAAGAAATGGGTTTCAGATGAAATAGGAACATCATATAAACATTGGACGATTGGTGATTTTATTAATATCAATGCAGGTACAGGAACAGGTAAGTCAACGTTCGTAATAGATGAATTGTATAAAGAAGCAAGATTAACAAGTGATCGTATCCTGTTCATTACTAATCGTGACAAACTAAAAGCACAGGTAGCAAATAGTACTGAACATAAGACTGATACGATAACTGTTGTCAATTATCAGCAGATCGAAGCTTCTATAATCAAATCAGGAAGCTTCAATTTTGAAATGTTTAAGTATGTTGTATGTGATGAATGTCATTATTTTTTGACTGATAGTGAGTTTAACTACAACAATCACTTATCAATGGAAGCAATATGCAATAACATGAGTAGCATTACTATTTTTATGAGTGCAACAGGTACTGATTTCTTTAGACTTCTAAAAAATCTTTATGGTAAGAAACATAATATTGTATCTTACAAACTTAAAAAAGATTATTCACGTATCAATAAAATGTTATTTTTTGAAAACGATGATTCATTACAAATTTTTATTGATAAGAATGTAGATGATAATCATAAGGTTCTGTATTTCTGCAACAATGTAGAGAAAATTTACAATCTGAGCAAACAGTATGAAGACTCTGTATTCATTTTTAGCGATCCACTAAAAGAAGATGAAAATGGAAATTTAGTTAAGAAGTCTTCCAAGAAAAATGATAATTCCAAGTATGGTAAACATCTTGAACGTGAAGAGATTAAAGAGATAATTGAAACTAAAACATTACATCGTAAATTTACATTCACAACTACAACAATGGATAATGGTGTTGATCTGTATGGCAAAGATATAAAGTGGATTATTATAGATGGCATAAGAGACTTTGATACGATTGTTCAATGTATTGGTCGTAAGAGGTTCAGTGAAACCGATCCAGATGACAAGATCAATGTTGTGATTAAGAATGTAGGCAATCAAGCGTTAAATGGCATGATGAAGACAGCAAATGATACGTTGGAAGCTGTACATGAGTTCATAAAGAATGGTGTAACTATTAATACAAGATACAGCAATTTTGATTATTGCGTTTATGATTTGCCAACTGAAAAGAAGCATAATGTTGATAAACATATTAACTATGCAAGGTTAACTAAGACTAGCATAGATTATTATACAATTAAGGACATTTTAAAAGATGACAAAAAGAGAAGTAGATCGAACAAGAAAAATGGGAATAAAGCTTTTATACGGCACGTATTAATGCTTTTAGATCAAAGGAAATACAAATTAATTGACAAGATATGTAAGGTTCATAGCTTAGAAGAGTATCTTGAATCAATTGTTGGAAAACGATTATATAAGCAAGAACAAACAGAGCTTTATACTAAGATGAATATTAAGCATGACGGTAAACTAATGAAGAGTCGAAATGTACTAAATGGAAGTATGGAAGAATTAGAGTTAAACTATTTCATTCAAGATTCAAAGCGCGACACAAATAGGAAGTTGCCAGATGGTTTACCTAATCCTAATTTGTATAAAAGCTATTGGACTGTTTGTAAATTAATAAAATAGAATTGTTGCAAATTTTAGCGATATTCTATTATATATAGAATCACGCCTGTTTCTGCAACAACACTATATAAACAAATCCAATAAATCAAGCGAAGATACGGTATCGCAGAAGGGGGTTTGGGGGAACGGGCGATTGGTCTACGAAATAAAACCTACTTACGAAGTAAGTAAGTTTTTTTTGTAGAGATGGTTGACGTTCCCCCAAGGTCTTATCTTTTCCTCTTTTTCACACTGCACTTAGTGTTAACATTGTTTAGTTGCAGAAGTAAAACATAGAATTAAACAATAGTAATTTGGCAGCACAGCATGAAATCAAAAGTTAAGTTGTTTATTAGTTGCAACTCTATCCTGACAACATGATTAGTAGGAGATGTTATATATCTTTCATCTATTAATTCATATAGTAGGTTATAAAATAAATAAAAAAATTGTATATTCTAATAGGTGTAAAAATGCGACTTTTTAGATTTAAACAGCTTTTTTGCTTGCTTGCAGTCTGCGCGTTAAAGCGCGGAGTAAAAGCAAGTATTAAGTTTAAATCTAAAAGGGTACATTTTTACATCTATAATAAGTTTATTATAGATGGCTTGCTGGTAGAAATATCTAATATTTGAGGAAGTGATTATACCGCTTCGCCAATGATGTTATAGATAACGATTGAATATTTTAATTTAAATTATATATAGGCTTATATAAGGTAATTATTAATTAAATTGGTAAGCAAGTTAGTTTTATACAATATTATGAATAATCAGATTTATTATGTGTTTTATCGAAATCAACGATAGCTATTTAATCGCTATTTAGTTATATTCTCATCTCAAATCATAATAACAAAAGGCACACCGTTTCGGATGTGCTACGCTCGAATGTTGGTTTATTTATTCGACTAGTAATGTAATTGATTCAGTAAGGGCGTTTATGATTGCTCTTCATACTCTTTCACACGTCTATAAAATGTATTTGGTTTCATTTCCAATCTTTTAATGGCTTCTGTTGCTGTAATCTCTCCTGCTTTCCAATCTTTATAAGCTTTTATGAATGCAGGAGTAATTGGTTGTTTAGGTCTGCCAAATTTAACACCATTATTTAAAGCTACTTCTATGCCTTCTGCTTGTCGTTGTTTGATGTTCTCTCTTTCCAGTTCATATAATGCTCCAAAGATGGTAAGCATAAATTTGCCCTGTGGTGTTGAGGTGTCTATGCTTTCCTTTAAACTGACAAGCTGAACTCCTTTGACTTCACACTCTTTAACAATACTAAGGAAGTCATATGTACTTCTTGCAAGCCTTGAGATTGATTCAATGTATATTGTATCTCCTTCTCTTACAAAGCTTAGAAGGGCTTGTAGCTGCGGTCTGTTACGGTCTTTGCCACTCACCTTCTCGGTGAACCATTTCTTAATCTGATGAGATTCCAATGCTTTGACTTGTCGTTCCTCGTTTTGTTCCTTAGTAGATACTCTAACATATGCTACATTCATTTTGCCGTCTTCCCTTCGATTTATATGTCAATAAGTATACATGTATTTATGACATATTTCAATAATGAAATATAATATTTTGACACATTGATTTAGATGTAAATTATTGTGTGTCAATAAGTATAGTTTTTGCAATGCTAATAGACAGTATTGTTTAATCATGGAAATATGGTAATGTTAAGTTATTGGTATTTTGCTAGATTACTAGGGGGAAACGATGTATCAAGGAAGGAACAAAGAAAAGCGGAGTGACAATGGTTTTATCTATCCTATGACAGACGTCATTATTCGGCTTGTTGAGATGGTGAATATTGTTAATGTATTTAAGTTCCTTGCGGTCTGGGGGACAAGAAGATTGAATAGCAAGAAGCAACATACTGTTGTAGAAAGGTTGGTTAGAAGAAATCGAAATTATGCTGTTGATGTGTTTATAATTTTCAAGTTCCTTTTTGTCATTTTTCTTTGGTGGTTGGAAATCGACAACTTGCTTACTACGATATTTGTTTTATATTTATTGTTCATGAACTCCTTTACCTACTTCTATTATCACGTATGGGAGGAATCTGCGATATTAAACCAATTCCTAATGGTACATAGGGTAAGAAGAAGATTTATAACTCTAACGACATCCATCTTTTACATGATCTTAACTTACGGTTATCTATACGCCATTCCGTACAAAGAACATTTCAGTTGGGGGAGCGAGTATCCAACATACCTTAAATCAATGCTTTTCAGTGTCTCAAATTCGTTTAATGGTGGATACAACGGTGTTTCTCCTGCATCAGAACTGGGGGAGCTAATAAAAGCATCAGAAATTATCCTCATATTTGTATTCATAGCGATCGTTCTAGCACGTTCAGTACCACAAGGAAACTCAAAATAATCTATGGGAGTGGGTTAGGATGGTATATAGGAATAAGGTATATGTCTGTTTTGATGCAGACGAGGATATGTTAGCGTATCAGAGATTGAAAGCGTGGAAAGAAAATGAAAATATTGAATTTGATTTCAATAACGCACATGAGTTAAATCCGATAAGAGTATTTTCGGAAGAGAACATCAAACGAAATCTTCGAGCCAGATTACAAAATACGAAATTGATGATTGTGTTGATCGGAAATAAGACTAAGAATTTATATAAGTTCGTTAGATGGGAAATGGAGTTTGCGATTGAATTAGATATTCCCATTATTGCTGTCAATCTTAACAAGGAAAATGGAATGGACAACACTCTATGTCCACCAATATTAAAGGATAAGCCTATTGTCCATATTCCATATAAAAAAGATTGTATCGTACATGCGATGGATAATTGGGTTAACCATTATAGAACAGCAAAACAAAATGGACAAGTAAATCTCGTATATAGACATTTTGACAATATGGTCTGAATTGGACGGGATATGTGTTGAAGCGAAAAATATAGGAGTAAATAAAAAATGTCAATAAAAAAGATGGAAGATTTAATATTTGAGATGGCAAGAATTTATAAAGAAAGGCATCAACAAAAAGAACTAGATTTTAATGTTTGGAGAGGAACAAGTAAAAATTGTTCAGCTGAGTTTGAGGATTTAATTGGTAAGTTAGTTGGTGAAATCTTAGGTGAAGATTATGTAATTCTAGTTTCATATAATATTTCGGTCTACTTACCAGAAGCTTATTGGGTGAAAACCAAAAAGATAAAAAAAGATGGAAATCCAGTTATTAAAAAAAATGAATCAAGAGAACCCGATGTATTAATCTATCACAAAGATACAAAAGAAATAATAGGGATATTAGATTTAAAAAATGACGTAGGTTATACAAGTTTTGATTGGGTGAAGCAAGCGATTAATACAATTCAATTACTAAAAATTGGGAGAGAAATCACTTATAATCCCAAAGATCAAGAAGAAAAGATAATTCTCAATTGTCCTAAAGAATTTTATTATGGCTTTGTTATTTTAAATCTTCAAAATAATCATGATAAATTCCCCGAATATGAAAAACAAATGAAAAGAGCAAACTTTCCTTTTTACATTTTAAATCAATATGTTCATCTAAACGATTTTGAAAAAGTCACAAATGATACAATTTGTGCAACGGGAAATAGGGATTATTGGGGAAAATTAGTAAACGATATTGAATTTCTAAAGGTTAATAAAATTTGATCTGGGAAATAAAAAATTTATTCGTTCTTTGAATCTTATAATGTGCATTGGATCGATAAAAGAGAAGTTCTATCCAAAGAAATCACTCCATTGTTAGGAGTGGTTTTCTCTATAAACTGATGTATATTTTGTGATCAAACTGTACTTTGTGTTTAGATATATTATGGAGAAACGTATTACAATTAGGGTAAAATTTTTGGAAGATAATGATGTAGATCAAAGCTTGTCGTACACGTCATCCTAATTTTAGTTTGAAACTGAGGTAGGCGACATCCTTATAAAGTAGAATTTAGATAAATTGAGTGGTGTGGTGGCAGTAATTTGACAGGCTGGGAACAAAAAAGTCTAAGTACGAATATAAAGGAACTAATTAGGGAGGCTAACATGGAATTTCAGTTAAAAGAAAATGGTATAGATTCTTTGGTAATGGGTCTTTCTTTTTATAATAGGTATCTGAACTATGTGGTTATTGAAGATCTTTATACGCACCTACATAGTGAAGAATTTAGCAAAGATAGCTACTTGAAATTATCTGTTATTTGTATCCATAATGCGGTTGAAATATTATCTAAAAACGCCTTATCCCAAATAAATGAGTTACTGATCTATAAGGATTTATCCTCTGATATATTAGAAACCTTACTAAAAAGTGAAAAAGAAAGGGTTCCGCTACATTATTCATTAATTACGAACAATGTAGAAATTAAGACTATTGAATATGTAGAATGTATTAACAGAATAGAGAGAATATACTCAATCAAGGACTCATATTATGTTGATCTAATTGAGTTGGGTTACATTAGAAATAAGCTAACTCATTTTGGAATATCCAAAAAAAGTGATTATCATAAAGTGATAAGTGTATTAAATGCTGCTCTTTCCTTTATTAGTCAATATTTTGTACAGGTAAAGGAGGATTTTTTGGATTCTGAAGATGATACTGTTGAAAATAAGTTGGGGAATACTTTATTTTCTGCACGAGTCGCTGAAAATCAATTATGGAAACATTTTTCAAGAGAGAAAAGGCAAGAAACTCTTGAACAACTCCAGGCTGTTGCAACAAAATACAATGAAAAGGTTGGTAGAGAAGTTGTAAGGCCTTATGTTGACATCGACTTGATTTATATTGATATTGAGCCAGATAATTCGGAGGCGATAACCATTTTTACTCAATCGATCCCATGGCTTGACTCTACAATATTTAATACTGGCTTAAATCATGAGATGAGTTCACTTTTATTTGTAATTGATCATACAGAAAATGGAGTAGTTTATATTTCAAATGGATTGAATCATTATAATAATGGCTATTTTTATAATAAGGTTTGGATAAAGAATAAGGCTTTTATCAAGGGTAATTATGAAGGACTTATACGTTTGTTTTCAAAATTGCATCATAAAGAAAAACTTTCATTCTAAAGAAATAATAATAGAAGTAGCCGTGGACGGTCACATTACTACTACTCAAGCCTATAGATCACTTGTGAAAGCTGGAGAAATGATTGATCGTAAGGATATACCATACCATGAGAAAAACATTTGGCTATCATCATTATAAGAGGAACAAGGATGTTGCAACGTTACAAGAGATATTTAACCATTCAACTCCTTCAATAACTTTGAGATATATTGGTATTCGTCAGGATGAGATTTATGAATCAATGAATGGATTTAAATTATAAACATGAATAATTAGGGTATAGAGCTAAAGTATATAAGGTACTATAGCTCTTTTTTATTTGTTTAGCACAGGATTTGAATTAATGGGGGGTATTTCCTACTTTTCCAATGATTTACAGCGCGTGAGGACGGCTAGGCACATCTTCAGCTCGAGGAAGTGTTTATTTATAGGTTTAAATGAAAATGATTTAATGACAATATTACTTCCACTCCCTTCGGCAGAGTGGTTATTTATTATTTATGACAAAATAATATAGGTAATTCAATGATTATACATAATTTCCCTTAAGAACTTGAAGGAAAATGTTGAAAATAATAGAAATTATGTAATAAATACCATTATCGGTATTCAAAAATTTAAAAGGTGGGGTTTAAAAAAAACCATTTAATATGTTAGTATGACATAAAAATCCAAAAACACCGCAACACCTTGCGCTACACCGCAATAATCTTTGCGGTCACCGCAATGCTTTTTTCGGTGTTATATGTAAAATCTTGTAGTAGTATGAAATAGAAGGGTTAAAGCCCTTACAAAATCTTGGGAGGTTTTGAGAATGAAAAAATCAATAAAACTGTCTATTATGAGTTTACTAACAGTATGTTTAATGGCAATTGGTAGTGGAGCAGCTTTTGCACAAACTGGTATCGGTGATACAAAAGCCCAAGCAAGATCGATCTTTCCTAATAGTAATGAATCACCTCGACTAGAAAGTATTAATTTGATTCCTATGGAGACATCCAATTTTAAGGTGCTAACAGAAGAAGAGTTTATACAACGTAGAGCTGAAATAACAGGTAGATCTAATAGTGAAATTAGAAACGAAATACGTAGAAGTATTAGCATTCAATCAAATCCTACTGAAACAGAATATCGAGAGTACTATATTTTAGTCGGCCTTGGTGGAAATGTAAGCGCAAAGGCTGGTGTTCTAACTCAAGTAACTAAATTTACATTTGGTAATTCTGTCTATTATAGGTTCTCGGCTGTTTATGGAGATACAGCCTATCTTACCGCTTATTCTGGGGGACAGTTTACAATTGTTAAAAACTATGCACAAGCTATCCTTGAAGATGATAAAAATCTTGTTTTGGCAGTGAGTGGATATGCTGAAACTGCTGTTGTGAATGGTGTATCTAGTGGGATGAATTTAACTGGTGGCGAATTAATACAGATTGGTTGGTCAACTGAATCGACGTCTGAATCAACAACTTATTACCGAAACCATTTTAATGCTTCAGACAGAGTTACTCAGAGATAATAAGTGAATCGTAAATTAGTTTAGGTTTTGAAAATGAATTATTTGCGCTAGAATTTATTAACGATATTTTCAGATATTATATTCGTAAGACCTCTGTTTCTACTAATGTTGGAACAGAGGTCTTGTGTTATACGACAATGGTCTTATATAAGGAGATAGATCAAGTTTTTAAGATAAAGTAATTTCCTACTAACCTTTATTGGTCGGTAGGGATTATTTTTTGTTTTGAGATTGCGTTTAATTAATCCAGGATTTTCTGTAAAGTCGTTCGTCTTTAAATACCAACTTGATACGTGATCGCTCGAATATGGATTTAATGTCAGGTTATTTAATACATTTGAGAATAGAGCTGCTACAGTTCTGTTGTCATAAGCGATGATGAGCTTATAGAAAATATCATAAAAAGGGTAAATGAACGTTTTAATGGTGTGTTTACTGAGGGCGACAAAGTTATCGTTGAAACAATTTTATAATAAGATTGTAAAAGACAACAAGAAGGTTAAAACCTATGCAAAAAATAATGATGCAGAGGTATTCGAGAGAAGCATTTTCCCTGATATATTCAAAAAGATTGCACAGGATTGCTATATCGAATCAATGTCCTCATTCTCAAAGCTTTTTGAGGATAAGAAATTTTACAATTCTGTAATGGAAGAAATCGCAAGGGAGTCCTATAAGGATTTAAGAAGTGCGAATTAGTTAATTTAATGCTGATACCTCTGCAGGTAATGTTCATACGAATCTATGTGGATTACTTTAAGGATGCTGGTGATGAGGACTAAAGCATCTTCATAATGATGCTTAATCCTTACTTACCATCATAAACGTCACAAACAAAATACAGGAAGAAGAACAGTACATAGTTTTCTATAAAATATTATTAATGAACTGTGTACTGTTATTGTTCAACAATAGGATTCCTAATGAGAATATCAATATATTTATGCTCTGATTATTGTAATGGATTTCCTAGTTGTAGTGTTCTAATAAATATCCTAAAAATGAATATAGTTCCCATGTCTTTCAAATATTAATGAATGATATTAGCTATGTTGTGTGGTATATTATCGTTCTACTATGATGGATTTGGGGGTTAACATGTTGGAGGATAAATTTTTAGCATTTAATCAGTATGTTTCTTCTTTAAAGGGATTCTTAGATGACTCGGATTATGTCGCTCTAAAAGAATATGTTGATTTCTTGATATATAAGAAAAATGCTAGCGTTACTGGTAATAAGAATGATGTTACTCCATTAACTGACCCACAGGAAATTATTAATGACGAACTATGGGAGAGAGTAAAAGAAGATATAAGATCCAAGACCAGTGATGATTCTTTTGATACATGGTTCTTAAATACTAAAGGAAGTTTACTGGATGATTCAACAATGCTCATCTATTGCCACAGTGCATTTCAGAAAGATTGGTTACGGAGCCGCTTTGATGAAATGATTATGTATAGTTTAAACATAGTATTGGGACACATGATTGAGATTAAATATGAGGTTAGAGAGCCTCAGCGTATATAGTTTAGTAATATATATAATGCAAAGAAGATTAGCATAAGAAACATAGCTGATGGATCTATAGGTTTTGGTGTTGGGTTTAGGCTCAACAATAATAAGTAATAATTACAATTCTTTGTATTGTTGGTACAAAACTCTATTGCACTTATAAATTAGCTTGATGTTATAACAGATGATATACTACAATTTGATCTAGTATGAACAACAAAGAGAGAGTCCATTAATTGGTACTCTCTTTTGCTTTATATTTTGGTTATTCGATTTTAGTTCTGAATAATCTAAGCCGTATCCGTACCTTCTGAAAAATTGCTCGAAGCATGACACTATTTCGTTTGTCATTTCCTCAGAATCAAATGGAACTCCTCCAACTTCTACTTTTGTGTAAGATTCAATTACTAAGATTCCATATTTATTACGCTTATTCTCTTCCCTCATTTTCAACCTCATTTATCGCTTAATCTTGATGTAATCCATGATTTTATATTTATATATACCATCACTAATGGTAAGATAAACCAATACGAATCGTGTTATTTTAAAAATATAATTCTGATTATATGAAAAGTGAGGAGAATTAAAAAAATAGAATTAAGAGTGTGTCATTATCCGCAAGTAAATTGTATGGCGTTTGTAACTAAAGTTGAAAATTTAAAAGAGGCAAAACTATTATCGGATGTTTTAGCTGCTTATGATTTGTTTCAATTAGAACAAAAAATAAAACCTAAATATTCTAATGTTACGGTTGTGGAAATGTGGGATGAAGAAAATCAAGATTGGATACCGTGGTATGATGTAGAAACAGGGATCGATGACATTGATGAATATCTTGAGCATTTAAACAAAAACTCATAAAACACGGATTATATAAGGAGTTGCTTCAAATGAATTTATATTACACAGGTATTTGCCAACTGTTAAATGGTAATAAAATTATAGGAGATTCTGGGTACTACATAAAAAACGATGATGGACGAATTGTTTTTGCAGAGTGTGTTCCAGTGGATCTTCGATTGATAACGCTTCAAGATTTGGAAGATGCATTGTTTGAAGGCTGCAAACATGTGATAAATGAATTTACACAAACAGAGAATAACAAAGATGTCTATGCTTTTAATCTTTATACGGATGAACATAATAGTTTTTATATTTACTTAAACACAGAAGATGCATTTAGAAAATATGTAGATAAACATTATTCTAATTATTCTGAAGAAGGTAAGCGAGAAATTAAATATAACCAGGGTGATTTTACTTATCAAATGTATCCGAGTGATATGGGCGCAAGTCAACAAATAATTGAGGAATGCGAAAGAATTGCATATGATTTACCGTATTCTGATCAGGTAGAAGAATTTTCGGAAGAGGATAATCCAATAATTGCCTATGAAAAAAAGATTTTTCTTGATGGATTTTATCTTGCTGCTTTATATGCGATTATCAGACTAGGAAATACATTTGAATTTACCAAACTAAATAAATCTAAAAACTTTATATATTATGCAGCGACAGGAAATGATTGCGTAGATTACAGTTTAGTGATGAGAAAAACAATACAACCAGGATTGTTCTATACTTGTTTTCCTGAATTGAAAGACAAAGATAAACAATTTGATATTCATTTAGATCATATTAACAGTAAAAGCATTTATGAAATTATTGATTATTGGGAAGAAGTTCTTCAAATTGAGTTTAATGAAGGATCTCCTTATCAATATGGTAAGACTGAGTATCAAGTGTTTAATGATTTGAGTAAGCTAGGAGAAGATTTGGCTATAGAAAGTATTTCTAGATTAAGTAGAGTTATAGAAAGTGATTTGACCAACGAAATTAACAGAAATAAGATTGAAATATATCTAAAAATACTGGAGTTTCATGATCTCAATAAAGATTTGCTCTCCAAGATTAACGTAATTAAACACTTAATTGATAAAACCAATTACAACGCTTTTCTAGAAGGGTTTATCAATAATATTAAAACAGATCTTAATACTATTATTGAAAGAAATATGATAAAAAACTGATTTTATCATTATAGGAAAGAGGAGATCAGATGTATCAAAAAATTGCGGAGTGGCTATATAATCGTATTGTTGAAGATGAGGTACTGTATCAATCTCAGGCGGTTGAGGAAATAGAAGATGAATTTGGTGAAAAGTATGTATATGAAAACGAAAATGGGAATCTTGCAATACATAAAAAGATTCTAGAAGCATTTCGTGTACTAAATAAAGGAGAAATTATTTGGCAACGTAAAGACTATCGTTGGGCTTATATCGAAAATGATCATGAAGCTGAAGAACTTATAAAAAAATTATAAATAGTAAGAGTTATGTCTTACAACAATTATAGTGACTTGGAAATTTATATTGAGATGAAATACTAGTTGTATAGTGATGTTAAATTAATGAAGGGTGGTTTAAAGATGAAGAGATTTAGTATTTTATTGTTACTAGTGGCTTCAGTAATAATTACTGCTTGTGGGAGTACTACTGAATCAATAAACAAATCTACAACTCCCCCAAAAATATCACAACCAACTAGCGAAGTTGTAAAAGTAATTCAGCCGACAGTAACACCAACCCCTGTTCCAGCATCAAAACCTATCCCAGTTTCTACTCCTGCACCTGCAAGTGCTTCACCAACACAGAATATTGAAAAACCTGTAGCAGCATTAGGTGAGCCAATAACAAGTTTTGATGCAGTGTATGGAGAACCTAATGCGGATGTTGCAGTTTTTCATAGATACAAAGATGATTATCTATTGATAATACCTATGAACGATTTAGCATGGAACATTTCGATTCAATTTGAAGCAACTACTGTAAAAAATAGAACAAGAGAAGAAGCATTAGAAATAGCAAAGGAATTTATACCTTCAGATGCTATTGAGGTAAAGGAATATCAAGTTGAAGAGGGTAAAGATGTAATTGTGTATGAAAGTGCTTCACTAGCTAAGAAGTTTGATAAGGAGATATTTAGAGAAAATAAACCTGGAACATTCATTGTAATGTTAAAGTCAGATAAAAATGGTGTTTATACTGTAATAACTGCACCAGGAAATAACCCATGATCATAATAAAAGAGTTGTTGCAAAAGGAGTTGTTTGTGGAATGAAACTCATTTTAGTGAAATGTTGCCTGTTTCTAATTTTGATTTTAACAGCTTGTTCAACAACTACTAATGAAGCGAACGAGAATGTGTCTGTAAAAGTTGACTACTCTATGTATGAAGCAGAATTTGAATCTAATCTCAAAAAATATATTGACGATAATTTTGGTATTAAAGGAATGGAGACTACTTGGTATAAATTGTTTAAAGAATATCAAGTGACGCGAACCGACAAACAAACTGTCATCACAATCATTGTTCCGAATACTACCACTCAAGATCAAGGTCAATCCGTTATATCAGCAGTTTTATCATTCGTGAACGATCAAACTCAAACTAAGTATAAGGCAGACAAGATTACTGTGAAAACAGAGGATGGAAAAAATGGTATGGAAAAGGACAACCCGCTATCAAAATAAAACCTGAATTGTATTTGGAAGGAGCTGCTTGTCATAGGCTACATAAAGCTTAGAGAAGGTACTTATCGAATGAGTAGTATTTTAAATGGTACTGACGCTGCAAAGTGTATTAAGGACATACTTGAGTTTGAAGGTGATGCTGAGTCGCTTAAATTTGAATTTAAGGATAGTACGAGTGATCTTGCCGAGGAGATTGGAATATATGCTAAGAAACAACTGAATATTAACCTGGAGTTTATGTATGATGAAGAGGAAGGGAATTTAGTAGCGTACTATCAGAATACAATCTGATTTTTATGGAGAATGATAAAATGGGACTTTCAATAATCATACCAACAAAAGCCTTGACCTTTAAGGAACAAGAAGAAATAGATTGGATCAATGGTATTAGAGATAATTGCTCCGATAGTTATTTAAGAAGTCTTAAAGGAATTAGTGGTTTTGGTGAGCATATTGCGGGAAGATATTATGAATCATTGGGATTTAATTATCTTCATAGATTTGGTGTTTTTGGTGGGAACAGAATTGGAACATTTCCAGAGGGAGATGAGGTGTTAAAGAGAATATTCGGTGAGGATTTCTTTATTAGTAGTAGAACTTTGTATGCATCATTTCCTAATATAAAATTTGAGCTTCCAGATTTACTTATCTATACTCCTGATTATTCCACAGTTAAGTTTGTTGAGGTTAAAAGAGGTAATACCAACGATAAACTAAGGGAATCTCAAGCAAGAGGACTTGGATTATTAGCACTTTTGTTGAAATGCGAAGTTGAAATAGTTGAGGTTTATAAAGAAAGTGAACTTCGTGATGTTTCAGATACTGAGTGGAATTTTTGATATAAGGTCAATTGCAGTAAGATTTTACAGTTATAAATTTATCAGAATAGATGGTGAAAATAGTGAGAAAAAATGCGAGTATTGATAATACACAAAAATATCGCTATTGGTTGCTACGTGAATGGGATGTAACTTTACCTAAGATGGTGTTTGTAATGCTCAATCCAAGTACAGCAGATGCTAATATTGATGATCCAACCATTAAAAGATGCATATCTTTTGCCAAAGACTCAGGGTATGGTTCTATTCAAGTAGTTAACTTATTTGCATTCCGAGCTACAGATCCAAAAGAAATAAAGAACAAAGAAATTGACCCAATTGGTGAAAAAAATAATACTTACATCTTGAGGACTTGTAAAGATGCTGATTTAGTTATAGCAGCATGGGGTGAAAACGGTAAGTTTAAGTCTAGAAATGCTTTTGTTGAAAGCTTGATATGCAAAGAAGGTATTGATTTATATTGTTTAGGACTTACAAAAGAAGGTTATCCTCGGCATCCTTTATTTGTGAGAGGTGATGTGCAGCCAACATTATACAAAGAGAAGAAAATTTTCGAAGTGATTAGTGTTGTACCAACGGTCAGTAAGAAGATTCAAGGAAGGGAAGGAATTGATCCATTAACATTAGATGATTATGATTTTCATAGAGATGTTATGGATGGATAACAACCACATTAGACTAGGTTTCCTAGAGATTATGAAATAATAATACCATTATATAAAAACTAGGAGCATGTAAAATGTACAACTCACAAGAAGACGCTCAAATATTTGCTGAATTATTAATGTCTACAGAATTGCACAATAATGAATTGAGTATAGGTAAGTTTAGTCTAAGGGGAAAAAAAGGAGTAACACATATAATACAATACAATCAAGAAGATTGGCAGTTATTGAAAGATTTTCATGATTATACTTTTTCATTACTTGAAGGAGATATTCAATTATCTATACAACTATACGAAAATATAAGAAATCACTACCGTTTATTTTGTTACAGTAAATTCAATGATATTGATGGAATGCTTTTCTCGATTAATCTAACTACCGAAAAAGAAGTTAATGGTTCAATTTTTCTAACACAAAAGATCAAGTTTTCAGATAGACATGAGGGTAGCGGAATATTAGCAAAACAATATAGAAGAATGAAACAAATTGTGTTTGTTAGTATGTTGAGAAAGTTAGGTTATGATGTTACAGATAATAATGACATTATCTTAGGTATATTTGATACAAAAAAGAAACAATTTCTTAATACAACATCAGAATTATTCCTCAAAGATTTCTTAGTCATATCTCTGATTAAAGGTCATTTTATGGGTAATAAGGGGTATGAACTTGAAATTATGCCTTCGTATAAGATAATGAATGACTTTTATCGTTCATATGATCAAGAAATTAATGATCAATCACTCCCTGATAGAGTAAAAGTGCAGAATGGTAGTAGAAATATACCTTTAAGCTTAAGATTTAAAGTTCTAGAAAGAGATAATGGTAGATGTAAACTGTGTGGAAAGAATCCAATGGATGGGGTGAAATTGCATGTCGATCATGTTGTTCCTTATTCACTTGGGGGACTTACAGTTTTAGAAAATCTTCAAACATTATGTATGGATTGTAACTTAGGAAAGGGGAACCGATCAACTAGAAAATACTGATAGAATAAAACAATAATTTCAAACAGAATTAGGAAGGGTGAAAGAAACTGAATAGTGCATGGATTGGCATTATTGGTGTAGTTGTAGGTTCTTTAACCACTATAGGAGTCCTAGTATTAAACAGAATATGGAGTGAAAAAGATTCAAAGGTAAAAGAAAATAGGGAAATGCTGAAATCGAGAATTGAGGTTATTAATCAATTGCTACGTATAGATGGAGGTTCTGAAATCGTCTATCCGAATTTTGAAAATAATACAGAAGGTTTTAATTACTCCTTGTATAAAAGCGAATTTAGAATCGTACTATTTGGAAACCTCGATAAATTTAATAATACTATTATTGATTTAGCTATGAGAATCGATGAAACTGGAAAAATTAAAGAAACATATGATGACATTCTTGCTTGGGAAAATCATATGGCAAATTGTTATTACGAATTGATGTCGGAAATTAAAAAAGAATATAATGAGCTTATAGCCAATAAGAAAATTGCTTAAATACATGCAATGATTTTCGCTCAGGATTAGAGAAACAATAAAAAGAACGGTTTTTAATAAAAACCTAACAAAATATCTTGCTGAAATGACGATTTGAAATAACCCTTTGTAGCAACTATTATCTAGAATATTCGGAGGATGAAAATGGAGACACTATCTTCAGTATTAGCAATTTTATTCTTAATAACAATTATTTTAGGAATAGTCGGATATAAGAGAGGTTATATAAGATTCCTTGGAATAAAGACACGAAAACAAAGCCTATTTCTGTTCCTATTAGCATTTGTGTTTTTCATTGGAGTAGGTGTAACTGGGGAGAGTAAAACAGATAGTAATAAGACAGCTTCAACGCCATCTATTACACATCCTAAAGAGACTGATACACCGAAGATAAATAGTGATGATAAAGTTGCTATAACAACAGTTGCAGCTACACAAACTCCTAAAGAACAGGAAAGTACTCCTACTCCACAAGCCGTCCCAGTAATTAATGGAGAACTTAAGGTGCATTTTATTGATGTTGGGCAAGGTGCATCACAATTAATAATTGGTTCAACAGGGAAAACAATACTTATAGATGCTGGAAATAACAACATGTCAACAAGAGTAGTTGAGTATTTGAAGAAAGAAAAAGTAAAGAAAATTGATATACTCATTAGCACACATCCAGACGCAGATCACTCTGGTGGACTAGATGCAGTTATCAGTAATTTTGACATTGGTAAAATATATATGCCGAAAGTACAATCGAATACTAAAACGTTTGAGGACGTATTAAAGGCAATTCAGAATAAAGGATTGAAAGTTGCTACTGCAAAGTCAGGTATAACTTTGGATTGGGAGAAGGATGCTAAAGTAGAAATGATAGCACCAATCGGAAGCTATGATGATGCTAATGATATGAGTGCAGTAGTACGTCTTACATACGGTGAAACTTCATTCTTATTTACTGGAGATGCTGAAGCAGAAAGTGAAGCTGATTTGCTAAAGTCAGGAGTGAATTTGAAATCTAATGTACTTTTAGTAGGTCATCACGGTTCTGAAACATCAACTACTAAGGCATTCTTAGATGCCGTAAAGCCATCATACGCAGTGATTCAAGTAGGAAAGAATAGTTATGGTCATCCAACTGAAATGGTGCTTAGTAGGTTAAATGATAAGGGTGTAAAGATATATAGAAACGATGAACAAGGGAACATTATTTTCACCTCTAATGGTAAAGATGTTACTACTAAACAAGATAATTGGAAGACAAACGAAGTAGTAGATAGTAAGACTGAGTCAGAGGCTTCAAATGAGCCTACTCAAACGATTAAACCTACACCAACACCTATTGTAGAAAAGCCTAAAAACGATGAGGAAGTTTATTATAAGAATTGTACTGCGGTAAGAGAAGCTGGTGCTGCACCAATTAAAAAAGGAGATCCTGGATACCGTAAAGCACTAGATAGAGATGGTGATGGAATTGGTTGTGAGTAGTAAATAGGACACAATGCTCACTAGACACGCCACAGCTTCATTACAGGGTTTGTGAGAGCAGGGGAAGACATAAGTGTGATTCAGAGTCTGAGTGGTCATAGCTCTGCGGATATGATTCTTAGGTATTCAATTCCAAGTGAGGAAGATAAGCAGAAAGTAGTTGATCAGATTTATAAAAGTTTAATGTGTATTAGAGCGTTTGAAATTATTCAGTTATTTTTTTTGTTGGATCATCCAATTAATGAATATTTATACAATGAGCATTTGATGATACATGGGACTCAGTATAAAAAATCTGAGTATAAATTTTATGTTTATTAATTTTTTCTATCAAGTTTGGAGGGAATAATATGTTTATTGACAAAAAAGATGTGAAGCGAGAAAGTTTCATACTTAGAACAAAAGAATTAAATGTTGGGATGTCCTTGTTTAACTCAAATCTTAAAATAATAGGTATAGTAGCATTTCTCTTTGTGATACTTATCATCAAATTGATGGACTATGTTGATAATACAGCAATGGTAGGCTTTCTTGGAAGCGTAGTAGGAGGTTTATTAAGTGGTGGTATGACATTGATAGGGGTTATGTTAGCCTTTAGATTAGAAAAGAATCAATCGAGGATACGACACCAACATAAAATAGTTCAAGAATTTAATAAGTACATAATAACTGCAGGTTTAATATTCGAATTAATTGAAAAAATTCACACACATGCAACTTCAAAAGATGTGAAACGAGTAGATAATACTAACTATTCAAATGTAATAGAATTGATTGAAAATTTAAAGGTAACCGATAAAATTGATACATATATGCAAAAAAAGGATGAACTTGAAAAGATCGATAGCACCTTAAACGGAATGTTGTTTATTTTTTATGATACTTCCAAGAAATATTGGGATGGTATTAAAACTAAACTAAAAGGTTCTGATAAGAATCAACAGCTTCTCGATGCAGTAATATTAAATGATTCGAAACAGTTTCAAGAAGTATATTTGAGTGCCTATTTATTAATTACTTCAATAAAACTTACAGAAGAAAGAGACTATTAATTAAGCAGTTTTCTTAACTTATGACTATTAGAAAATCTATTTTTAATAAGTACTAGTATGGTATGAATAGCAGATTTTATTGTAGTTGTTCGAGTTGATGTTTACATCTAGCAACCACCACTTTATACTGTAATTGTAAGCATGATTGCATGAAGTGGTCATTGCTCTAAATTTACTATTAATAATTGTGATACAAAATGCTTCAAAGCATCGAAGCGGGTATCGTTGACCCAGCTAAAGTTACTCGTTCCGCACTTCAAAACGCAGCATCCGTTGCAGCTATGTTCTTAACAACTGAAGCTGTGGTTGATTATAAAAAAGTAGTAAGAATTAGAGACCACAATCCTTAAATAAGGATGTGGTCTTTTAGTGATATATTCAAATTTATAGGAATCATTATTTTCATTCATGGACTGAATTGTAGAGGATGTGGAATTAATTTTAAAAAAGTATATGGCAAGAGAACAAAAGAATTTATTGAAGTGCATCATATTAATCTATTAAGTACAATGACATCTGCCATAGAAATTTAGCCAGAAAAAGATTTAGTACCTTTATGTTCTAATTGTCATCGTTTGGTACACAGAAAATAAGATGATGTTTTAAGTATTGAAGAATTGAAGATGATTATAAAAGAAAAATTTATATTTGATTGAACTATAGTATATTAACAATTGGGATGGATATTAGCTTTTACTCAGCTTTTCAAGAGTTTTATCATACTGCTTAAAAGCTATCTCTTTCGCAAGTTCAAAGTCTTTATTTCCTGAAGTTTTTGGGTCTGGAGTTTTATTAGTCATATCCTTATTTATATTTTTATCATTTGGTTTGCTCTTCAAAATATCACTTCCTTTAAGTATTTTTCAGTAAATATTATCAGATGTATAAGATTTCTTATTATTACTTTATACACAACTCATTTATTTGACAACAGTACATGAAATCACAATTTTATCTACTGATTGAGAAGCGGGAATGTAAAAGTTAGTTGCTATTGTATGACTTAGATAAATATGTAATGAAATCTTGTTTTGTAAGACCTTCTAGTATGCTGAAATTAGCTTTTAAAGATTTTGATGTTATTTTTATCGTTAGATACTTATCATGGCTTAGAAAGCTCCTTCAGAGCTTAAAAACATAATTAATTCTTAATTTAATTGTTTGCTTTTAAATAAATCAATAGATATAATTATGACAGCGTGATTCACAAGTCATAGAACAAGCAATTCATAATCATCATTACAATTCATAATCCTTTAAATATGTTAGACGAATCTCTTGAAACCCTTGATATTAGTGGATATTTGGATGGTGTCCAAATCGACTATAAGGATTCTGGTATGGGCGGCGGTTTTACGATAGACAACCCGAATGCAATTGCAACATGTGGTTGCGGTTCTTCGTTCCGTACGAGAGAAGAAGCAGGTAAGAAAGAGAAATGTGACGACTAGATCGGAATTGAATAACAATTCATTTTTAATATGATAACAATCCTAGAATTACGATTTGTGGGTTGCGAATATCGTACCTTCCAAGCTTGTGTAGATTGCTATAACACAAACTCAGGAGGTATTTTTTTATGCTTCATAAAGAGGGAAGTGTTGGTGTGATTATATATAACAAGCTGGTACGTGATAAAATTCCACAAATAATTAAACAAAGAGGTAATTCCTGTGAGCTAAAAGAACTGAATACAGAAGAATATTTAACAATGCTTAATGTGAAGTTGCAAGAGGAACTAGATGAGTATATAGAAGCTAAAGGAAATGAGCAGATTGCAGAGTTAGCTGATTTAGTTGAAGTCGTATATGCCATATTAACTAGTAAGGGAGTTAGCATAGAAGATTTTGAAAAGATAAGGCTTTCAAAGAAAGATGAGCGTGGAGGTTTCGAAAATCGATTAATGTTAGTAAGCGTAGATGATAATAATTGATGAACCTAAAACTGAGATTCCTGTACTGACATTTGAAATTGATGATTACAATTTTCACATTTCATAATATGAATACATGTATGTTGAGCGAGATCTGTGAAGCCATTCGTAAGGGATAATTCGTCGATTTCTCGGTAAGGTGAATAAGGTCCAATGTAATCATTGAATCTACCACGATCTTCTGCAGCATTATTGCATATGGGACATAGCATGGTTAAAGTAATCATGCCATTACAAACCTGACAATAATAAGACATAGGGCATTCCTCCTTAACACCGAACGATTGAAACAGTCGGTTATAAAGGTAGAATGCCCTAATTTTGAATAGTTAGCTATAATATTTAAACACGAATGATAATAGTTGTTTTTTATGATCTAAAACTTCATATTGGAGCTATGTCCAGGAGATAATCTTGCTTTAGGGTCCAAGTAAACTTTGGCATTATTAACTGCTGTTGGTGCTTCGCCGAATCCAACCGCAATTAGCTTAGATTTACCAGGATATGTAGTGATATCACCTGCTGCAAAAATACCCGGAATACTGGTCTCCATT
The DNA here is from genome assembly GCF_056400365.1 of Paenibacillus sp. P5_B5. NCBI lineage: Bacteria > Bacillati > Bacillota > Bacilli > Caryophanales > Paenibacillaceae > Paenibacillus > Paenibacillus sp. P5_B5. The sequence continues at coordinate 90,176 of NZ_JBFULK010000012.1, forward strand.
TTGGAGTCTACGACGATTGAGCCTGTCTCAATACGCAATCCCCACTCTGATATAGGTCCTAGTGAGGAAATGAACCCAAAGTTCACAATGACTGCATCAACATCAATCGTAGTTTCTTCACCAGTCTTCACATTCTTTAACGTAGCTTGTTTAATAAGCTCATCACCATGTAGCGCGCTTATTTCGGTTGGTGTTACAACATTAACCTTGGAATTCATTAAGTTCTCTACACTATGTTCATGTGCACGGAAATTATCACGACGATGGATTAATGTAACTTGTTCTGCTATTGGTTCAAGCATTAGGGACCAATCTACTGCTGAATCACCACCACCAGAAATAAGGACCTTCTGGCCTGCGAATGCACTTAGATCATCAACAAAGTAATGCAGGTTTTTCTTTTCGTATTTAGCTGCTTCAGGTAATTCAAGTCGTCTTGGTTCGAATGCCCCTACACCACCAGTTATGATAACTGCTTTGCAGTAATAAGTATCACGATTTGTGATGACTTCAAATAAGCGTTCTTCTTTCTTATTTACTTCAATTACTTTCTCTTCCAAACAAATTTCAATCTCTGGAAAAAGCTTCATCTGTGTTTTTAGGTTGTTAACAAGCTCTTGAGCTGTAATTTTAGGAAAACCTGCAACATCATAGATGTATTTTTCTGGGTATAGTGCTGCCAGTTGTCCTCCAAGTTGTGGCATATTTTCGATGATTTTCACAGAAGCTTGTCGCATGCCGCAATAAAATGAAGCAAACATACCAGCGGGTCCTCCGCCAATGATAATTATGTCAACCGATTGTTCATTCAGATCTGTTGTCAAACCAAACACCCCTTATGGATAATTACACTCTGTACCATTATAAATCGAAGTGAAACACAATGGAAATATTAAATAATTGATAAACAATATTAGTTTTGAAAATTATAAAAATTTTATCGAAATTACGAAAAAACTTCTTGATCTTTCCATAAGATCATTATATGATAATTTGGATTAGACTTAGCGGTGAAAAATGTCACAGAGTCCACGATAATTAAAACATAATTGCATATATTAAAACAAGTAACGATTTTTCGTATCTATATGTGTAATTTTTCACATAATATTAATAAATCATACTGATGAAAGTGAGAAAATCATGAACAGAATTCCGAAGATTGTTATTCTAGGAGCAGGTTATGGCGGAATTTTGACTGCTCAACGTCTGCAGAAAGCATTGAACTACAATGAAGCAGATGTAACGCTCGTCAATAAGCATGACTACCACTATATCACAACTTCACTGCATATTCCTGCAGCTGGTACGGGTAACCCAGAAAATTCTCGGGTTAACATTAGCAAGTTAATTGATGAATTCAAAATTGATTTTGTTAAATCAACTGTTGTCCAGATTAATCCAGAAGAGAAGAAAGTTATCTTATCAGAAGGAACACTATCATACGACTATTTAGTTGTGGGACTAGGTGGGGAGTCAGAAACATTCGGGATCCCAGGATTGAAGGAAAATGCATTCAATATTCGGAGCATTAACTCAGTTCGTCACATTCGTGATCATATTGAATACCAATTTGCTAAATATAAGCGTGAACCTGAGCATACAGAATATTTAACCTTCATCGTTGGTGGTGCAGGCTTTACAGGTATTGAATTTGTAGGTGAATTATCAGATCGAATTCCAGAGCTATGCAAGGAATATGATGTAGATCCTTCGCTTGTTAAAATTTACAATATTGAAGCTGCTCCAACTGCGTTACCAGGATTTGATCCGGAGCTTGTTCAATATGCGATGCAGGTCCTAGCTGATAAAGGCGTTACGTTCAAAATCGGTACCGCAATTAAAGAATGTACACCAGAAGGTGTCATGGTTGCTGGTGATGAGTTTATTAAAGCAGGTACGATTATTTGGACAGGTGGAATCCGCGGTAACCACTTACTCGACGAAGCAGGGTTCGAAACGATGCGTGGTCGAATCAAAGTTGATGAGTTCTTGCGTATTCCAGGGCACGATAATGTATTCGTTATCGGTGACTGTTCTTTAATGTTAAATCCAGCAATTGATCGACCTTATCCACCAACTGCACAAATTGCTATGCAACAAGGAGTTATCTGTGCACATAACTTAACAGCTTCTATCCGTGGCAACCAATTAAAAGACTTTAAGTTTGACAATAAGGGAACAGTTGCATCACTAGGTAAAGGTCAGGCTATCGGCGTTATCGGTACTCGCAAAATCAAAGGATATGGCGCTGCTTTTATGAAGAAAGTAATCGATATTAGATACCTCTTTATTATTGGCGGGCTAGGTCTTGTTCTTCGTAAAGGTAAGTTGTTCTAATTATGAGACACTGTAGCGTTCAGGTTAGGGGACTTTTAACTCGTCCAGAGTTAGATCGATATAATGCGCTGTTTGATGTCGGTCATTATTTGGAAGAGCAGGATCGATACGATCTCGTACAAATTGTACAAAAAGAAATCGATATTCTCATTCTTCCGGCAATCGAACGACTCAAAGAAAAAAGCCGTAAACGTGACCGTGAAACAGAAGAATATCTTGCTCGTAAAGCTCAGATTGATGCTGAACTAAAAGCGATCCAGGATGAAGACGACGAAGATTAAATAATGAGCCGACTGACAGCTGTTAGTCGGCTTTAATAGTTATAAAGTGAATTGTTCAAATTGTGTACACTTTACCTATGGCGTAACTTACTATAAAATAGTTCACAGTTGTTCAAAAAGTTAATCTATTAAGATTATTAATAGTCATAGGTAGGAGATGATCATATTGATCCAAGTAGCCATTGCAACTGTTTTAATTCTAATACTTACATTCGGAATTGGCTTTATTCTTAACATGTTGATCAAAACAACTTGGTTTCCGATTTATATGTATGTGATTGTGGTCATTATATATGTAATCTATCAAGGTTGGGGCGATATCCCGGGGCAATTAGCCAAATATTATGTGGCTGATATCATTCCCGCAGTCGGAGGTCTCATAGGCTCGTATCTAGGTGGAGCTGCCATTAGCAAGCTGCGTAAGGGCGGGTACAAAATGTTCTAATAGAATGACAGAAGGCTTAAAAGCTTCCTATTTGGAAGCTTTTTTTGGTATTACCTAAGTGGCCTATTTTTATGGTAAGATGATAGTCTAGGTTTTATACAAGAGAAAGGAAAGTGGCTGAACTATGAAAATCTCAAACATGTTGCTATTTACTGAAAAACATCATTTCTGTGTGTTTAGAGACTTTGCGATCAGTCCGCTTCAGCAGAAGATGCTGACCAGTGTTTACCAGCCAATGCTTGGTGGTCTAGCTGTTTCCTTCTATTTGACGTTGTACAGCATGTTACCCCCTGATAAAGCGGGGTACTCCTCGATAGAGCAACAACAGCGGCTATTTCTTAGCCTTGATTTAGAGCAGGGTGATCGCGGCAGAGCGAATCTATTAGAATTAGCATCTAAGCTCGAAGCGGTTGGTTTACTACAAACATTACGAAGACAAGATCCTTTTGAAGAGGATTATATGTATGAATATATATTGCACATGCCATTATCACCGAACGAATTTTTCCAAACAGATCATTTGATCTGGTTGCTGCATGATCGAGTTGGTAAGCATTTACTAGCTAAAATTCGAGAAGAGGTATGGGCGGCGGAGCCCAAATGGCATCTTGATTCTGAATCGGAAGACATTACTTCAGCGTTCTTTGATTTATTCCGTATTAGCCCGTATACAGTAGATACACAAATGGAACGGATGATGCAGGAGGCGGCAACAGCCACTGCAACGAATATACGAGATACGCATTCAGAGGATACGTCCAAGTATACACTTGATCAAATTCTAGTAGGTATTCCACACTTCTCAGAAAATCGTAAATATGTGGAGAGCTTGAGTCAGAAGCCAGAACAATTATATTTACTTAATTTTATAGCTGCTAAATATGATCTGGATCTTACCGATTTAAGATGGATTCTTGACACATCCAATCTATTTGATCAAGAAGGCTGCTTACATAAGCAGCGACTTGAAGAGGAAGCAAAGCTCATTTACTTACAGCGTGAGAAAAGAAGTGATCGGAGAGCTATAATATCAGGACGTAAGGATGAAATAATGGGACAAGACCCATTAAACACAGATCAGTTACCTTTAATAACGAAGCAAGTAGATGAGCAATACTTATTAGAAATCCCTGCCTTATTGCAAAGTCAGTTTAATGATGTTCATCAGTATAATTTGCTTATGCGTAACTTACCTTATACGAAGGTACTCGAGATGCATTTCCCTACAGGAATAACGCCAGATGTACGTGAAGCATTTCTTGAGTTAAACTCCTTATATAAATTACCTGATGAAGTGATTAATGTACTTATGCATTTTATTAGTATCGAGGAACGACTATGGGAAAGATTCCCGATTAAGAATATTGCGACCGATATGATTGGTAAGCAGCAGGCGGATACATTTGAATCGGCTGTTGAATATGTTCGGAAAAGAATTAAATCTCGACAGCTAGCAACTGCGAGTGCACGTGAGGCATCAGCAAGGGCTGCCGCTGGAACGACAGGCCGTTCACGGTCTGGAGGTAATACTAGAGCTGGTGGTTCAACTAGGATGCAGCAGAAGCCCCATATTCCTATTGCTCAGCAAAGTGCAGGGAACAAGGCTAAGCCTTCGGAGGCGAAGCTAGAGGAAATGCGTAAACTTGCACGTGAATTAGATAAGAAGTTCAAATAAGAGGTTCAAATAGTCTATAGTTCATTCTTATATTTAGGAGGTGATGATAGGTGGAGTCATTATCGGGAGTGCTGAAGAAGTTTGCGGCTGAATCTAAGTCAATACAGCAAAGTGAAGAACGTGTTAAGGAACTCATGCAGGATCCCTTAATCCTTAAGTTTAGGCAGAAGTATCCAGAATTAGATGATCTGACATTGAAACTTAACATGAATCGCCTCTATCAATACGTGAAGGAATATCGAATTTGCTCGAACTGTCCTGGTCTAAACCTTTGTCCAAACGATCTCAAGGGGCATTACACCGTGCTTAATGTCGAAACAATGGATCGTTCCTATATTCACGAGACGAAGGCAGCATGCAAGAAGCAAATCGCGGAAGAAGCCAATCAGGCTATACGAGCCAAAATTCGCACTTACCATATTGATGATAAAGCATTTTATGATGGCTTTTCATTTGAAGATATACTCGAAAAAGATTTGGACCGTATTGATGCTGTGCATCAAATGAATCAATACATCAAAACAACAACAAATTTAGGTTTGCAGACAAAAGGCTTATACTTGTGGGGACCATTTGGAACAGGCAAAACATTCCTGATGTGTTACATGCTTTACAAGCTTGCTCAAGAAGGGTATACCAGTGCAATTGTTTATATGCCAGAGTTTGCTGAGGATCTTAAAGGGATGTTTGGTGATAATCAGAAGCTCAGAGAAACAATTGAGGCGCTCAAGGAAACGGATCTTTTAGTATTTGATGATATTGGGGCCGAGAATTTGAATCCATGGTTAAGAGATCATGTTCTTGGTGCGATTCTTAACTATCGGATGAACCGCAAGCCAACTTTCTATACATCTAATTTTAACTTACAAAGTTTAGAGACGCATTTTTCATTTACATCGAAGGATGGCGGAGAGATAGAAAAAGGGCAGCGCATCATGGAGCGGATTCGGTCATTTGTAGACACTGTCGAGGTTGAAGGTACTAATAAGCGGGGATAAAGAGTTAGAATAAACAAAGACCATGTTCGCGAACGAGAAGGACTCGTGATTCGCTAAACATGGTCTTTGTTTGTGTTCAAGAATTTATTGCGGTTGCAGGCTATTAGCCAATAAGTAACTTAATAACTACAGCTACAACAAATACAACCGTTAAAACTCCAAAAAATCCACCGAAACCTACCATCAAATCAATAAAGTCATTGCGTGGTTCCTCATTGATATGTTGTTCAGGATGATTGTATTTACTCATCGTTATACCTCCAGGCGAACTTATCATTATAATCAGTATACTTAAACTAATGGTTTATTGTAAAGGAATAGAAGTGACAATTATAAGAACATCAATGATTTACATCACAGCTGACCTTGGTTTGAAAATAGAATCGGTTGTGGTATACTTTAGTTATTATTAATGATGACTTTAAAGCAAATGCTAATGAAGTAAACTTACTTCGTAAAAGTCTTAGGAGGGTTATAATATGGCGATAGTAAATGTGAACGATCAATCATTCAAGGCAGATGTAGAAAGCGGTGGCACTGTACTTGTAGACTTCTGGGCTCCATGGTGCGGTCCTTGTAAAATGATTGCTCCTGTATTAGAAGAATTAGCAACAGAAGTTACTTCAACGATTGCAAAGGTTAACGTTGATGATAATCCAGAATCAGCAGCTCGTTTTGGCGTTATGAGTATTCCTACTCTAATCGTGTTCAAAGACGGCCAACCTGTAGATAAAGTAGTTGGAGTTCAATCCAAAGATGCACTCAAAAACCTTCTTGCACGTCATCAATAATTAAAATCATAATGGATTTTAAGCTCTTTTTCGGGAATACCGAAGAAAGGGCTTTTTTTGTGTATAAGATTGGTTGAGATTATAAGGTTATTCTTGGTATCTAAAGAGGTCCTGTAAAAATTCAAATTTTCTGCTATGCTAGGGTGAAGGAGTGTGATTATGTATTATGACAGGTACGAAAACAGCACCAGAAGATGAACAGTATAAAGAACTAATTCGGCATAAACTGTCGCTTCTTCCTGATCAACCCGGCTGTTACTTAATGAAAAATAGTGAAGGAACCATCATATATGTAGGTAAAGCAAAGGTATTGAAAAATCGTGTGCGTTCTTATTTTACAGGATCACATGATGCCAAAACACAGCGTCTAGTTCTTGATATTCGTGATTTTGAATATATCGTAACATCCTCTAACATGGAGGCACTCATTCTAGAGTGCAACTTGATCAAGCAGCACTTGCCACGTTACAACGTGCTGCTTAAGGACGATAAGACGTTCCCTTATATCAAGGTAACGAATGAACCGCACCCGCGTCTGGAAGTAACGCGGCGTGTTGTGAAGGATAAGGGCAAATACTTTGGCCCTTATCCGAATGCGTTTGCTGCCCAGCAGACGAAGCGACTGCTGGATAAGCTCTATCCGCTGCGCAAATGCCGGAAACTGCCAGACAAGGTGTGTTTATATTATCACCTTGGACAGTGTCTTGCGCCGTGCGCGTTTGACGTGACAGCAGCGCAGAATGATGCGCTGGTGAATGAGATTGTCCGCTTTTTGAATGGCGGACATGATGCTGTTAAGGCAGATCTGACGGAGAAAATGCTCAAAGCTTCGGAAGATCTTGAATTCGAACGGGCTAAAGAACTGCGTGATTTAATCCAGTATATTGATGCTGTGATGGAGAAGCAGAAGATTACGATTAACGACACCCTTGATCGGGATGTCTTCGGATATAGCGTAGACAAGGGCTGGATGAGTGTGCAAATTCAGTACATGCGTCAAGGGAAAATGATTGAACGTCATGTATCACTATTCCCATTCTACGGTGAAGAGTACGATGATTTCATTACGTATGTGACGCAGGTTTATAGTGAGAATCCCGCTTTACCAAAGGAAATTTTCTTGCCGATGCCTCCATCGAAGAATGTGGATGAGCCTGAAACAGTAATTGATGCTAATGAGATTAATAATGGTGTTAATGTTGTTGTTAATGATGCTGTTAATGATGATGTCGCTGATGATGCTGATGTTAATAATGCTGATGAAAATACTATTGTTAATGATGATGTTGCAGCAGCCTCCGATGCGAATGATATCAAGAATTCGCTTGAAAGCTGGCTGAAGGTGAAGGTACTCTTCCCGAGGCGGGGTCTAAAAAAGCAAATGGTTGATATGGCAACCAGCAATGCTGAAGTCGCACTTCAGGATAAGTTCCGATTATTGGAGCGAGATGAGCAGCGTACATTGGGAGCAACATCAGGACTTGGAAGCTGGTTAGGAATTAACCATGTCGGAAGAATTGAAGCCTTTGATAACTCCAATATTCAAGGAACAGATGCAGTATCTGCAATGGTTGTATTCACCGACGGGAAGCCAGACCGTAAACAATATCGCAAATATAAAATTCGCACAGTGCAGGGACCAGATGACTATGAATCCATGCGCGAGGTTATTAGACGCAGATATGAACGTGCGCTTAAAGAGAATTTGACGCTGCCCGATTTAATTATTGTTGACGGTGGTAAGGGTCAAATGTCAGCTGCGCTAGATATACTTGAGAATGAGTTAGGCCTATACATTCCTGTATGCGGACTTAAGAAGGATGAGAAGCATAAGACCTCCCAGCTGTTAATTGGAGATCCTGTAAAAGTAGTTCAGCTACCTAGAGATTCCCAAGAATTCTATCTCTTACAGCGAATTCAGGATGAAGTCCATCGCTTTGCAATTACATTTCATAGACAAACACGATCGAAATCAATGGTATCCTCTCAGCTTGATGCGATTCCAGGGATCGGAGAGAAACGTCGTAAGAAGCTGCTCTTGCATTTTGGTTCAGTCAAAAAAATGAAAGAAGCAAGTGTAGATGATTTTCATGAAATTGGGATTGGAGATAAGCTAGCTAAACAAATTCTGGATGCATTGAATGAACCTAAGGAAAATACGGAACAATAAATTCAATAAAGCTTTCAGACAGATTAGATAACGCAAGCAAATAGCAAATATAATGAGATATACAAGGATATAGCTTTACTTTACTCTATAAAACAAGTTGAATCTGTTCATATCGCCTGATTTCAGTGAATCAAGCTATTGTAAACCTATGAACCAAGCGATATAATTCAAATCAATTGAATAAAAAGCCGAATTTCTAGAAGAGAAAACGGGGGAACCAATATTAGGGGTGAATTTTGTTAGATTGATCCATAAAGGTGATCAGTCTATCAATTAGGGCGTAACTGCCGTCCGAATCCGTCAGCTAACCTCGTAGGCTATGTGTCAGTTAACTATACGTTGACACTAGTTTCAGGTGTCTTTTTTTTGTTTTTGGGTAAGAGTTTATTAGTTTCACTTCTTATTGTAGGGGGATATATGAAAGTTAAGCGCAAGATTCGTAGATTATCACCGTCTCAAATTTTAGTTATTGGTTTTGCTTTAATTATTCTAATTGGGGCGTGTTTACTAGCACTACCGATTGCATCAGCAAATGGTCAATCATTAAGTTTTATCGATGCGTTGTTTACGGCTACCTCAGCAACCTGTGTGACAGGGTTAGTAGTGGTAGATACAGGAACCTCGTTCACGATGTTTGGGCAAGTCGTCATTATCTGTCTTATTCAAATTGGCGGATTAGGTTTTATGAGCTTTGCAACGATGTATGCACTCATGCTACGCAAGAAAATCTCGCTTCGAGAACGATTGCTGCTTAAAGAAGCAGTCAATGCAGGTTCTATGGAAGGCATCGTGCGATTGTTTCGCAAGCTATTGATATACTCGCTTATGATAGAAGGGGTAGCAGCCGTTATCTTTTCGATTCGTTGGTCATTCGATTTAGGAATAGCCAAAGGAATTTACTATGGCATTTTTCATGCGATTTCAATGTTCAATAATGCGGGGTTCGATTTATTTGGAGGAGTCTCGGGACAGTTCTCCTCATTAACGAAGTACTCGAATGATTTCGTTGTTAACGTAGTGGCTATGAGTCTGATTATACTAGGTGGTATTGGTTTTATTGTTATGGCTGACGTAGTTGAGAATCGATCATTCCGGAAGTTCTCCCTACATACTAAGGTTGTTTTAACAACCACTGGATTCTTAATCGCATTTGGTGCAATTGTTATTTTTATATTCGAATACTCGAATACGAAGACGTTTGGATCGCTTGATACAGGCGGTAAAATATTAGCTTCATTCTTTCAATCGGTAACTCCTCGAACGGCGGGAGCTAACACGGTTGATATTGGTGCGTTAAGACAAGCAACACAATTCTTTATCATTATTCTGATGTTCATTGGTGCATCTCCGGGTTCTACTGGTGGAGGGATTAAGACAACAACTTTCACCGTGATGGTGGGTGCTGTCATTTCTATGATCCGCGGTAAAGAAGATATTGTCCTCTTTCGTTATCGTCTAGCTAAGGATCGCATTCTGAAATCTATTACCTTAACTATATTCGCACTCGGTCTTGTTGTCTTCGTATCAATGGCACTCTCTGCGACGGAAGATAGCGCATTTCTAGAAATTTTGTTTGAAGTTACTTCAGCATTTGGAACTGTTGGACTAACAATGGGACTGACACCTGATTTAACTCTTATTGGGAAAATATTGATTTTACTTACCATGTTTGTCGGTCGACTAGGGCCACTTACACTTGCTATTGCAGTCGGGCCTAAAACTGAAAGAGAACTATTTCGATATCCTGAGGGTAAAGTTACAATAGGTTAAGAAGGTAAAATAACGATTGGTTAACATTATAATTTGGAACTTAATAATTTGGTATGTATTATGAAAGGATTGAAGAGAAAACAAATGGTTGATAAACAATATGCCGTAATTGGCTTAGGGCGCTTTGGTTCATCATTGTCTCGCGAACTTATTAAGCTCGGATACGAAGTGCTTGGTATCGATGTTAATGAAGAGAGAGTTAACGAGATGAGCAATGTACTAACTCATACTGTTGTTGCAGATTGCACGGATGAAGAGGTTCTTCGATCACTTGGAATCCGTAATTTTGACTGTGTGGTTGTAGCGATCGGCAATGATATCCAAGCAAGTATACTTACGACAATCGTACTTAAGGATTCCGGAGTAACCAAAGTAGTTGCGAAAGCGTTGACAGAGCTGCACGGTAAAGTATTAGAGAAAATTGGAGTCGATCGTGTAATCTATCCTGAGCGAGATATGGGCATTCGTGTTGCGCATCAGCTTGTTTCTCCAAGCTTACTAGATTATATCGAGTTGTCAGACGATTATACGATTGCGGAATTAGCCGTTCCCAAAAAGCTAAATGGACATTCCCTACATGTTCTGAACCCACGTTCTAAATATGGATGCTCCATTGTAGCGATTAATAAAAAAGGTGGGGTCATAGTGGCACCAGCTGCCGAGGATATCCTTGAGGAAGGCGATCTGATGGTCGTAATAGGGAAGAATGAAGGTATGGAGAAATTTGAAAATGACATTGATCGCCCTTAGAAAGACTCCACTTTAATGTGGAGCTTGAGGGTGAAAGTGTTTCTTCTTATGTACGTGTTGCAAAATAAGCTCTCGCTGTTTGAATAAACGAGTTTACAGCCTCATTCTCTTGCGCTTCACGCGAGAAGATTAGTGAGGTTGTTCTTGTAGTAGCTTCGAGCTCAGGAACGTGGCAAATAATGAGACCATTATTCTCCTCCAGATGTGCGCGGACATAGGACAGCGGAAGTAGAGTTGCCGTTTTGCAGGAAGAGACTAGACGGATAATAGCCTCGAATGAGTCAATCTCCATTTTGATATTAGGCTGAATTCCGTATTGCTGAAACCATTCATCCGTTAGCACCCGATACCAAGTACCCCGAGAGAACAAAATCAAAGGTAACCCTTGAAGATCATCAACTGTATGTGCAGATTTATTTATATAGGGATGCATGGCCGGTAAGATTAAGCAGAGATGGTCTTCGAATAACGGTTCGCAAATGAGTCCATTTACTTCAATAGAAGATGCAACGAGTCCAATGTCGACTTTCTTTTCTTTGACCATCGATACGATTTCGTGCGTCTTGCCTGTCGATGCTTTCACATCTACCAATGGAAATTCATTCAAATAAGCGGACAATAAATCTGGTAAAGTCGCCTGAAGGGTCGTAAGTGACGCGCCAATTGTGAAGGAAGTGTGCTTGTCTACTTTCTTGAATTGTTTCAAATTTCGCATTAATGTATCTTGCTTTGCGTTTATCTCTACAGCATGTTCGTAACAGATTTCACCTGCTCGGGTAAGCTCGAGCCTTTTTCCTTTGCGCGAAAATAGCTTAACGTCCAGTTCTTCTTCTAGTTTCATGATTTGTCTGGATAGAGCAGGTTGCGAAATGTTCAGTACGCGAGAGGCTTTATTTAATGATGAAAGTTCAACAATTTTAGTGAATGCGAACCAATGATCCAAATGTGACCGTCTCCTTTACTACTTATGCAAAAAAGTTATAAATAATTATAATAAAACTGCACTTCCATTATAAGCGATTAAGCTGTAGTATGTATACGTCACGAAAAATTCAGATTTAATAGATATTTATAAGGAGGTCAGAAGCTTTTATGGGCAAAAATTCTTATTTATTTCGCAAAATTCATTCTTTGCTGGGGATCGTTCCCGTTGGTATGTTCTTGATTATGCATCTGATTTCGAACTATGCGTCCACTAAAGGTCATGGAGCATTCGTTGAAAAAGTCCTTTGGATCAATAGTCTCCCGCTTATATTCTTTTTGGAACTATTTGTCATCTGGCTACCGCTTACATATCATGCGGTGTATGGTTTATACGTTGCTTATACAGCACGTAATAATGTAACGAGTTATGGTTATTTCCGTAATCAAATGTTTTTATGGCAGCGTATCACGGGCGTTATTACATTCCTATTCGTGGTATGGCATGTATTTGAGACCCGGGTTCAAGTTGCAATTGGTAATGTAGATCATGGCGGACTTGGTGTAACGATGAATGAGATTCTATCGAATCCTGTGTATCTTACTATCTATGTTATTGCGGTTGTAGCAGTATCGTTTCACTTCAGTAATGGTATTTGGGGCTTCTTGGTTTCATGGGGAATTACGATCGGTCCTCGTGCTCAGAAAGTATCAACTATTATTTGTATGTTAGTATTCGTAGTTATGTCGGCAATGTTTATCCTATCAATTGTAAGCTTTACAGGTGCAGAATTTGAACAGTTACCTGTAGGAGCCAAGTAGATTAATAGAAATGTCCTATGAGAAGAAGATTACATTTTTATGATTTATAATTCATATTTATCAGACTTATTTATACAAAAATTTAAGGGTAGTAGGTGAACGACAGTGGCAACTTCAAAAGTAATTATCGTGGGCGGCGGCCTTGCAGGACTTATGGCGACGATTAAAGCAGCAGAAGCAGGTGTACATGTACAACTCTTTTCCTTAGTTCCCGTTAAACGTTCCCACTCTGTGTGTGCTCAAGGTGGTATTAATGGAGCAGTTAATACCAAAGGTGAAGGCGACTCAACATGGGAGCATTTTGATGATACCGTATACGGCGGCGATTTCCTTGCCAATCAACCTCCAGTTAAAGCGATGTGTGATGCTGCTCCTGGTATTATTCACTTAATGGACCGAATGGGTGTTATGTTCAATCGTACACCTGAAGGATTACTAGATTTTCGTCGTTTCGGCGGTACTAAATATCATCGTACAGCTTTTGCTGGTGCAACTACAGGGCAACAGCTACTGTATGCACTAGATGAGCAGGTACGTCGTTTTGAGACTGAAGGACTTGTAACTAAGCATGAGCATTGGGAGTTCCTTGGTGGTGTTATTGATGATGAAGGTATATGCCGAGGCATTGTTGCCCAAGACTTACGTTCGATGGAAGTCGTTACTTTCCCTGCAGATGCCGTTATTCTAGCTTCTGGCGGTCCTGGTATTATCTTTGGTAAAACAACGAATTCCGTTATTAACACAGGTACAGCAGCGTCTGCTGTGTATCAACAAGGTGTTCAATATGCGAATGGCGAGTTTATTCAAATTCACCCAACTGCTATTCCTGGGGATGACAAGCTTCGCTTAATGTCTGAATCCGCTCGTGGTGAGGGTGGACGTATCTGGACCTATAAAGATGGTAAGCCTTGGTACTTCTTAGAAGAGAAATATCCTGCTTACGGAAATCTTGTTCCTCGTGATATTGCGAGTCGTGAAATTTTCTCCGTATGTTTTGATATGAAGTTAGGTATCAATGGCGAGAACATGGTATACCTTGATTTATCACACAAGGATCCGAAGGAGCTTGATGTGAAGCTTGGTGGTATTATCGAAATCTATGAGAAATTCATGGGTGATGATCCACGTAAGATTCCAATGAAAATTTTCCCTGCTGTTCACTATTCCATGGGCGGAATGTGGGTAGATTACAATCAAATGACGAACATTCCTGGCTTGTTTGCAGCTGGCGAATGTGAATACCAATATCACGGCGCGAACCGTCTTGGTGCTAACTCACTTGTTTCGGCGATTTACGGTGGTATGGTTGCTGGTCCTAAGGCAATTGAGTACATCAAGGGTCTGGATAAGCATGTTGATGAAATTTCGTCTGCTGTCTTCGAGCGTGAGCGTATGAAGCATCAGAACAAATACGACAGTGTACTTCGCATGGATGGTAACGAGAACGCTTATGTGATTCATAAAGAGCTTGGCGAAATGATGACGCAGAACATGACTGTTGTTCGTTATAACAAGAAGCTTGAAGAAACAGTAGCTAAAATTAAAGAACTTAAACAAAGATATACGCGCATTAATGTGAATGATACTTCGTCATGGAATAACCAAGGTGCTGCATTTACTCGTCAGCTATGGAATATGTTAGAGCTTGCAGAAGTAATGACAGCGGGTGCTCTTCTTCGGAATGAAAGCCGTGGTGCTCACTTCAAGCCAGATTTCCCAGAGCGTGATGATGAGAACTTCATGAAAACAACGAAAGCAACTTGGACGCCAGAAGGTCCTGCAATCTCTTATGAAGATGTTGATGTATCGCTTATTGAACCACGTAAACGCGATTACACAACTGATAAGAAGAAGGGAGCGTAATAATCATGGCAGAAGCAGCTCGCACTGTGAAGTTTATTGTAACGCGTCAAGATGGTCCTGATAGCAAGTCTTATACAGAAGAGTTTGAAGTTCCTTATCGTCCGAATATGAATGTGATCTCGGCCTTTATGGAAATTCAACGTAATCCAATTAATACAAATGGACAACAGACAAAGCCAGTCAATTGGGAATCCAATTGTCTAGAAGAAGTGTGTGGTGCTTGCTCGATGGTTATTAACGGCAAGCCTCGTCAAGCTTGTTCTGCACTTGTTGATAACCTAGAACAACCGATTCGTGTATCTCCAATGAAGACATTCCCTGTTGTTCGTGACCTCATAGTAGACCGTGCTCGGATGTTCAACGCATTGAAGAAAGTTAAAGCGTGGATTCCAATTGATGGAACCTATGATCTCGGACCTGGACCGCGTATGGCTGAATCCAAGCGTCAATGGGCATATGAATTAGCGAAGTGTATGACTTGTGGTGTATGTATGGAAGCTTGTCCAAACGTCAGTGAGAAGACTAGCTTCATTGGACCCGCAGCGATTTCTCAGGTTCGTTTATTCAACTCTCATCCTACCGGTGAGATGAATAAAGCAGAACGCTTAGATTCACTCATGGAGGATGGAGGAATAGAGGGCTGTGGTAACTCACAGAACTGTGTTCGTTCCTGTCCAAAGGGAATTCCACTTACGACTTCCATCGCAGCGATGAATGCTGAAACAACGAAGCATTTGTTCAAAAAGTGGTTCACTGTATAAATCTAATATGATATGATAAACACTTCTGCAAAATAGTTTGCAGGAGTGTTTTTTATGTGATATGAGGGTTAATTTTTTATAGAATGATAAGTGATCAAATGGTATGTACTATTGATGGTTAAACTCGACGACTATAAAGTCGGTGTAAGCTTGAAAAGGAAAGAAGGGCAATTCATGATTTATGCATTTCTCGTATTTATGGGAGGGTGCTTCTACGGCATTTTATCCACGATTGTAAAGTTCGCCTATGCAGCTGGATATTCAGTGAACGAAGTAATTGGTGCGCAATTCTTTTTTGGATTTATTCTACAGATGATCGTTGTACTCCTATTCTCACGTAAGAAGGTAAGCTGGAAGCAGGCGGGATTATTGATGCTCGTGGGTACGACCATGTCAGGTACGGGGATCTTCTATGGTGCTAGTCTGGTAACCGTACCTGCTTCCATTGCCATTGTTCTCTTATTCCAGTTTACCTGGGTGGGTATCATTATTGAGGCAATTGCAAGTCGCAAACGTCCAAGCAAAGGAAAAGTAATTTCGATCATCGTCCTTCTAATCGGAACGTTATTGTCAGCTAATATTATCGATGGGGGATTTGATGATTTAACCTTATGGGGAGTTGGACTTGGGTTATTGTCAGCGGTGACCTATGCTTTATTTATTTTCGTATCAGGTAAAGTAGCGACGAATGTACCTGCATTAAATCGAACGATGATGATGTCAATGGGTGGGATGTTGCTTGTATTCGTTATTTATCCTCCAACATTTCTAGTAGACGGTGCACTACTAGGTGGATTATGGAAATATGGATTATTACTTGCCTTGTTCGGTACGGTTATTTCAGGATCATGCTTAATGATCGGTGCTCCTAAGATCGGTTCAGGACTTGCTACAATCCTCTCCTCATCTGAATTACCAGTAGCGGTCATATCTTCTGCACTCGTTCTTAAAGAATCAGTTTCTATCATGCAATGGCTTGGTGTAGCCCTAATCTTCGTGGGGATTATTATTCCACAGCTACGAGTGTTTAGGGAGAGGGATAATGAAAAACGATCCACAGCTTAGATGCTGATGTGATCGTTTTTTTTACATTATGAGGCGTATTCCGCCCTCAGATTTCTTGTGAAAATTATTTTTCTGTTATTGAGACGTGGAGATCGTTTCATCTTGTATCAGCCGCTTTAAACCCACAATAGGATCGTCAATTGGCGTGTATTCAAGTCCTATGAATCCTTTAAAGTCTGTTGATCCAATCATATGGAGAATGTTTGGGTAATTGACTTCCCCAAGATTAAGCTCATTGCGTCCTGGGTTGCCTGCTGCATGGAAGTGACCAATCTGATCGATATTCTGTTGAATTCGTGTGATCAGATTACCTTCCGTGATCTGCTGATGGTAAATATCGAATAAGACTTTGACATGAGGACTTTTAACTTTATGAATAATATCAAATGCTTCAGTCGAGCTTGATAAAAAATAGCCTGGATGATCTATAAGTGTATTTAGCGGCTCAATAACTAATGTAACGCCAGCTTCTTCAAGTATGGGGACGCAAGCTTTGAGACCAGCAATTAAATTGTAATGCTGTGCGCTTCTTGATAATCTAGCTTGTTCATTCCCAACCTGCGATATGATGGTACTACAATTTAATCGCTTAGCGATTTCTATCGTTTCTTTGAGGCCTTCGATATAAGCGTGTCTCTGAGATGAGTCTACTAAGCTGATAAATTTCGTGCATAAGGCAGTGACGGATAAATTTAATCGCTGATTTTCCGCCTGAATGAAGTCAATGTCTTTATCCCACCAGCTCCAAAATTCATAGTTCCTGATTCCAAGCTGATCAATAGACTCTAGGCTATCTCGAATATCGCGTCCTGCAAAAACAGCATCAATACAAACAGATAATCGAATGGTCATCGTAGACTCCTTTCTTTCACCTTCAGGATGAAGTGGAATTTGTTATTTGCTTTGAATCAATTTCATAACTCATTGAAACCATTAAATTGAAACTATATATAGACAAATTAAACCGTTTTGATCTATATATAGCCTTGATTGAAGCAGCTTAAGGTATTATGAAATTGATTGATTCGCTATAGATTATTAACTAGAACAATCTTGCCTGTTGCGAGTCCTGATTCATGAAGAGCATGAGCAGCCGCAGCGTCGGTGAAGCCGAAGCTTTGCGGATGGATTAGCGGGCGTAGCCTGCCCGCGTCAGCTATAGCGGACACTTGCGACAGTATGTGTCCGAGCTGCTCTTGCCCCTTACCGTTGATAAGGGGCAGGAGCATGAACACGACATGGAGCGTCAGGCCTTTGGCATGCATTGGCGACAGGTCGTGTGTTGATCTAGCGGCGATCGCGACAACGGAGCCGCCTGGTTTGCACGCCTCGAAGGAGGCGTCAAGGTTGTGTTTGCCGACGGTGTCGAAGACAACGTCAAAGCCCTGTCCGTCCGTGTAATCACGGACATAGTCTGCTACCGCGGTCTCGCGGTAGGGGATTGCGACGTGAGCGCCTAGCTCGCGTGCGATGTCCAGCTTCGCTGGCGTTGACGCAGTGGCGTAGACCTCTGCGCCAGCCCATGCAGCGAGCTGGACTGCGATGTGCCCGACGCCTCCAGCGCCAGCGTGTACAAGTACGCGCTGGCCTCTCTCTATGCGGGCACGATCGAACAAGCCAAGCCATGCTGTCATGGCTACAATGGGCAGCGCAGCTGCCTCAGTCATCGACAGCGAGGCTGGTTTATGCGCGATGACGCGCGCATCTGCAAGCATATATTCGGCGAGAGCGCCGCCGAATCCAGCAACCCCGCCCGCGCAGCCGTACACTTCGTCGCCGGGTGAGAAGGAGGTTACACCTTCGCCAACCTCCTCCACAATCCCTGCGACATCACCGTGCAATACCGCGGGTAGCATAGGCGCAACTTGCGGCATGAGCCCCGCGCGTATCCGCACATCAATCGGGTTGATGGACGTAGCCACAACCCGAATCAAAACATGGCCCGCACACACTTGCGGGCGTTCCACCTCCGTCTGTTCAAATAACTCCGGTATACCGTAGGCAGGCATTGTAATCGCTTTCATCATTAATGCAGACATAATTATTCTTCTCCTTCTGTTAATTATAAATAATTAGTATATTCTAATTAATGGGCTTTTAGATGGGTAAAATTACATATTCTTAGTATCGCATAGATAAAGAGCCCGCTCAAGAACACGAATGTATTTTTATTGTGAAGTAGTCATTCTTGTGTCAATTCAACTAGAGTCCACATATCTCTACGATTGTATTATTATTTGGCTGATGTAGTCATTCTTATGCTAATTCAACTAGAGTCTACTTATCTCTGTTATTGTAAATAATTGTTTAATAAGGACAACAAAAATGCATTTCGAAACATCTGAATGAAAGAGGTTTATGTAAATACCGAAATGAGGTGTAATGGGTGAAGATTCGAACGATTTATTTGGGACTTATTATGTTAATTATTTTATTCGTAGGTCTGATTGCATGGAAGCTAGGAGTGAATTATGCAAACCAAGCATCAACTACGAATGGTATTCCACCGTCATCTAGTTCACCAGCACCTACTTTGCATACGCCAGTATCGGCTCCCTCATCTACACCAGTTCCCACTCCTTTATCGATGGTTCCAACGGAACCGTCTATTCCTACAAATACGATCTCTCCTGAGCAAGTGGAACTTGATCCATTACCTATACCTTCTGTATATCCTGAGGCATCAGCCCAGGAAAAACAAGCTTTTGCAGCGGAAGTCAAGGATATTCCGTTCACTGGTACTTGGTCCGAAGGTGAAAAGGCGCTTATACAACTTGACTCTGATCCGCGTATGATTAGAAGTTGGTTATCTTTGCTAGTCCCTAAGCAGGATGAGACACTTACCATCTTCTTCAAGGAACAAGTAGATCAAGCCAAGATAGAGAAATCCATAAAGAAGATAACAGGAGATAATCAAAGAGTCTATCCAGAGTTACTACTGCATTGGTCTAGTGATTTACAGTTGCATGTCAAAATACTTGCTTCACGAGTCAAGACAATTCCTCATATTACGAATCGGTACGATATTGATCTAACGGATGCCTTAGCGCAAAGTAATAATTCAGGGTATCTATATAAGTTCACTGGCATCATTACAGAGCCATCCCAATTATGGAAGGTCGCCTTGGATCAATCGAGTATGCAGAAATTGACTTCTTTAGATAAACCGTATGGGATTACACAATTAGATCATGAGGGACGTTATTTATTATTATCACGAAACTCAACGATATGTGACTGTGACAGAACACCAATTGAATATTTTAGCGTTTATGATACGACAACGACTAAGAGGATCGATTATCCTATTGTAACTCAGCTAGCCATCAAGTATCGAGGGAGCGGTTCGTTCGTTGCTGATCGACGTGGATTTTTCTACGAGATTCCGAGTGATCCTACGGTGCAAGTTCCTATGAGTGATACTGCAATAGCCTTCAAATTACCTGACTTTGTGTATGGCGCGGCATTCTCCAAAGACGGCAAAACGATTATTGCTGTAACAGGTCCCAAGGAACAAGGAATGGATACGAAGCTAGACATGAGATTAATCGATGTCTCGACACGTAAAGAAATGTTACTAAAGCAAGTAATAAGAGGGCGGAATTACCAAAGTCAGGTTTCCGATATGCTATTTCCTATTTCGTTTATTGATGATGGGAAAGATGTGTATTTCACATTATTGAATCCGAATCCAAACAAGCATGAAGAAATGCGATATAAGCTCAATTGGAAGTTGTCTCAAATCTCAGAATGGGATACTCCGGTACTACCAACAGAAGAAGCTGCATTTCAACCTTCAGATGATGGACGCTATCAAATTTACTTAAATTACGGGTTGTATAGCTCAGCAAACGCTAAACAATCCATTATGCTTGACGGTAAGTTGATTGATTTATGGGGTGGAATGTGGATTCCAAATACACATGATTATGTTAGCTTAACCCCTAAGAATAACTACGCTTCAATTACTGTATTTCATGCGGATACCTTGGAGGAGACATATTATAACAATATATTAATGACGAATCCGTGGATTCAAACTGCATCAACCGATGGGAAGTGGTTATATGTCACAGTTGAAGGTGTCAATAAATAGAACACAAATTAATTTGTTACACAAATGAAATATTCCTGTTACGTTCCCATAACATTGATCGGGTAATATAATAAACAAGACCCCCTTTTTAATATAAAACATTAAGGACCTGCCCCGTTGGCTAGGTCCTATTTTTTTTGTGTAACGATAAAACCCACAGGTTGTACAAAAAGTTTTACAAATATTAGAAACTAAAAGTTCATATAGAACGTCTATAAGGATGAAATACATATTATTTTGTTATGAAGAGGTGTAGTGTGAGCATAAAGAACATGTATATTGGTTTAGTTGTGTTGATCGCCCTCATTATAGGAGTAGTTAGTTTTAACCTTATTTCACCTACAGCTGGTTCTAATTCATTAGCGGGAGCCTTAGCATCCTCACCGACCATAACACCGTCTCTTGTAGCTACACCATCACCTATTTCTACTCCAGTGAGTACAGCTTCACCAACTAATACGCCCGATCCATCGAATTTGCCTGAGTACAAGGATGAGTTTGCTAATTCTCTACCAGCACCTTCTATTTATCCAGAGGCAACTTTGGAGGAGCAGCAAGCGTTCGCAGAGTCAGTTAAGGAGGAGCCAATCCCTACAAAGTGGGGGGATGGCAAGGACGTTCTATTCCGCCTTAATTCAGATCCGCGTTTAATGAATAACTCATTAATGGTAAGTATTCCGAAAAGAGACGAGACGATTACGATTTTCTTCAAAAAGCCAATGGATCGAAGTTCTGTCGAGAAAGCGATTAAGAAAATAGATGAACGCAGTTATCGATTCTATCCTAAGCTGTTGCTCCACTGGTCGAATGATCAGGAGCTGCATGTGAAAGCACTGATTTCGCAAGCAGAAACTAAATTAAATGGTTCAGATCAATTGAGTATCGATCTTAAGGATGCTAGAACGCAAAGTGGCGGTGCTTTGAAGATATCCGGATCATCCGTTAGGAATTCATTTGTTGGTACTATCGCAGAGCCGTTAAATCTGTGGAAAGTTGCTTTAGATCAGCCGACGAATAGGAAGCAGTTAACATCATTTGATATTCCATATAACGAGATTTCACTACTCGACACAGAGGCACGCTACTTCTTATTAGCGCGTGATACGAAGTATGGATGCCGCTGTGATACGGGGCCAACAAATCATTATAGTGTGTACGATACAAGCCTTGATAAGTATACCTATTATCCGTATGGTACCGAGATTATGGAGAATTATCGCGGAAGCGGGTCATTCGTTGCGGATCGGCGTGGTTTCTTTTATGAGATACCAGATGAATCTGAGGTTCAAATTCCGATGAGTAAGACAGCTATGATGTTCAAACTACCAGAGTTCGTGCATGGTGCTGCTTTCTCTAAGGATAAAAAAACGATTATTCTGGTAACGGGGTCCGAGAAGACAGATGAGAATACGAAATTTAATTTTAGATTGATTGATGTCGCTACGAGTAAAGAAACATTACTACTCAAGCAAGAGATAATCGGTGGTATTCAGCAGAGTTATTCAACCGATGAGCGTTATCCGATTAAACTCTTTGATGATAGTCAAGAAGTTTATTTTGAAATGCAAAATCCTAAAGGTGAAATGAGTAACGGTGAACTAAATGATATGGTCCGTTATCGATTTAATTGGCAATCGAAGAAGCTTGCGAAGTGGGATTCACCTGGACCTAAGAATGTGTGGTTGAGCTTAAAGGCGTCGGATGACGGTCGGTTTAAGGTGTATGCGAATGGCGGATTGTATGATGGTAATAAGCTGTTAGTTTCTTCTGAAAGTAAACCTAGTTTAGATTACGGTGTCTGGATTCCCCAGACACACGATTATGCTATGATCGAATATGAAGACAATCAGGGTTCACTTGTCATTCTTCATGCTGGCACCTTACAAGAAACGATATACGAGAATATTAAAGGGTCACCGGTAGGAACATCTAAGGATGGAAAATGGATCTATGTATTAAATTAGGGTGTTAAAAAATATTCGTTATACTACCTAGAATAGGTAGGAGTACAATGAAAATAATAAGGATGATTTGAATGATTCCTTCCGAAGCTGAGCCTGTTTTGATAGCAAGAAATTTAGGTAGTAAGCGGAATTTGATTCGTAGTGGCCACATCAGCGCTACTCCTTGCTCATTCAGCAGATCAAGTAGTGGATGAGAAGCATAAGCGAGCAAACTAGCCCAGAGTATTGGCTCAGGTAATGGGGAAAGCAACAAATATAAACCTAATAAACACACCAATGAATGCGTAAGTGTTCGGTGACGAACTTTGAGAAATCGTAATAAGTAAGTGATCGGGAAGAAAACTTTAGCCATAGTCGATCCAGGCTTATCAACATCAGCCAAGGGGCCAGCCAAACAACCGATCATAAGTGCAGCGGCAGATTCCCAAGAAAATAAGGGTTGGTTAAAATAAAGGACAACGCTTTCCGCTGCTAATAGACCAGCAAGGCTGTGGGTTTTCTGTAACATCTAATAATCCTCCAAATTCTAATCTAAGCTGTGCTAGTACATAAGGCAGAGAATTATTATAGCAAACATATGATCGCATTTCCAATTCGCAGATATTTTTAACACAAATGTAATGTTCCTGTTACTGTCCCATAATGTTGGTAGGGTAATATAATAACCAAGACCCCCTTTTAAATATAAAACTTTGAGAACCTGCCCCGTTGGCGAGGTTCTTCTTTTTTTGTCCAATCAGCAACAAAAAATTCGTGATAACGTCTAGGTCAACATATTTAAAGGGTGAAATAACTAAGTATTGGCAAGTTAGAATTGATGCTCAGAAGAATCCCCCAATCGAAAATGCACCCATGCTCATTTTGAATTTTACTAGCCGCTCATAATTTTTAACACAAATGAAATATTCCTGTTATAGTCCCATAATGTTCATCGGGTAATATAATAACCAAGACCCCCTTTTAAATATAAACTTTGGGAACCTGCCCCGTTGGCGAGGTTCTCTTTTTTTTCAAGATGATAAGTCTTTGCCTGAGAAACAGAAGAAACACTTGATACAGGTCAATCAACTCTACTATGGGCACAAGAGCTAGAGCGCGAAATCTAGGTCATCGAACCTTGACAACTGAGATCTAATTATGATATAAAATCAGTAATTGAAATCGAATATAAATTTGATGACGAGAACGAGTAAGTTGTGTTTCTGATCCTTAGAGAGCCGGTATTATGCTGCAAGCCGGTGTTCAGTTGACAGCCCAAAATCATCTCTGAGAAATGAAGCTGAACGTCGCACAAAGACAAGTAAGCCTAGCCGGGATTCCGCCGTTATATGGAACACGTATGATAGTACGTTGAATGAGTGCTATGATCATTGAGCTGTAAAGTGAAATGATTGTGGAATTTGGGTGGTATCGCGAGTCTAACTCGTCCCTTATAGGGACGGGTTTTTTTGTATGTAAATAAGACACGCTAAACGAATAGAAGGAGATGGATGGGCATGAAGAAGGTTGATGTGAAAGAACAATCAAGAGCTCGTGAGATTCGAGTTCTTCAAGGATGGAAGGAAAAGGATACGTTCAAGGAATCGATACGCCGCAGGGAGAATAATCCTTCTTTTGTATTCTATGAAGGGCCTCCTACTGCAAATGGTGCTCCACATATCGGTCATGTGCTTGGAAGAGTAATCAAGGACTTTATTGGTCGTTACAAAACAATGGCTGGTTATAAGGTTATCCGTAAAGCTGGTTGGGATACGCATGGACTGCCTGTTGAACTAGGTGTAGAGAAACAGTTAGGGATTTCGGGTAAACAGGATATTGAGAAATATGGTGTCGAGAAGTTCGTACGTAAATGTAAGGATAGTGTCTTCGAATATGAGAAGCAGTGGAGAGAGCTGACTGAAGCGATTGGCTATTGGACGGATCTCGATAATCCTTACATCACACTTAAGAATGAGTATATTGAGAGCGTTTGGAACATTCTCTCAACGATTCATAATAAAGGATTGTTATATCGCGGACATCGGGTTAGCCCTTACTGTCCATGTTGTCAGACAACACTTAGCTCACATGAAGTTGCTCAGGGGTATGAAGATGTGAAGGACCTGAGTGCAACTGTTAAATTCCGTTTGAAGGATTCAAGTGATTCTATTTTGGCATGGACGACAACACCATGGACGTTACCGGCGAATGTCGCACTAGCTGTGAATCAGGATTTATCCTATTCCCGAGTTAAGCAGGATGATGAAGTTTACATCGTGGCAAGTAATTTAGTTGAAGATGTGATGAAAGGGGAGTACGAGATCCTTTCGACTTTATCAGGTGCTGAGCTTGTAGGTAAAGCTTATGAACCGCCATTTAATTATGCTTCCGTAGACGGTGGTCATGTTGTCATTAGTGGAGACTTTGTAAGTGACTCTAGTGGTACTGGTATCGTGCATATCGCTCCTGCACACGGGGAAGACGATTATAAAGTTGCTAGACAGAATGGTATTGGCATGCTGAGCGTTGTGGATAATGCGGGCAAATATACGGACGATGTAACTGATTTTGCTGGACGTTTCGTTAAAGATTGTGATATCGATATCGTTAAGCTGCTTGCTGAACGTGGGTTATTATTCTCTAAACAAAAGTATGAGCATAGCTATCCTTTCTGTTGGCGCTGTAAATCACCACTACTCTATTATGCGATGGAGAGCTGGTTCATCGAAACAACGGCAGTTAAGGAGCAATTAATCGCCAATAACAATCAAATCAATTGGTACCCGTCTCACTTAAAGGAAGGTCGCTTTGGTAAATTCCTAGAGGAGCTAGTGGATTGGAATATTAGCCGTAACCGTTATTGGGGAACACCTTTAAATATCTGGACATGTAACAGCTGTCACTCAGAATATGCACCTAACAGCTATGAGGATTTGAAGAAGCATGCAACAGAAGAGATTGGTGATCATTTGGAGCTTCATAAGCCTTATATTGATGACGTGAAGCTGCGTTGTCCCAAGTGCGAGGGTACAATGGAACGGACCTCTGAAGTGATCGATGTATGGTTTGATAGTGGCTCGATGCCGTTTGCGCAGTACCATTATCCATTCGACAATCAAGAGATGTTCCAAGAGCAATACCCTGCTGATATGATCGTAGAAGGAATTGATCAAACTAGGGGCTGGTTCTATAGCTTACTTGCAGTTTCGACACTGTACAATGGTCAATCTCCGTATAAAGCCGTTCTAGCTACAGGCCATGTACTCGATGAGAGTGGGCAGAAGATGTCCAAGAGTAAGGGGAATGTCGTTGACCCTTGGGAGATTATCGAGGAATATGGTACGGATGCATTCCGCTGGGCTCTGCTTGCTGATAGCGCACCTTGGAACAGTAAACGATTCTCGAAACAGATTGTAGCAGAGGCTAAGTCGAAGGTTATCGATACCCTGAATAATACGCATGCATTCTTTGCACTATATGCGTCGCTTGATTCATTCCGTCCAGAAGAACATCCTTTGCTGCCTAAGACCAATAAGCTTGATCGATGGATTATTTCCCGATTGAATTCGTTGATTAACAACGTTCGCGCTGGACTCGATACCTATGACTTTATGAATCCAGCTAAACTAATGGAAGCTTATATCGATGAACTCAGTAACTGGTACATTCGCAGATCGAGAGATCGGTTCTGGGGAAGTGACATGACAGAAGACAAAATCGCTGCTTATCAGACATTACAAGAGGTTTTATTGACATTAAGTAAGCTTATTGCTCCTTTTGCGCCATTTATTTCCGAGGAAATATTTGAGAATTTAGGTTGGCGAGAAAGCGTGCATTTAACTGATTATCCAACCGCGGATGAATCCTTAATTGATCTTCAATTAGAAAAGGAAATGCAAACGACTCGACAAATTGTAGAGCTAGCTCGTAATATTCGTAATGAAGTGGCGATTAAGACACGTCAACCATTGTCTGAGATGTTCATTTCCATGGATGAGGATTTTGATCTGTTAGGATACAGCACGATCATCAAGGAAGAAATTAATGTCAAAGAAATTCATGTCGTTCACAGCGATAGCGATTTTGTTGAGTTTTCCTTAAAGCTTAATCTGAAGGTTGGCGGTCCTAAGTATGGCAAACACGTAGGATTGATCCAAAAGCATCTACAAGGACTTACGCCAGATGAGGCTCGTAAGGTTGTTGAGCAAGGTTACGTAGATCTACAGGTAAGTGATGAAGAGAAGCTGCATATCACAAGTGATGAACTGCTTACACAAAAGCAATCTAAGCAAGGCTTTGCATCTGCGTCTGGATACCAAATGGCGGTTGCGCTTAATACAGAAATCACCCCTGAATTGGAACAAGAAGGTTTAGTACGTGAGGTAGTCAGAGTGATTCAAGATTACCGGAAGAAGCTGGATCTGCCGATTGAGGAACGGATTAACTTGGTGCTTGATGTTGATTCGGAGGTTAGAGAAGCGATTGAACGCAATGAAAGCTTGCTCCGCGACAATGTACTACTCTTGAATCTATCCTTTAGTAAAAAGGATGGAATGGAGTATGCGACATTCGGTGATAAGGCCGTAGGGATGCTGCTTGATAAATAAAATAGTATAAAAATAAAATAAGCTCTTGTGGATCTAGCCAGATGGTCAGATCCACGAGAGCTTATTTAAATTTGCGCCAATCCATCTTACTATTTTCAAGTAGATGCTCAAAATTATTATCGAGTCGCTTTTGCTCTTCCTTACGAGCTTCTTCGGCTTTTTGTCTGGCTTCTTCTTTCTGCCTTGCTTCCTCAGCCCTCATGTCATCTGCTTGAGCTTTAAGCTTATTGACAAGCTCGGGATTTAATAAATCCTTCAGCGTTGCTGGTTTATCCTCTTGGGAAGCTCCTTTCCGAGTAGAAGCGGGGACCTGTCTTTTTTTCTTAGCCATATTAATCACCTCGGTAGTTAGTTATCAACATTTTAACACAAATGAAATATTCCTGTTATAGTTCCATAATGTTGATCGGGTAATATAATTAACAAGACCCCCTTTTAATATAAAAATCTTGAGGACCTGCCCCGTAGGGAAGGTCCTCCTTTTTTTATGATATAGATTTTATATCGCTAGCTTTCTTTTTAATTCTTATTTATTTACTGTTGTACCAATCAATGAGTCTTGCTTTCTGGTGCAGATGGTGACGGTAATGCATTTCGACCAGTGTGAACCATTCTATGGCATTTAATTCACCGAATCTGGGGTGAGGAATGGTTTGATTACTAGGTATAGCATGGAGCGTAGGTTCAATTTCATTCATCCTTTGAATAACAAGTTGAATGCCCTCTGTTAGCTGCTCTTTGGTTGCAGGCTGTTCAGGGGTATATTCATTGGAAGCTGGTACGGAAATACGGATTGGAGGAAAACTACCTAATGCGAAAATCGCATTTCCTTGCTCTGTCTTGGCTTTAGATGCATCACCGCTATGAGGCTCTTGCATGCGACAGGCTTCAATATTGCGAAGCTGCATATAAAGAGCAGATTGAATCAGATGGAGGTGCATTTGTCCAAGCGACCATTCTTCTTCGCTCGGCTTGCAGACAAGTTGTTCAATGCTGAAGTTGTCTAATTCCTTCAAGTATTGAGTGGCTGTTTCTTCAAATCGCAGTAACGTTTGTTTAGTATTCGTAATCATGTAGGATAACCCCTTTCATATTTAAACTATCCCCAATATACTAAAACGCTACTGACAACAGTATGTCAGTAGCGTTTTAGTATATTCTCAGCATGATCACGGATAAGCTTCTTTAGTGAATCAGGTTCAAGTATCTCTGCATTCGCACCAAAGCTTAGTACCCAAGGTAATACTTCCTCGGCCGTCCTTACTCGAAGGGTAACTAGTAAGCTGTTTTTATTGTTCTCGATTGATTCTGTATAGTAGTACGAATTAATTGTCCATTGATCCGCAACTTTGGAATCGATAAGAACACGAACAAGCGTATGACGATCGTCAACAGGTTTATAGGAACGTAGTTGAAAATCAGTTGGCCGTATGAATTTCTCCTCTAACAACTGAAGCTCTGTCATACGACTTAAGCGAAAATGACGAATACTGTTCCGTAAATTACAAAATGCAATTAAAGCCCATGAATTATTAACGTATACAAGTGCATAAGGATCCACAGTTCGCGTGCTATGGCGCTCATCATTAGCCGCTGATACACCTTTCATGTAATGAAAGTGTACCTTGCGCTCTTCAAGTACAGCACGACGAAGAGAAGCAAGTGCCTCTAATTGAAGTTCTACATTAAGTGAGATTTCAGAATTAATTAGCTTCAGCCCTTGCCTTACACGCGCAGTTTCTTCTTGTATTGCTCTAGGTAATATAGCTTCAATCTTCGCCCTAGCTACCCGTGCTTTGATTCGGTAATCCTGATCAAATTGCTGCTCTACAAAGTCGATACCAAGTGACAGTGTTATAGCTTCTTCTGTAGTCAAACACACGGGAGGAAGAAAGTAGCCCTCAAGCAAACAATAGCCTTGACCAGGAGAACTAATAATCGGTACGTTCGCTTCGCTTAGAGCTTGGATATCTCGATATATCGTCCTCCTACTTGTTTCGAAGGTAGCTGCTAAATCTTCAGCACGCTGTATTCCTTTGCTCTGAAGCTCTAGAATAATGGCGAGTAGACGATCTGTCTTATTCATAATCCCAACCATCTCCCTCTAAGATTCATTCTTCATATAAGGCTCAACACCAAAATCAGTACTTGAAAAATTGT
Organism: Paenibacillus sp. P5_B5; assembly: GCF_056400365.1. Lineage (NCBI taxonomy): Bacteria > Bacillati > Bacillota > Bacilli > Caryophanales > Paenibacillaceae > Paenibacillus > Paenibacillus sp. P5_B5. Next base: position 119,634 of record NZ_JBFULK010000012.1, read on the forward strand.
AATGGTGCCGATAGATTACCGCTGCGTGGACGGATTGTCCTTACGATCGCTGTTGCCCCCAGATTTCTTGATCGTATACCGCATATAGCGGTAGAAATCCGGTGGCAAAGGCGAACGCTTCGCTTCTCCAGGACAATTCCGTCCCCTCCGCTACCATCTGCATATAGTTCTGTCTTTAGCAAGCACTGATTATGATTCAGAGCCTCGTATAATATACTGTTGTTTACTTAAAACAAACGTATGTACATCGTATTTTTAACACAAATGAAATATTCCTGTTATGGTTCCATAATGTTGATCGGGTAATATAATAAACAAGACCCCCTTTTAATATAAAATTCTTGAAGACCTGCCCCGTTGGCGAGGTCTTCCTTTTTTTTGGGGGGATACAGAACAGTTAAAGCAACAATTGAGAGTAGACATTCGTCTAATAAGCATAATTCAAAATTGGAATATCGCAAGATGTAAGGGAGGATTGTAGCATGACAGATACAATACGTAAGACCATTACTTATATATATACGGCTATCTCTGCAGTTGCAATTGTTCTCTCATTTGCTGTTATTTACAGTGATAAAGCAGGACAAGTTCCTACTATTGAGGCGGATAGCCTGCAACAAAATATTCAGCCGAATCAAGTCGAACCAGTCAAGCTGAGTGAACCATTTATTGAAGCTACATCAAATTTTTCAATAGAGTTATTCAAACAAGTTAACAAGAACGAAGAGAATGTGCTGCTATCCCCAACTTCAATCTATTTAACACTTGGAATGACAGCTAATGGCGCAGCGGATAACACATTGAAGCAATTCGAGACTTTGCTTGGCGGGGATAAGCTTATATTAACTGAGCTCAATCACTATTATTATTCGCTAACGAATAAGCTTAAGAATATATCTTCAGGTACAATGAATCTCGCAAACTCGATTTGGTATCGCGATGATAAGTCCTTGCAGATTGAGGAGGCTTTTATACAGTCGAATGTTGATTATTACGGTGCATCTACATATAAAGCCGATTTTAACTCTGACCAATCCATTACAGACATAAACAATTGGGTTCGGATGAATACGGATGGATTAATTGACAAAATCATAGATCAGATTAATGAAGATACCATGATGTATCTGATGAACACGGTGTTATTCGAAGCGGAATGGGATCGTATTTACCGAACTGATCAAATTCGTGCCCAATCATTTGCAATCGATGATAGCTCTGAGATCACGGTTGATTATATGTATTCGGATGAGTTTGGCTATCTGCAAGATGATCATGCACAGGGTTTCGTGAAACCATACAAGAGAGAAAGTCCATATAGCTTTGTAGCTATGCTTCCTGATAAAGGGGTTGAACTACAGGAGTATGTCAAATCGATGAGCGGTGATAAGTGGTTAAGCTTGATGAAGGGTAAGACTGATGAGATCGTGGCGGTAGCTATACCAAAATTTAAGATTGCCTATGAAGCATCGCTTACTGAGCCTCTACAGGCAATGGGATTAACGGATGGATTTAGTGAGTCTAAGGCTAATTTCAATCGTATGGGGCATTCAGATCAAGGTAATATGTATATAGGTGATGTGTTGCATAAAGCCTACATCCAAGTGGATGAACGTGGCACCAAAGCAGGTGCTGTAACGATGGGAGAAATAGCTTCAGAGAGTGCGGTGGTGAACCAAAAAAGAGTGATTCTTGATCGACCATTCCTGTATGCGATTATCGAGAACAAGACCAGTTTACCTATATTTATTGGTACCGTAACTAATCCTGCAGAGACTAAGTCCTAATAGACTTATATAGACAAATCAAATAATTCCATCTATGATCAAGGAGGAATGTCTAAGAAAGGTGATGACAATTGAGCAAAGTAATTGAAGTTTCTAACTTGAGAAAATCATATGGTAGCATAGAAGCTGTCCAAGGAATTGATTTCTATGTTGAGCAAGGATCTTTGTTTGCTTTTCTTGGTCCCAATGGCGCAGGTAAATCGACTACAATTGATATCATATGTACATTATTAAAACCTGATAGCGGCAAAGTAGTGATCAATGGATATACGCTAGGTAGGGATGATGACAAGATTCGATCTACAATTGGTGTTGTATTTCAGGACAGTGTACTTGATCCCTTGTTAACCGTTAAGGAAAATTTGCTTACAAGAGGTAAATTCTATGGTTTCTCACGCGGACAACTGCAAGAAGCAGTCGAACAGGCTGCCGTTGCTGCGGATGCTGTGGAATTTATGAATCGCCCTTATGGTAAATTATCTGGTGGTCAGCGTAGAAGAGCAGATATCGCAAGAGCACTTGTAAACACACCTCAAATTCTATTCTTAGATGAACCTACGACCGGTCTTGATCCTCAAACACGGAAGAGTGTATGGCAGACGATTCAGAATCTACAAGCTGAGAAGGGAATGACCGTATTCCTCACCACGCACTATATGGAGGAAGCAGCGAATGCCGATTATGTTACGATCATTGATCATGGCAAGGTTGCCGCTAAGGGGACCCCTTCCGAACTGAAAGGACAATATAGTGCCGATTATTTAAAAATCAATCCGAGCGACATGACACAATTAGTCCACATACTAGATGAATCGGATACAGATTACACCTTTATCGGCGGTGTATGTTTTATTAAATTAACTTCTACGTTGGAAGCTATACCACTTATTAATCAGTGTGAACCATACATAACAAGCTTCGAAGTCGTTCGTGGTACGATGGATGACGTGTTCATTTCCATTACGGGTTCAGAGGTGAGAGAATAATGATTAATATGGCTATGCGGAATCTGAAAATATTTTTTCGCGACAAAACGGCTGTCTTCTTCTCCTTACTTGCCGTATTTATCATTATTGGTTTATATGTACTGTTCCTAGGAGATACACTTGCAGCCAACTTCACAGAACTCGGGGACAATGCTAAGCATCTTGTGAATAGCTGGATTATGGCAGGATTATTAGCCGTAACCTCGATAACAACCACGATGGGTGCGTTCGGGATTATGGTGGAGGATCGTTCGAAGAAAATACTTAAGGATTTCTCTGCTTCTCCAATTAAACGTTCGTCCCTAGCCGCCGGATATATTTTGAGCTCATTTGTAATAGGAATAATCATCAGTTTGATCGCATTTGTACTAGCTGAGATTTATGTCGTTGCGTATGGTGGACAATTGCTATCGCTCCTCAGTTTCGTTAAAGTGTTAGGTTTGATTGTGCTTTCTGTAATCTCGGGCAGTGCGATGGTATTCTTTATGGTTTCATTCTTTAAGAGCCAGAATGCTTTCGCGACAGCTAGTACTGTCATTGGTACTTTAATCGGATTTATAACGGGTATTTATATACCGATTGGAGCACTTCCAGAAGCCGTACAATTTATTGTCAAAATATTTCCAGTCTCTCATTCAGCCGCTTTATTACGTCAAGTATTCATGGAACAACCCATTGCTACGGCTTTTGCAGACGCACCAGCTGAAGCTTTAGAATCATTCAACGAAACGATGGGCGTTACTTATCGCTTTGGCGATTATACGGCAGGTGCAGGTGCGAGTATAATCGTACTTATTATTACAACAGCAGTGTTCTATGGCCTTGCGATACTAAGTCTTTCACGTAAAAACAAGTAATAGTTTAGTCTTAGTAGACTACTTAAGATGTAATGTACATGCAGAAAAGCCAGTCCACTTTATTGAATGGGCTGGCTTTTCTTTATCCTATTATATGGAGACAACTTGTCTTTGCTTTTGTTTAAAATAAACCCATTCTTTAAATCCGATCTCCTGGAGACGTTTGCGTACAAGTTCAAATTCATCGCCGACCCGCGATGCAACGTGAGCATCCGATCCAAAGGTAACATCTACACCGTAGTGTAGTGCCATTTCTAGCATGCTGTCTGAAGGATACCAGCCACCTACATCTTTGGTCTTTCCTGAAGTGTTAATTTCAATTGCCAGCTTACATTCACCAATTACTTGCAAAGTTTGCTCGACTTTTGGTGTAAGCAAATCGCTAAAAGCAGGATAGTAGGCTTTCATCGCGTCAATATGACCGAGGATTTGGAACATACCGCTGCGAGCTGATTGTTGAATAAGATTGTAGTAATCCTCTTTATGTTCGATTTGTTGCTGCTCATTCAACTTTTTCCACCGGTTGCGATTGAAAATACTGACCCCACCGACCTGGTGAACCGAACCAATAATATAATCGAATGGATAGCGTGCATATATATCGGAATAAAGCGTCGCATGTTCAGGGAAAAAGTCTGATTCTACACCAAGCAGTACATCAATTTTTCCTTCATATTCAGCCTTTAGTTGAAGTACTTCTTCTACATATTGCTGGAATTGGCTTTTGGCCATAGCGACGTAGGGAAAGGCATGATCTTCATTTGAGCCGAAGTAGGGGGAATGATCAGAAATGCCAATTACTGATAAACCTTCTTTTATTGCAGCTTCAATATAATTACGAATTGTTCCTTCTGCATGACCGCATCGTTCATTGTGTGTGTGTAAATCAAATTTCATTCAATGTACCTCCCTAATCGCCATGAAATTGATTCTATTCTGTACCAATAAATTGTGTTTCAGGCATTCCCTTTAGGTCGCGCAAAAATTGCTGCATAGCAGAATTGACGTATCTGCCTGATTTGAACATGAGACCTACTGGATGTGTGGTATCAAATTCATCTACCTTCACGCACGCAAGCGTACCTGTACGCAATTCTTTATTAGCTGATAGCTTGGAGATAATGGACGCCCCTAAGTTAAGCTCAACCATCCGTTTCACTTCCTCAGAGCTTGATAGCTCCATCACTACATTAGGTACAAATCCATAGGATTTAAATACTTGTTCTACAAATCGTCTAGCTGCTGTTTCAGGTGTAAGAAGGATAAATGGAACGTTCCGTAGATTCTCGACGGAAAGATGATTGTATTTACTGAGAGGATGCTCATGAGACACAATCATTTCGAATGTATCGTAATACAAAGGCGACATCTCTAAGTTCGGGTTTTTATCGAATAAATAACCAATCCCAATATCAATGGAACCATTCTCAACCGCGGTCATGATCTGGGCTGAATTCATGGAGTGAATGGTTGTTTTAATATTCGGGTATTCCTCTTGAAAGTAGGACAGAATTCGAGGCAGGATTTGCATGGCAATTGAAGTTGTTGTCCCGATTTGAATATGTCCTTGTGGTATTTGACTCATGTCAGCGAGTTTTTGTTTGAGTTCATCAACAGTTCTTAATATCTTTTCAGCATGTTCCAAAAAACATTTTCCACTGTCCGTTAAAGTAACAGGCTGATTGCGATCAATTAGTACGGTTGCAAATTCATCTTCTAGACTTTTAACTTGAGCGGAAACCGCTGGCTGAGTTAAATTAAGAATTTCACCTGCCTTGCGGAAACTCATCGTTTTCGAGATCGTTAATAAGGTTTCCAATTGATTTATGTTCACGATTATGCCCCCCATTATTATAGATAAAATTTATCAAATATATTATGGATATAATTAAAGTTTCTCATAACCATTATATGTCATCATTCATAAGTGGGCAATGCAATTTAAATAGGAAGGATTGTTTTTTTGTTGTTAATATATGGTTTAAGTAATATTCATGATTAGATTATATGTACAGAGCAGCGAGCTTTATCCAGATGAAACAGCAATGGTGCCGATAGATGACCACTGCGTGGACGGATTGTCTTTACGATCGCTGTGATCTGCATATGGCTCTGTCTTTAGCAAAAACTGATTATGATTCAGAGCCATAAATTAAGCGCCAAGATCAACATTTTCTGTGATAGAAATGTGGATTTCGGCGCTCTTTTAATTGAAAGAAGTGGCGTTATAGCTTGTTTTCTGCAACTTTAGCGAACACTGAGCTTAGCACTTCGTCAAGTCCATGACAGACGAGGTCTGGTTGTACACCGGCGTCAGCGGCTTGTTGACGCCAGTTGCTCACCGTGGCTAGGCCGGTGAGCACAAGGGCGGTGCGGCATCCTGCGGCCGCACCGCCACCGATGTCGGTGACACAGTTGTCACCGACGACCCAGGTGCTGCTTGCAGCAGCACCAAGCCGCGCCATCGCATATCGCATGATGATAGGCGATGGCTTGCCAATCACGACCGGCTGCACACCGGTCGCTCGCTCTATAGCCGCGGCGATCGAACCCGCGCCGGGAAGCAGCTCGCCATCTGATGGAAGCAGATGGTCAGGGTTGGTGACAATTGAGCGTGCGCCTGCGCGAATATGTCTGACGGCAGCTGTTAGCTTAGCATAGTTGAAATCCCGGTCGATTCCTTGGATGACCGCGTCAGGATTTTCCTCGACGAGTTCAAAGCCTCGGCCCCTCATCGCTTCCTTGAGCCCAGCTTCACCAACGATGAATACCCGCCGGCCAATTTGTTGCTCGTCCCAGTACTGTGCAGCTGCTTGTGCTGACGTAAACATGTCTTTCTCCTCAGCTGGGATTCCCATCGCTTGCATATGCTTAGCAGCTTCAGCAGGTGTTCGTGAGGAATTATTCGTCATAAGTAAGAAAGGGAGCTCTCGCTCTCTGAGTGCCTTAACAAACAGGTCAGCACCTGTGATCATTTCACTACCTCTAAATAAAGTTCCGTCTAAATCAATGATGAATGCTTTCATGCTAGTTCAATCCTTTCGATGTTCTTCTCTAGGTGGTGTAGGTAAATAAATCTCGACCCGCGTGCCAACATTTAGCCTGCTATTGAACGTTATGTTTCCACCATGTGACTCTATAATTTTGTAGGATACCATGAGTCCAAGTCCAGTACCTTTTTCCTTCGTGGAGTAGAAGGGCTCTCCAAGCTGTTCTAACCGTTCAGGAGCAATACCACATCCGTTATCCTCGAATTCTATTTTAACTCTATTGTGTTCAATTTGATGTGCGACATGAACATCAATATTACCATCATCAGATATGGCTTCGAGTGCATTCTTTATGACATTGATAAATACCTGTTTCAGCTGGTGAGCATCACAAATAATTAAAGGTAATGGTGTCTCATAATGAATAGTGATTGTGACTGAGTTCATGAGAGCTTGTATGTTTAATAGTTCAATTGTTTCATTCAAAATGGAATCTAAGTGATGCAATTCAAACGTCGAAGTATGCGGTTTAGCTACGAATAGGAATTCATTCACGATCGATTCAATTCGGAGCAACTCACGATCCATGATAGAGACATAGTTGTGTTCCTGAAGGTTCGTTTTGGGAAATAAACGCAAGAAACCTTTAAGTGCCGTTAATGGATTACGAATTTCGTGAGCAACACCTGCGGCAAGCTGACCTGCAGCTGCAAGTCGATCGGATTTGCGAAGCAGTTCCTCCGTTTCCCTGTATTCAGTTATGTCCTCGAACGTACACACTACGCCAATCTGTTTACCATCATATTGAATCGTTGGTGCAATGATAAGTGATGTAGGAATTGTGGAAGCATCTTTCCGATAGAGCATGACTTCATCAAATACACGTTGTTGTCCATCTGATAAGCATTGAAGTATTTTTTGACATATAGTCTTATCTGACGCTTGATCTATCAAATTGGAGCATGAACTGCACTGGCAGAATTTCATGAAATTCTGTTGGTAAACCTCATCGGAGCTGTATCCGAGAATTCGCTCTGCTGTACGGTTCCAGAAGTTAATTTTACCATCGACGCCTATTCCTACTATTCCCTCTGTAACGGAGTTGAGCAACAGCTGATAGTGCTTATGGAGCCGTTCTATTTCAGCTTTATGTTGATTTATATCTGTTATATCCCTGCATATAGCATATAAACCGACAATTTTACTATTTGACACCATAGGTACTAGTGTAGTACTAACCTCGATTGTGTAGCCCATTTTATGCTTATAGAGGACTTCAAAATTCAATGATTTTCCTCTTAATGCTTCAAAAAAATTGGATCTTAGCATATCCAATTGAGACTTGGTTAAGTGGGACAAGTCCTCATCCCAGCTTCTATTTGTAAAATGCTCAATATTATAACCAAATAATTTCTCGTATTGTTGATTGAGATTGGTGACTTTGCCCTTTAAATTGATCGTGAGAATGGCTTCTGCATGATACTCATACAGAGATCTGTATTTTTGCTCACTAGTGGTAATACGATTCAAAGCATAAATGGCAATACATATAATGAGGACGATGCACGGAATGATTTCCCATTTAATAGATGAATAGGGATTAAGCAATGTATCGGATAAAAAATAAATCAATAAGATATAGATTGTACAGGCTGTAACGAACAGAGCCACTTTAGCATTTAGGACCCATTTAAGAATTACTTGAAAGATGTTGCGCATAGGATTATCTAACGACTCCTCCGTAAGGGTGATTAAACGATTAACATGTCGAATAAAGGAATATATAGTAATATTCTATCAGTATTTTGGTGGATATGATAGAATTATCTGATAAATACTTGGAGGTTTATGTATGTTGAAGCCAAAGCAAAGATCACGAATTCGACTTTACATGGGTACTGCTTTTTTTCGAATAAAAAGAAGACTTAATTGGTATTTGGATTCTAGCAAATATGCATTACATAGAAGCAGTGATTTATTACTCCATGAAGTTGCCTCTCATCAAACGCCTTTACGTAGACAATTACAATCAGTTGAGATGTGGCTGCAGGATAATAAAACGATTAATTTACGACTAGCAACAGCTAAATTAAATGGGATTACAATTCATCCAGGTGAGACATTCTCATACTGGCGTTTAATAGGGAAGCCAACACGGAGGAAAGGTTATGTAGACGGGATGATTCTGAGTCAAGGGAAAGTAACAGTTGGGATTGGTGGAGGCTTGTGCCAGCTATCTAACTTGATTTATTGGATGACCTTACATACACCACTTACAGTAACTGAACGTTATCGGCATAGTTATGATGTATTTCCTGATGCGGGTAGGAGTCAACCATTTGGCTCGGGTGCAACCTGCTATTACAATTACATCGATTTACAAATCATGAATCATACAGATGCAGTCTATCAGCTTCAAATTGAATTAACAGACACAGAGCTAGTAGGTAAATGGAGAGCCTCAGAGGAAGCTAGGTATCACTATCACATCTATGAGCGAAGACATTGGTTCTCGCAAGAGTATTGGGGCGGTTATATACGTCATAACGAGATTTACCGGACAATCAGAGATAAGGAAGGGCAAGTAGTCGAGGACGAATTAGTGACAGAGAATCATGCTTTAATGATGTATGAGCCTTATCTTCCAGAGTCAACATTATCGATAAATAAAGCAAAAGATGAACTACACCAGTAGGTGTTTGCTCATCTTTTGCTTTGTTTAGGCTGTACGGATTCGCCTAGAACTAGCTTGACATAGATTCGTTCTTGTTCAACTTTAGTCCCTGCAATAAGCTTTAAGATTTGATCTGAAGCAGCAGCTCCCCATTTATGCTTCGAATAGTCAATTGTGGCTAAGCGAGGCTGCGTATATTGCGTTAGTTCAATATTATCGAATCCTATTAAATGGATGTGCTCTCCAATTCGCAAATCAGTTTTGGTTACAGCATTATAAATTCCAATTGCCATTTCATCATTTAAACAGAAGACGGCAACTGGCTCCTGATATTCGTTAATAATCTGCTGAGCGGCTTCTTCTCCTGATGATTTGATAAAATTACCTTGGATTTGAACGAGATCAATCGGCTCATTGCGACCAACCGTTTGGATAACTGCCTGCAACCGCTGAAGGGAATCGAAGGAATCCTGAGGTCCGGTGACTACATATATTTTGCGATGTCCATTTTCGATTAGATATTCAATAGCAAGACTCGCTCCTGCTTTATTATCAAGTAGCACTTGGCTTATATTTGGATGATAAACCTCTCGATCGAGAACGACTAATTTATGTCCTCTTTCCGCATATGTTAGTAATTCTTCGTCAGGAAAAAGTGCATCTAGAACAATCGCACCATCGATCATTTTCTCTGGTAAGAGTCTATGAGAAGGAGTTCCACTGCATACGATTAGATCGTAGCCGTTCTTATTAAGTACTTCTTTCATACCTTGCAGTAATTCACCATAGAAACTGCCATAATAATCTGTCAAAAAAGCACCAATCAGTTTAGTTTCTTGCTTTTTTAAATTTCTGGCGGCCGCATTAGGCACATAATTTAATTCTTTTGCAATGGCTAAAATTTTGGAAGATGTTCCTGCGGATACTTTGGGGTTCCTATTTAAAGCATAGGAGACCGTCGAGATTGAAACTCCTGCTTTCTTAGCAATATCTTTAATACTGACCACGACATTCTCTCCAATCATTCACGCTATCTTAACTCTCATTCTACTATAGCAATGGCGATCTCAAAAGAAAAGATCGCCATTACATATTTTTAGTAGTTAAATTGATTTCTTACATATGAATAATCAGTTCGTTACATTCTTGGTTCATTAATCGGTGTAACTCTTGCTCCTCAATACGAATACCACCTTGGCGGTAACGATTTGGAGTGCGGCTTACTTGAGCTTCTTGACCATTAATTGTAACACCTTGAACAGGTTGTCCTGTGATGTGGTAAATAACGCGAGCCTTAAGTCCATTCAGCTCAAAATCAAATTCAATGCCATCGCAGTTTTGCGGAAGTACTGGGTCAAGGATAAGATCTGCTCCTTCATGGCGAATACCAAGACAGTTCGAAATCACTTGATTCATGTAGATTCCAGGTCCGCTGGAATAAATTCTCCAGCCTCCTTTAACTGCTACATCACCGGTACGAAGCTCGTTGAATCGATCCTGTGCTTCATAACGAGTATTAAATTTGCCGTCTGAACTACTGAAGTAAGCATTGCTTTGTCTTAATTCAGCGTTCGGTACGATGTCCTGAATGCCAACAGGATTAATCATTTCGAGGCCTTTCCAAGCTTCTTCTGATTTACCGATCTTAGCCATTGCTTCAACGAATCGAATATGAGCATGAACGTATTGCAGACCTACTTCGCGACCGAAGTTCGATGCTTGTTCAGCACGTTTGAAATGTGTACTCACGCCGCCCACATATTTAGCAGGTCGATTCATTAAACGTACACCATCTGGGCAATACAACTCTTTCTTGATCAGCTCGTAATGCGCAGCCGCTTGTTCTTCTGTGAGAAGTTCAGCAATCATACTACGAGTCATTGGCAATAGACGATATTGGATGCCTGTCTTAGTGTCAGTAGGATGCAGCATTAGTTCAGCTTGTCCTGGCTGCTCCATGTATACAAATCCAGGAATAACATCGGTTTGCAGCATGTAACGGTTGAAATCTGATTTAATGCCAGCTGCAAGTTCGCGCAGTTCTGCAGACATTGCTTCATCTGTTTCTGCAAATGCAGCAGAGAGCTGATTAAATACTTGATAGGTTAGAGCAACTGTCCAGCTGCTGACCATATATTGCTTTAATTGTGCATTGGCAGGCTGAAGCGTATCATCCCAGTCACCATCACCGTAGGAGGACAGATGCGTATCATGCAAGAAATGGCTCTTGATATATTCGATTTCTTTCTTAGCATGATCGTAAATCGTATATTGTTCCTTCGTAAACTCAGCACTATGACGATCTGTATAAGGAACTAGTTCGTTCAAGATGCTGTAGTCCTTGGTGAAGTTTAAGTAATCACTTAGTACTTTGAGCGGCCATACGATGATATCGCCATGACTTTCTTCTTGCTGGATGCGGTAGTATTGATCGAACATAAACCATTGCGGCCAGTTACCTTCATCCTCGTATTGGTGGCTGTATACCTGCTTCAGAATGCCACGTACCTCATCATATTTTTGGGTAGCCATGAAATATTCTGTAGGACCTTGGCACACATCACGTGTTCCCCATGCAGCTCCGCCATATTGCTCAAGGCCGTGAGGCACTGAATAGTGGACCAGCATATTATGTGTATACCACCATGCAACAGCATTAACCTTCTGCAGCTTGTCTGAAGTACCTTCAGGGTGTGACAGATTAAAGCCATTCATCACCTTGCGATAAAATTCACGGTAGCGTTCGATTTCACTGTTTGCTTCTACATTGCCGAATGGTAGTTTTTCTCCATTAAGTGAGCCCTGAATAGACAGGTTCCATTCACTGCTTGCGCTAAGTGTAAGAACAACAAGAGAAGTAGAACCAGCTTCAATGTTTGATACAAGCGCAGTTTCATCTTGTACAGAAGCATCAGTCCCAGTAACCTTCATGCGGTAGCAAAGGTTCGGTAATACTTGTGCACTATCGGATGCAGCATCAGCACGGAAGGTAAGTACATCAGCTTCTTGCTCTATATGGAAAGGTACCACATATTCATTATTGTTCATCGTTACTTGGCTAGTCACCATGTATTCATATGCTTTGCCGCTTGCAGAACGAACTTGTAAATGCAATTCAGGTGTATCTACAGTAGTGAAGTTCGTAATTACGAGCAGATCATCTGCCATTTTGTAATACCAACGAGCATAATTGAAGCCCATTTCAAACATGGAAGGCATCGTCAACAAATGATATTCGCCGTTAATTTGGATATAAATACGTTGTCCGGATGTTTTCATTATGTTAAGTGCACTACGAGCATTGGTCATCATCTTATTATTTGATGTGTTTCCTAACACTACCTGAGAATTAAATATACCGTACATATAGGAAGTAGTCGTTAGAATTTGATCATTCATTCGCGCATTATCACCAGTCATTAGAATATGACCATGCGGACGCTCAACAAGCAGCTCCTTAGCTTTAAGTACGATATGTTCATGTGTATCGGTAAAGAAGGCTAGTAGCTCCTCACCTTGCCATTCCTCTTGATGACGGTTAGGGAAGAGGCTCTTCACGTCATCAATTGACATCGGTTCTGTAGCTAGAGGCGCTCCAATCGATGCACGAATTGATGCTTTGTTTACTGTTTGGGTATCACGAACAGCTTGCTTATTCACTTGCTCCCAAGCTTCAGAAATCTCGCTATCGTATTCCAAAGCAGTGATTGCAGCTGGATGGTTAGGGTTGAATAGTCCATAGAATACAAACTGAGCCGATCCATTCAGTGTTACACGCCCCGATTGCAACGCCGTATACGCGAATTCATATTGGTAAACCTCATTCGCTAAATGTTCTTGACGTAGTGCAAGAGGTTGATCTGTTTCCTTATAGGATAGTCCGAAGAATTGGAATCCATCTGTTGAATATCCAGTTGCGTTCGTTAATGAACCTTGTTGAATATAAGGGAAAGTACCTTGCTGTGGTTGATTTTGGCGTGAGCATACAACATACCCTTTGGCCTTATCTTCGAACACAGCATGATCAATATATTGCGAAAGGTAAGCTTCGTTCGTACGAACTGCACCCTTGTCAGCAATCCCAAGGTCTTGTCCATAAATAACATCGATCACTTGACCTTGACCTTCAACCTTAACATCCCAGAACCAAATATTGTGAGAGGTAAGTGTAAAGGTTACTTGGTAGTTTAATCCGTGAGCAGTACCTTTCCAAATAACCTCGGAGTCAGTACGGCTAATTTCACTTTTAGAATGAATACCGAGCATAGGTACAGCTTGAATACCATCTGCAGTATGCAATCGAAGATAGAGATTGTTTAATGCACCATCGAGTGGATTCGCAATCCACTGGTTAATCATGATGTTATTCATAGTGATTTCGCGGATATCGCCACTAGATACAAAGTTAAAGTTTAAGTCACCGGAGGAAAGATGAAAATTCATATTCGTAGACTTGGTCATCATTGATCACTCGCTTTCTTCTTGCTTATATTAATTTGAATTTCAATTCTGCACACGCTTGGCTGCTGGTTCCAACATAAGCAATAAAATCTCCAGGGTCACTTGTATATTGCAGGTCTTGATGATGATACCTGAGTTGTTCTTCTGTTAATGTGAAGGTGATTTTTTGACTCTCACCTGGTTCAAGTGTGATTTTACGGAAATCCTTCAATTCCTTCACAGGTCGTACAACATCACCAACAAGATCACGAACGTATAGCTGTACAATTTCTTCCCCAGTAATATTTCCAGTATTCGCCACCTGTACACTAATAGTTAGTGGCTGCTCCATCGACATCGTCTCAGAGGAAATGTGTGCTTCGCTGTATGCAACGGTTGTATAGCTAAGACCAAACCCAAATGGAAGAAGCGGTTCATTTGGAATGTCTAAATACTGTGAAACGTAACGTTCCTGAGCATCTGCAGCACCTTGTGGACGCCCTGTTCTAAAATGATTGTAATAAACAGGAACTTGTCCCACTGAATAAGGGAATGACATGGTGAGTTTTGCTGATGGATTTCGTTTGCCATATAACAGTTCAGCGATCGCGATACCGCCTTCCGTTCCCGGATACCAAGCTTCAAGCACTGCGTCAACTTGATCATATACACCGTGTAAATCCAGTGGACGTCCGTTGAATAAAACAGCAACCATCGGTTTATTTAACTGTTTAAGCTTCGCGATTAGATCGAGCTGAACTTGTGGTAAGCGAATATCCGCACGACAGCCGGCCTCACCGCTCATTAAGGAATCTTCGCCTAGAGCGAGTACGATCACATCAGCGCTGCGTGCTGTCTCTAAAGCAGCGTCCATTTGAGATTCTGTTGCCGTCTCGATTCCGCAGCCTTGCGTAACGCTAATCTTGGATGAATCAGTAGTGGTTGTCATACCGCTGTATAATTGAACAGCTTCTTCCTTAGAACCCATCCAGGACCAAGGTCCGAGAATATCTCCGCTTTGAGCGAATGGACCGATCAATGCGATCTTTTGTTCAGCTTGTAAGGGTAGAACGTTATCATTCTTTAGCAAGACACAAGATTTAGCAGCTGCATCTCGGGCAGCACTACGATGCGCTTCGGACAGCGTAATCTCTTGTTCAAGCTGAACGCTAGCTCCGCGGGTAGGATTATCGAATAATCCAAGTTCAACTTTAAGTTTTAAGATTCTTAGTACGGCTTCATCTATTAACGCTTCATCAACCTGACCCTCTTCGATAAGCTGCTTTAAATGATGTACATAGGCAGGTGTCATCATTTCGATATCGATTCCGGCATGGATTGCTTTATATGCTGCTTCCTTCTCATCAGAAGCTACGCCATGAGGAATCAATTCTTTGACTGCACCCCAATCGGAGATGAGCACACCATCAAAGCCCCATTCATCTCGAAGTAAATTACGGAGCAAACGCTTATTTCCTGTTGCTGGAATACCATCAACCGTATTAAAAGCTGCCATTACCATTTTGCAGCCTTCTTCAAGTGCTGCTTTATAAGCAGGCAAATACGTTTCACGTAATCGCCATTCGGACATGTCGACCGTGTTATAATCGCGTCCACCTTCTGCAGCCCCGTATGCTGCAAAATGTTTGACACAGGCAGCTACACGAGAATGATCATTCGTTAAATCCTCTCCTTGGAATCCTCGAACAAAAGCTCTAGCAAATTGGCTGTTAAGGTAAGGGTCTTCTCCTGTAGATTCCATCACTCTTCCCCAGCGAGGATCTCGGACAAGATCGACCATTGGAGCGAAGGTAACGTGAACACCAGCTGCTGATGCTTCTGCCGCTGCTACTACAGCGCTATTCTCGGCTAATTCCATATCCCACGAGCAGCTGAGCCCAAGGGGGACTGGAAAAATCGTTTTATAGCCGTGAATGATATCCGCCATGATTAACAGAGGAATTCCTAACCGACTTTTACTTAAATAGGCTTTCTGTACTTGCAGAACCTCTTTGGCACCTGATAAACCAAGTACAGAACCCGAATTGTTTATTATGTCATCGGTGATCCCCATGGCTTCCATGGGGCCTGTAATTTGACCTTCACTTTCAGCCACTTCATAAAAAGGAGTTGCTAACTGCATTAATTGACTAATTTTTTCCTCTATAGACATCTGTTCTATTAATGAAATCAATTTGAGTTCATTCATCTGACATCCTCCATAACGTTTGGGAGTACCCAACTTATTATTTGTATATTATACATAGTAACACACGAATCGAAACGTTTCAAAATGAACAAATTCATTATAAACAGCTTTCATATTAACGTCAATAAATCATTTGAAATCGTTTTAATTGGAATAGAAACGTTTAAATTATTTCTTCAAGCCGCTTGAATACGATTACATTTTATTATATAATGATCATCGAAACGTTTAGATAAAGTCTGTAATGAGATTTTTAGAAAAAATATTAACCGATTAGCGGCTTGTAAAAACGTTTCAACAGCTATATTATTTTGATTGTTTGATAAGGGGAAGTTATACTGGATTTTTTAGGGGGTGCTGGTAAAGATCTGCATTACTAATTGATACTTATTGTTCTTTTCTTTAGAAATAAAATTTGCCAAAAGGCAAACAATAACAACTAAGAATACTTGGGAGGAATTAAAATGCGTAAAAAGACATTAGCAATTAGTTTAGCTTCATCATTACTACTTACTGGAGTATTAACAGGATGTTCGTCATCTGATAAAGATGAGACAGAAAAAGGTGCTGCTGGCACTGACAAGCAAGTTGAAATCAATGTATGGGGAATGGGTGAAGAAGCCAAATCCCTTCCAAAAATGGCTGAGATGTTTGAAAAAGAAAACCCTGACATTAAGGTTAAAGTACAAGCATTGCCTTGGGATACAGCTCATGACAAATTACTTACAGCAGTAGCATCCAAAAAAGGTCCAGACGTTGTACAAATGGGAACAACTTGGATTCCTGAGTTTGCGAATGCTGGAGCACTTAAAGACTTAACACCGTTCCTGGATAAATATCCAGAACTTAACCAAGATAACTTCTACCCTGGATCCATCCAAACGGGTACTTATGAAGATAAATATGTAGGTGTGCCTTGGTACATCGATACTCGCGTTCTATACTACCGTACTGATTTGCTGAAAGAAGTTGGTTATAATGAAGCGCCAAAAACTTGGGATGAAATGTTGGATGCTTCCAAAAAGCTAGCAGAGCGTGGCAACAATAAATTCGGATATGCACTTGACGTTAAAGAACAATCATTAGGCTTCATGTTTGCTCGTCAAAACGGTTCCGAACTGATCGATGCTGATGGCAAACCACAATTTAACAAGCCTGAATTCGTTGAGGCAGTAAACTACATGAATAAATTCTTCCAAGATAAATCCGCTCCAGTTGATCTCGGTATGGACGTAATTCAAGGCTTCCGTGGCGATGGTGTAACACCGATGTTTGTCAGTGGTCCTTGGATGGTTAAATTGATCAATGAACAAGCTCCTGAACTAGAAGGTAAATGGGCAACTGCAGTACTTCCTTCAGGTAAAAAGAACAACTTCTCTTCACTTGGCGGATCGAACTTGTCCGTATTCGAGTACACAGAGAATGAAGAAGCAGCTATGAAATTCGTATCGTTCATGAGCAAGCCTGAATCTCAATTGAAATGGATGGAACTTACAACTTCACTTCCATCTACCAAAGTAGCTTGGGAAAATGAAAAATTGAACTCTGATGCAAACTACAAAGTAATCGGTGAGCAATTGCAAACAGCAGTTCCTATGCCGCTTATTAAGCCATTTGAGGAAATTGCTCAAAACTTCATAAGCAGCTTCGAGCGTATCTACCGCGCTGGTGCTGATGTACAAACTGAAATGGATGCATTCAACAAAAAAGCGGAAGAAATTATGAAAAAATAATGTTGGTCCACGAAGCTAACCGGCTCTAGTAGTCGGTTAGCTATCATTATCCATATACCTTGGACTAAAGGAAGTGACTGACTCGACATGAAAAGCTTGTCTGGCAAAAAAACACCTTATTTCTTTATTGCGCCAGCAATTATATTGCTGACTATATTTTCAGTGCTACCAATCTTCATAGCACTTTTTATCAGTTTTACTAATATGGACTTAGCAGGACTCGCAGATTATTCCAACGTGAAGTTTGTGGGGATTAAAAATTATTTGGATGTTCTGGCTGACCCTGTATTTCTAAAATCTATTTTAAATACACTGTTCTACGTTATTATTGGTGTACCTCTTGTCGTTATCCTTTCAATGAGCATCGCGGTACTAATCAATCTCGGAACCTCCAAGTTCTTTAAAGTGTTCCGCGTTGTATATTATTTGCCTTCTGTTACAAACGTTGTCGCGGTTGCGGTTGTTTGGGCCTTCTTGTATAACCCTACTTATGGGCTGTTCAACTATATACTTGAAGCGATTAATTTGCCTGCGGTCCCGTGGCTGACAGACCCAACAATTGCGAAATTATCTCTGATCCTTCTCGCAATATGGAGAGCGATTGGTTTGAATATGATTATTTTCATTGCTGCTTTGCAAGGTATTCCTAGGTCTTTGTACGAAGCAGCACAGCTTGACGGAGCGACAACATGGCAGCAGATCGTTAAGATTACACTTCCGATGCTGCGCTTTGCGATTTTCTTCGTATCGATTACGACGATGATCGGATGGCTGCAGTTCTTCGAGGAGCCATTGATTATGACTAAGGGCGGACCGCTTGATGGTACGATGTCAGTAGCCCTATTTGTTTATAAGAATGGTTTCCAATTAAGTAACTTCGGTTATGCAGCGGCAGGCTCATTCGTCTTGTTCATCGCAATCATTACGGTGACTTTGTTCCAATTCCGTATGCAAAATAAAGAATCAGATTATTAAGAGCGGAGGTGTAAAAGTGAAATCAGCTGCCGTATCAACAAAGCGTAGTAAAGCTCCTAATAAAGATAGAGTTTTTCAATGGACAGCCGGAATAATTTTGGCATTGGGCGGGATTCTTTTCATCTTACCATTTGTCTGGATGATTCTCTCCTCGCTTAAAACGGAGCAAGAAATTATTTTAATTCCGCCGACATTGTTCCCTCAAGAAATTACATTTGAGAACTTCAAGAAGCTATTTGAAGAAATGAATTTTGCGGTTTATATGAAGAATACGCTGATCATCGTTATGTTCTCGTTCGTCGGGATGTTCCTGAATGCGATGGCAGGCTATGGTTTTGCCAAATACAAGTTTAAAGGCAGTAATAAATTATTTATTATGGTGCTTGCAACTATGATGATCCCTGGTCAAGTAACGATGATTCCTGTTTATTTGATTCTGAATGAAATGGGTTTAACCAATACGATGATCGGTATTGTACTGCCGGGTCTCGTCGGTGCATTCGGGATTTTCTTGTTCAGACAGTTTATGACCACGATTCCAGATGAAATTCTGGAAGCGACAAGACTCGATGGAGCAAGTGAATTCAGGACTTTCTGGCAAATTGTTGTTCCTGTCTCCAAACCGATTCTTTCAGTGCAAGCAATTCTAACCTTTATTGCAGGGTGGAACAGCTTCCTGTGGCCGTTAATTATCGCGAGTGATGAGAAGTACTATACACTCTCTGTCGGTTTGTCTCTATTGAAAGGCCAGTATGGAGGAAACAATGCCCTTCAAATGGCAGGTGCTACTTTCATGGTTTTACCAGTAATCATTGTGTTTATCGTATTCCAAAAAAAAATTATCGAGAACTATACAACTTCAGGCTTAAAATAAATCTTAAATGGAACCTTGAGCAATATGCTTTTGCAGCTCAAGGTTTTTTTGCGACAAAATATTCTTAATAAGTATACTTATTGGACAATTTTAGTTATAATGTAAAAATAAAATGTAGAAATAAATCGCATATTCATGTATCCTCTTCGATAAGGAGTAAATCCGATGAAAGCTGAGTTAATCAATCCATTTCTAGAATCGGCAAGATTTGTGATTGAACAGGTTGCGAATGTAAAGCCAACGACTGGACAATTAAGCGTTAAGAATATCGGCTTGCTCGATCAATATATTTGGATTCAAATTGGGATGACTGGACAATTAGAAGGCGATATAGTTTTCGGCTTGGAAGAGTCTGTAGCACTCAAGGTTGTATCAGCAATGATGGGCGGATTTATTCTACATGAAATGAATGAAATTGGTCATAGCGCAATTTCAGAGCTTAGTAATATGATTTCGGGTAACGCTACTACATTACTGTATAATCAGGGCGTGAAGGTCGATATAACCCCTCCTAAGTTAATGGAATCGTTGCAACGCAAATCTATTGATGGCAAGAAAGCACTCACGATTCCTCTCATAATGGATGGAATTGGTGAGCTTAACATTCAGGTAATTATTTCTTAAAAGTTATATAATAGAGAAAAAATCTGGGGCGGCTAACAAATAGTCGTCTATTTTTTTGGTGTTGGCGGCGAAGCCGATTCTACTTACTTGTGTGAGGACGGTGAATGGTATTGAATTTATCGGGTAAAGTAGTTGTCATAACTGGGGGAACCAGTGGGATTGGCGCTGAAATGGCGAGAGAGCTAGTAGCAATCGGTGCGATTCCGATCATTACGGGTAGATCGCATGAGCGTCTGCAACAAATGGTTCAGCGTTTAGGTGGATCAATCGGTATCTATGCGTTCGATGTCAAAGACGATAATTCTACTCGTCATGCATTTGAACAAATAGAGCGAGATTATGGTCAAATCGATATTCTCATTAATAATGCGGGATTTGGTGTGTTTGAAACATTCATGGATACTCCAATCGAGAAATTCGTAGATATGATGGATGTTAACTATATGGGAATAATACGTTGTACGAAGGCTGTGCTTCCGGGAATGATGAGAAGAGGAAGTGGACATATCGTTAATATTGCTTCGATTGCTGGCAAAATGGGAACAGCTAAATCAACTGGTTATTCTGCTTCGAAGCATGCTGTACTTGGCTTAACGAATTCTCTTCGTCAAGAATTAGCGGCTACAGGCATCAAAATAACTGCGATTAATCCTGGACCAATCGATACGCCATTCTTTGCAACAGCAGATCCTTCGGGTAATTATGTGAAGAGTGTGAAGTCCTTTATGTTGAAGCCTGAGAAGGTAGCGAAGGTTGTCATTCAATCGATTAAACGTGGGAGTCCTGAGAAGAATTTACCGAAGCTATTCGCTTTTGGTGTGGTGTTATCGCAGCTATTTCCACGTACATTTGATCGATTTGCGGGTCGCTTTTTGAATAAGAAATAAAGCGTGTGAGCTTTGTGGTTTGTGTGTATACAGAGCGATAGCTTATAATTGGACTTTGAGAACAAAGTGTACGTACAGAAAAGAGGATTAGGCGTTGACATTAAATAATGGATTTCGTGAATTAGGAATTAATGATAGATGGATAGATGCACTTGAGGCAGAGGGGGTCACATCTCCAACGAATGTTCAAGCTGAAGCGATTCCGGCTATCCTAGCTGGAAAGGATGTAGTTGCTCAGTCTCAGACAGGTACAGGGAAGACGCTTGCTTATCTTTTGCCCATGTTACAAGCAATTGATCTATCGAGTAAGCATCTGCAAGCTCTCGTTATTGTGCCGACTAGAGAACTTGGCGTTCAAATTCTGCAAGTAATTGATTCTTTGACAAATGGAATGGATAAGGAGCATAAGGTTCGCTCTCAGGCACTTATCGGTGGGGCAGCATTATCCCGTCAAGTGGATAAGCTCAAAGAGCATCCACATATAGCAGTTGGAACACCGGGAAGAATTGTAGAATTACTTCGGATTCGTAAGTTGACCGTTCATCATGTGCAATCCGTTGTAATAGATGAGGTTGATCAGGTCTATGCTTTAGGTTCAGTTAGTGAACTTGATACGATACTCAAAGGCATGCAGAAGACAAGACAGCTGTTATTCTTCTCAGCGACTGTAACGGATACAGTCTATCGTGCAGCACACGAACGTATGGAAGAGCCAGTAGAAGTAGCGATTAACCCTGAACAACTCACTTCAGCAACAATCGGGCATCAGTACTATGTATGCGAGGAACGCAATAAGCTAGATACCTTACGTAGACTGATACATATACTGAAACCGACCTTAGCCATCGTGTTTATTAATTCAACATCGGATGTTAGTGACGTCCTGTCTAGATTACAGCATGTTGGTTTATCTGCACATGCTTTATCGGGCTTTGGTGGCAAAGGTGACCGTGCTCAAGCGATGCAAGGATTCCGTGATCAGAAGTTCCAACTGTTATTAGCGACGGATGTAGCCGCGCGGGGACTTGATATCGAAGGTGTTACTCATATTTTCCACTTGGATCTTCCAATTAACAACGAATACTATTTACATCGTGTGGGTCGTACTGGACGTATGGGTCGCAAGGGGATGGCAATATCTATCGTTACACCGAAGGAAGTATGGATCGTTGAGAAAATTGCGAAGCAATTGAATATCGATATTGCGCTTAAAGAGATGTTTGGAGGTAAGATCATCGAACCAGGTGGAGCTAAGAAGCCTGCTTCATCGAAGAATACATCTCATTCGAATAAAGCTTCCTTCGAGCAGGTTGGGGCTAAAGCTAAGTCAACCAGTAGGGATCAGCCTACGAATAGTTTGACCTCTGGTCAAGCGTCAACTGCAGCTTCAGGAGCGAATAAGTCATCGAATACGAAGGATAAGCACAAGCAACCTGGACAAGTTACTCCTCCTAAGAGAAAGAGTAATAAAGAGCTTGAACGTGAACGTAAGAACAAAGGTGCACCCAAGTGGCTTAAAGCCAAGCGAGATGACAGTTCTTCCGATAAAGTATAAGACTTATGTTAGTTGTAATCACAGGAGCTTTCCCAAAAGTAGAGTTTTCTATTTAAGGGGCAAGCTCCTTTTTCACTCAAGATTTTAGCCTAACAAAGATTAAAGGAGCGTATGTGATATGCTTAGGAAAATTCTATACACGCTCTTCATCCTAATTCTCGTACTAGTGATTTTTGCTGTAGGTATACTGTTCTATATAAAGCCTGACCGTGAGCTTAACTGGACCTACAATAAGGTTTCGATTACAGATAAAGCGTGGCAGATGGTGAAGGACTTTAAATTAGAACTCGATCTATCAGAAGATGAGCTCAATGATTTGTTCAAAGAGCATTTTGCTGATAAAGCTAAATTGCCTAATGGTATTGAAATCTTAGGTACACATTTTGATTTGCAAGGAAATAGTGTAGTCGCTGATATAAACTTAGAGTGGAACGGTATGGTTGATGTTGGTGCACGAGTCAGATTTGATCTGGAATGGCAGCAAGGAAACCTCGTAGTGAAGCATTCTCAGACCAACTTTAAGGCGATCCGCATTCCAAGCAATATGTTTCATATTCCCACTGTTCGTATACCGATTGATTCTAAGCTGCCTGAATGGGTAGCCATTAAGGATCTCACCTTTGAACCCAATCATATCCATATTAAGTTTAAACTAAAATAAAATTATTTCTCGAATGAATTTATGGTTGGTTTCATTGGTTCCTTCTGTGCACGTGGGCGTAGTGGCCACCAATTCGCTTCACCGAACAATACTGTAATCGACGGAATGACAAGCCCCATCATCACTGATGAGTAAACGATTAATCCGATCACGATTCCAGCTCCGAGCTGGAGTAAGGTGGTAACCCCAGCAGGCATGAGAGCTGCGAAGGTTCCTGCCATAATGAAGGCAGCAGAGGTGATGACGCCGCCTGTTGTTCGCATGGATTTGCTAAGTGCACTAACCACGTTTCCTTGGCCTAGTTTATATTCCTCTTTGAAGCGGGACATCAGGAATATATTGTAGTCTACCCCTAGAGCAACTAGGATGAGGAAGAGGAAGAAGGAAACGGACCATGAAAGCCCACTGAGTCCGAGCAGTCTAACGAAAATAAACTCTAGAATCCCCATCGTCACAAGATAATTAAAGGCAAGTGAAGCTAATAAATAAATGGGCATTACGAGTGACCTTAATAAAAGAATAAGAATGACAAATATTCCCGCTAGCATAAGTCCACCAGTATAAATGAAATCACTAGCTGAGATTTCCTTTAGTTCCGTATATTCAGCTGTTGTTCCTGTTAATTTAATCTCCGCTTCTTGAATGGAAGTACCTTTCAAGCTCTGTTTAATCGAAGCTTGAATAACGGGAATAGCGTTCATAGCGTCAGCGGAATAGGGATTAATGTTAAACACAATTTCTAATTTAGTAATTTGACCATCCTTAGATACATAAGCATCCAATGCTTTTTGGATCTCTTCGTTCTCAGTAAGCATAGTAGGAGGTAAATACCAACCAGCAATTTGTTTAGATCCATCATCCACTATGCCTTGCTGAGCTTCCGCGATTTGCCCTAAGCCCTCTGTCATTTGGGATATCGCATTACTACCTTCTCCAAGACCAGAGGAAAACTGTGTAATTCCTTTCTTCAGTTCTCCGACTCCTATCACAACTTTAGATTGACCTGTAGCAAGTTGCCCTATTCCATCCGAAATCTGTCCAATAGAAGGGGCTAGCTGAGAAATCCCTTGATTTAATCCTTGCAGCCCTTGGCTAGTTTGTGTTAAACCGCCAGAAATGCCTTTACCTTTGGTTACTAGACTCGTATAGAGAGGCTCTTCTGCAAGGTCTGGATATTTTTGAACTAGTGCATCTAGATCACCATTCATGGACAACGCTGTTTGCTCAAGCTGAGAAGCTGCGCCAGTTAATTGCTGAGCACCTTGCTTAGACTGATTTAGTCCACCCGCTATTTGCCCTAAGCCTTGCTGAGTTTCTTTCATTTTGTTAGCGATTAAGTCAGCGCTTTGTTGTAGTTTGTCTATATTGCCTATATTACTGTTTAATTCAGTATTCGCCTTTTGCAAGCCTTCACCAAGCTGTTGTACGCCTGAGCGTACATCCGTTATGGCTTTGGTCGTTTGCTCAAGCTGACTTGGTACAGTTAACTCTTTGATTTGCTTACCAAGTGGTCTTGCAGCAGATCGAACTTCTTTGACATGTGCCAGCTTGCTAATGTCACTGCTAACTTTCTCTAGTGCAGCGATACTTTCAGGCGTACGCATCGAAGCGTTAGCTGTAATAACGGCTGTAACCGGAAGCACTTCACCAGAAGAGAATTTGTCTTCAACGGTACGGAAGCCCTTCACAGCAGATGAGCTTTGGTTCATTTCGCCAAGATCATCGAAGGATCGATTTCCTTCGTATAGAAGTGTTACAGGTGTCAGTACAACAATGCAGCATATTAGAACTAGTAGAGGACGTTTAGTCGATATTCGATTAAACGCGGTCCATACCTTCGAATCTCGATGCCCTTCTCCAGACTTCACTTTAATCGGCCAGAACATAGCTGGTCCTAGAATGAGCATAATGGCAGGAGCCAGTGTGACCGCAGCTAATAAGGTAATCGCTACACCAACAGCAACTCCAGCGGCAGATTGATATAGACCAAATTTGGCAAATCCGATAAGAAAGAATGCGATAAACACTGTGCTACCGGCGAATAGGACAGTTCTACCAACCGATTTGACCGTTTGGATAAGAGCAACGATGCGATCAGGCGTCTTGGATAATTCTTCTCGGAATCGATGAATGAGTAGGATACAGTAATCTGTACCGGCACCGAACATGACTGCGATTAGGAATGTTTCTGTGAATGTAGATACGGGTAATCCTAGTTTAGCGAATGCTGCAACAAGACCGCGAGTGATGATGAAGGAAGCTCCAATTGTAAGTAGCGGGACAAAGGGTGCAACTGGTGACCGGAACACGATGAGCAGAATGAGAACTACAAGAATAATTGTTAAAACTTCCGTTTTACGAAGGCCATCTTCAGCGGAATGACTATAATCAATATAGATTGGTGCTGAGCCTGTGAATTCAATTGAGGCACCTTGGGGTACATCTTTCATGAATTCTTTCAGTTTACCAATACTATCCGAGGTATCAGCGACCTGTACGTCCTTAGGTAATTCAACGACAAGCATCTCGGTTGTCTTATCTTCAGAAACAAACTTATCGACTAGGGAAGGATCATCAAATTGGGATAAGACTCCCGATATGCCAAGAGTAGATTGATCACGTTTTAAATCGCTAATTTTATTCTGGAGCCATAATTGATCGTTCTCTGTTAATCCGTTCTCACGATTAAAGACGATCACTGCATTTGATTTGGACTTGTGGTCAGGACTCATCGAATCGAGAATTTGTTGTGCTTGAACAGAGGCGGCATCCTTCGGAACGAAGCGCCATTCTGTTTGTCTAACGATTTGACCTAGATCAGGAAAAACGAATACAGAGCCGATTGCAGCAACGATCCAGATGATTAGGACAATCCATTTTATTCTGGCAAGGCCCTTTAACCAAGCATCAATCATAACCCACCTCTTATCTCCATGTAAGGATGATTTTACCATATATATTTTAGTTATATCCATAATATAACTCGTGGTCAAGTGAATTTTGTACTCATGGTCATAATTTATATATATCACTGGTGTTCTTATTTTTGTATACTGAAGACAGTAGAAGCTGTACACTTTTCAATCCAAGTGGGTGAGCGTTTCCTATGAATCGTGAGGTTAAGAAGCAATTAACACGCCAGAATGTACTTAAGGCTGCTATTGAATTATTTGCAGAGCAGGACTATGAAGCGACCACAATTAATCAGATTTCAGAGCGAGCGGGGATTGCCAAAGGCACGTTCTTTAACTATTTTGCCAATAAAGAAGATTTAATTTGTGATATTCAGGTGATGTGGGCTGTAGATGAGGTGCGCAAAATTAAGGAGCAGCCAGGGCTTCTTATTCCGCATTTACGTTATTTGATTATGCAAATTGATCAATTTCATATGACTAGGCAGTTCATCTTAGCCGTGAATCAGGGGAATCTCTCAAGTCCCAAAGCGATTCGTAATCAGCTGGAGCAAATTGATGAGCTGCTTGTAGCATTGACAGAAGTAATTGCAGAGGGTCAAAGGCGGGGAGAATTTACTCGTTCGATGCCCCCTGAAATGATTGGTGAAATTGCC
The DNA here is from genome assembly GCF_056400365.1 of Paenibacillus sp. P5_B5. Taxonomy (NCBI): domain Bacteria; kingdom Bacillati; phylum Bacillota; class Bacilli; order Caryophanales; family Paenibacillaceae; genus Paenibacillus; species Paenibacillus sp. P5_B5. Next base: position 146,454 of record NZ_JBFULK010000012.1, read on the forward strand.
ATACAAACGTATCTCGGAACGAGATTATACTGGGGGATGGGAAGAGGAAATTCGAATATTGGAACCCAGATGGCCGTAACTTTTGAATTGTTATTTAAGTCGATCACTAGCTAGATCAAGCTACTTAGAGTTGTCTGAAGTCTTACGGACTGAATGGAGGGAGACATATTCGTAAAATAACAGATATCAAATGGACGGTTAGTTTAACGGTGTTACTTGCTATTTTTGTGTATTTGTTAAGCTATTTTGCTTACTCCTTCTATACGATTCAGGGGATTGTTAGGGAAATTGAGGATATTGGAACGGATACCGTTAAGCCTAAGCATATTGTGCTTATTTCTCAAGAACTCGATAATACGTTCTGGCGAACAGTCGAGAAGGGTGCACGCGAGGCGACTAAGCAGTGGGATATTCAAATGGAATATATCGGACCTTTTAGACTCAATGTGGAGGAACAGACGAAGCTATTAGATAAATATATTGCTGCGAAAGTAGACGGTATTCTCATACAAGGCGTACATGGGGATTCTTATCGTAAGCTGATTGATAAAGCGATTGAGAAGGGAATTCCAGTTGTTACGATCGATACCGACGTTCCTTATAGTAAACGTATTGCACATGTAGGAACGAATCATTACGAAGCGGGGAAAGGGCTCGCTGAGCTAGTCGTGAAGTCTAGTGGTACGTCGGGTAAACTGGGGATTATAGTCGGCAGTCTAGAAGCACTTGATCAGCAGCTTCGATTAGAAGGATTTCGTTCTGTAACTGATTTATATCCAGGCCTACAAATTGTTCATATTGATGTCTCGAATATTTCTAGGATACAAGCTGCACAGACGGCACAGACAATGCTTACGGAATATCCCGATTTGAATGTGATGGTCGGACTTAGTTCACTTGATGGGCTTGGGATTATGCAAGCTGTAAACACATTAAATTATCAGAATAATTTGAAAATATATGCCTTTGATGATCTGCCTGAGACTCGTCAAGCACTTGCTAAACAAGAAATAGAGGCTAGTGTTATGCAAATGCCTTATATTATGGGCCAAGAAGCTGTTCGATTATTGCATCAATCTATGGAGGGACAGCAAGTACCAAGCAGCCAGTATTCGGAAGTGAAGATTTTAAATCATACGAATGCATTACGAGGGGGATAACCGATGAGTATTCGCATGAAATTGTTTATTTTTATCCCTCTGATGGTCATTATGGTGAACTTAGTTACAATCATTATTTATCAAAGTGGTCGATCCATTCAGGAAAGCTACAACTTAATGCTTGATCGCATCCTATTATACAAGCAAATCTCGCATAAGACGGAGGATAATTTACGTATTCTCAGTAGCTATGTGGTGGAGAAGTATCGTTCGCAGTATACGGAGTTTGAAGAATTGCAGACAGAGCTTAATGGTCTTAAAGGTCAATTGTCGGAGAAGAAACGGAATGCTGCTTACGATCTTGCACTAGGTAATTATATGAATCTCCTCCAAACCTATTTAGATGCTACAGATGCCGTCATCGTTGCACTCGATCAGAATGATACGCAGAACTATGTGAGTGCTTATGAAGAAGCGGAGAATACGGCGACATACATCAAAGAAGATCATCAGAATTTAGTGGATATGGAGCTTAGCTTTTATCAACCCTTATATAAGAAAATGCTGTTGACAACGAACAATATGAACAAGATTGACCAAGGTTTACTCATCACCAACTTGGTGCTTGGATTTTTTTTCACGATTTGGTTATCCCAAAGTATTACAAGGCCAATCGGGGGCCTATTGCATACAGCTAGACAAATATCCAAAGGCAATCTAGAAGTAGCACCTCCTCCAATACATAGAAGCGATGAGATTGGTATTCTAACGATTGCATTCAGGCATATGCAGTTAAATATTAAAGAGCTGATGATCCGGGATCAAGAGAGGATGGAACAGGAGCGCCTTGTTAAGGAACTCGAAATTAAAGCATTACAGAGTCAAATTAACCCGCATTTCTTATTTAATACGCTCAATGTGCTTTCTCGGCTTGCTCTGCTCGAAGGAGCGGAGAGAACAAGTGATTTGACTGTGTCAATGTCCAATTTACTTCGGTACAATCTGCGCAAGCTAGATCAAGCCGTTACGCTTCGGGATGAAGTTGATAATGCCAAGGAATACTTTACAATTCAGCAGGCTAGGTTTCGTGATCGTATTTCATTCCTTACAGAAATTGAAGAATCGACTTTGGATCAAGTTATTCCGAGCCTGACACTGCAGCCTATTATCGAGAATGCTTTTGAGCATGGTATTGAAGGGATGGAAGAGGGGGCTTATATTAAACTGCAAATTCATCAAGAAATCGATCGAATTGTCATTCGAATTATCGATAATGGCGTAGGTATGAATGAGGAGACAAGGCAGCTGCTCCTACAATTCAATGCAAATAACAGCACAGATATTTCTAGAAGTCATTCTACAGGACTCGGTACACGAAATGTATTTAGACGGCTGCAGCTATTCTACGGGGTGAATGATTTGATTGAGATTGATAGTACAGAAGGATGTGGAACTAGCATTTGCATTCGAGTACCTATCCGGACAAAGGGGGATTTACTTCATGTATCGCTTGTTAATAGCAGATGATGAAGCACTCGAACGAGAAGGCTTAGAATGGATGATTTCGCGAATGATGCCTGGCGTGTTCGAGATATATCATGCTGAGAATGGACGGATGGCGATTAAGCAAACCGAACAGTTCCGACCTGACATAGTTCTAATGGATATCCAAATGCCTGGTATCAATGGATTAGTAGCATTAAAGCAAATGAAGGAAAGTCATCCCGCTATCAAAATTGTAATGGTGACAGCATACGATTATTTCTCTTATGCGAAGGAAGCTTTAATACTTGGAGCTAAGGATTACATCCTTAAGCCGGGTAAGCGTGAGCACACGATCGGGACTTTGCAAAGATTAGTTGATGAGCTCGAATTCGAGGATCAGAAGCGAGAATCTGAGCTTAGAATGACCGAGAAGCTACTGCGGGTGATGCCGATTGTTGAGAACGAGCTTGCCCTTATGCTGATGCTGGATCAAGTTATGCATACAAGTATTACAGAGGCATCCGAATTCTTAAATATCAGCTTGGAGCGAGGCTCATCCATCGTTATCTCATGGGCTGAACAGCAAATTGGTAGAGCTGGGATCAAGCTGTTAGATAGTAGAAAAATCCTGCATGCTGTTAGTAATTACATGAAATCTAGAATGAACTGCATTGTAAGTCCTGTCATTGGAAAGCAGATTACATGTTTCCTGTTAAATGATGAGGATCAAATACAGGTCGCGAATAAGTTAGTTGATTATATTGGGAGTCAATTTAATGAAGCTGTTATCATCGGCGTTGGAACGCTGCAGAGCGGTGTTAGGGGGCTTAAACGATCGTATCTGGAAGCTTATTCCTGCTGTACACAATTAGATCTAGACATACATACGCAGGTACGAGATTACCATACCTTCTCTAATCAGCTAAAGAGAGGTTTAGCCTTAGCCGTTAATCATGCTGAAATGACATCTACTATAGATACGATGAAGACTGTAAGAGAGCAGCAGACAATAGTTGTCATTGAGAAAGCCAAACAATGGATTGCTCAGCATTATCAGGAGGATCTCTTAATGGAGACAGTAGCAGAACAAGTTCATTTAAGCCCATTCTATTTCAGCAAAATGTTCAAGCTGCATGTAGGTGATACGTTTATAGATTACTTAACTGATATTCGAATTCACAAGGCTAAACAATTCATTGAGGCAGGGGAATTAAGTCTCAAAGAAATCTGTTATGAGGTTGGCTATAAGGACCCCAATTATTTTAGTCGTGTGTTTAAGAAGATCACAGAAATGACGCCAACAGAGTATAAACAGCAGCGAATTTAATAGAAAGGTAGAGGACTTTTTTGTCTTCGGGCAAAAGAGTGCTAGCAAATGAAAGAAAAGTAAGCTTTCTTTCATTGAAAGCAAATGAGTCTAGAATCGGAGCAAATGAATGCAGGTTATAGGCGAACTGTAAGGTAGATGAATATGTTACGATTTTCATGTAAGCGAATTCATTCTGGAGCTTACACCTAAATCGAATAAAAGGGGAAATGAAAATGAGACATAAGACTTTAACTGTTCTATCAAGTGCAACAATGGCTATGGCGGTGTTAGCCGGCTGTGGAACATCCTCAAGCTCATCAACACCTGCACCATCAACACCGACACCAGCAGCAGCAACGACAACGACGCCAGCACCAGTAGCGACACCAGCTGCAGCGACTGCATCTACTGTTTCGAATAAACAGGTAGAGATTTTTAGCTGGTGGACAGGTGCTGGAGAAGAAGCGGGACTCAAAGGCTTAATTGAATTATTCAAGAAGAAGCATACAGATATTGAAATTATCAATGCCGCCGTGGCGGGTGGAGCAGGTACGAATGCCAAAGCAGTGCTCGCTAGCCGTATGCAAGGCGGAGATCCGCCGGCAACCTTCCAAGTTCATGGTGGAGCTGAGCTCAATACAGGCTGGGTAGCGGCAGGCAAAATGGATGGACTCAATGATCTTTACGAGAAAGAAGGCTGGAAGGATAAGTTTCCGAAGGACTTGATCGATCTTGTTAGTCAGGATGGTGTCACCTACTCTGTACCTGTCAATATTCACCGAGGCAATGTTATTTTCTACAACAAAAAAGTATTCGATGATAATGGGATTAAACCACCTAAGACATTCGATGATTTCTTTGCCGCAGCTGAAACATTGAAATCCAAAGGAATAACAGCATTAGCTTTGGGAGATAAGGAGACATGGACAGCTACACAAGTGTTTGAAGATGTCCTTCTAGGTAAGCTTGGAGCAGAAGATTATCGTAAGTTATGGACGGGTGAATTGTCCTTTGAAGATGCGAGGGTCAAGGATTCTTTGGAGACATTCAAGAAAATGCTAACTTATACGAATAAAGATCATGCAGCACGTAATTGGCAGGATGCTGCTCAGTTAGTTGCCAAGGGTGAAGCAGCAATGAACATCATGGGGGACTGGGCGAAGGGGTATTTCACCACAGATCTCAAGATGGAAGCCAACAAGGATTTCGGATGGATAACAACACCGGGCTCAGAAGGTAGCTTTATGGTCATTACCGATACATTCGGGTTACCGAAGGGCGCTAAAGATCCTGAATCTGTGAAGGAATTCTTGAAAGTACTCGGATCAGTGGAAGGTCAAGATGTATTTAACCCATTGAAAGGCTCTATCCCAGCACGTGTCGATGCTGATCCTAGTAAGTATGATGTTTATGGTAAGCAAACGATTGAGGAATTCAAAGTTAGCAAGTTAACAGCTAGTATGGCGCATGGTTCAGCAGCTCCAGAAGGCTTTGTGACACAAGCGAACCAAGCAATCAATATCTTCGTGAGCAAAGGTGATGTTGATCAGACAGCTAAAGCACTTCAACAAGCAGCAGCTGCTAATGGAATGGTTAAGAAATAACAGCTTCAAAGGCTTATAGATGGAGTCAGGTGGCTTGATTGAGCCATCTGACCCTAGTTGTGCTAGATGATTGTTAGGGTTGAATGGAGGAGCTTAACATGCAAGGTAGCGTAACTGCTCAGAAGCAATCGAACCCAAAGCTCGGAATAGGCCGCAAACAGCGAAGGCTCAAATCGGGTAAACTCGTTCCTTTTCTTATGATACTTCCGTCATTAGCGGCTATAGCTGTTTTCGTATACGGTTTTATCGGCTGGACAGGATACGTCTCATTATCCAATTGGAATACGCTTGTAAAGGATTTATCATTTGCTGGTTTAAGTAACTTTCAATTTTTATTCGATGATTTTCGCTTTCAATCGGATTTACGTAATACGCTTATGTTCACCGTGTTGTTCATTATTGCGACAACGATCATTGGCATGTGGCTTGCACTAATGGTTGATAAGCAAATTCGGGCGGAGACGCTGTTTCGGAATATATTTATTTTTCCAATGGCTTTGTCTTTTATCGTGACAGGTGTGCTGTGGCAATGGATATTAAATCCATCAACTGGAGTGAATCTAATCCTCAAGGCAATTGGCTTTACTGCGGAACAAGTTCCTGAATGGTACACCAGCATCAAGATCGTACCGGCAATTCCTTGGGGTCAAATTGATTTTGGTTTACCCCTAGCGTTAATAGCGGTTGTGATTGCGACTGTCTGGCAGATGTCTGGTTATACGATGGCGATGTATTTAGCGGGTCTTCGGGCAATCCCCGATGAACTGCGAGAAGCAGCACGAATCGATGGAGCTAGTGAGGGCCAAGTATTCCGAAAGGTTGTCTTACCACAGCTCAGAACTGTAACCGTTAGTGTGATGATCATTCTAGGACATATCTCTTTGAAAATTTTTGATTTAATTTTTGCCATGACAGGTTCGGGTGCGATGTTCGTAACGGATGTGCCGGGCGTGTTCATGTTCGAAACGACATTCCGGGGTAACCATTATGCACAGGGTGCAGCGATATCGATGATGTTATTAATTCTAGTATCGATCCTAATTATCCCTTACATTATTTCTAGCATGCGAAAGGAGGAGGGCTAATGCGTTCGAGTCGTGTGAATCGAATTCTGTTATATGCCATCCTCGCTATAATGGCTTGCTTATACCTTGTGCCTATATACGTATTAATTGTTACGAGTCTGAAAGGAACGAGCGAAATTACACTCGATCAAATGTGGCATCTGCCCAGTCAATTCAACTGGAGTGGTTATGCAACTGCATTTAACAAATTGGCGCCGAATCTATTGAATAGTCTATATTTAGCGATCCCTGCAACTCTGTTATCCGCTTTGTTTGGTTCACTAAATGGTTATGTGTTATCCAAATGGAGGTTCAGGGGATCGAATACTTTATTTGCATTGATGTTGTTCGGTATGTTTATTCCCTATCAGAGTATCCTCATTCCACTCATTCAATTTTTGCAGGAAATTAACTTGTATAACTCGATTCCTGGTTTGATTCTTGTACATGTTGTCTATGGTTTACCCATAAGCACACTGATCTTTCGCAACTTCTACGCTGGAATTCCAGATGAAATATTGGAGCAGGCGAAGATTGACGGGAACGGATTTTTTGGAATTTATCGATATATGATCGTTCCATTGTCGATTACGGGGTTTGTTGTTGTTGGGATATGGCAATTCACGAGTGTCTGGAATGAGTTTCTATTTGCCGTTACGCTGACCACACAGAAGCAACAACCAATCATGGTTGCCTTGCAGAATTTATCCGGCAGCCAGATCGTAGAGTGGAACGTGCAAATGTCAGGAGCGCTGCTCGCTGCATTGCCAACATTACTCGTCTATATTTTCCTCGGCAAATATTTTGTTAGAGGCTTACTCGCGGGATCAATTAAGGGATAAGACCAATTAGGTATAGAAGTTGTAGTCATAAATGGAGACAGACATAAGACAGGCAAAGCCAAAAGATCATAAAAAGGGCAGTCTCCTCGTAGAAAAATCTACTTGGAGATTGCCCATTTGTTTTATTTGCTAAGGTCTTGAACACCTTGATAGATGAGGTTGAATAAATCTTCGATATTCTCTTCTTCGATACAAGAGAATGCTACGCGTAGATCTGTTTCGCCTAGTGCGATTGTACCAATCCCGTATGCATCAAGCAGATGAACACGTAGTGCTTCCGCATCGACAGTTTTGAGCTTGAGGCACATAAAGTAGCCGGAGTTGAACGGATAGTAGCCCCAAACATCGTCATACTTGCCTAAATCAAGCACGTTCTTAACTTTATTCGCACGGCCCTTCATGATGTCAAACTTCTCTTGTCTTTGTTCGGCAAATTCAGGAGATTGAAGTGCATGTAGCACGAAGGTTTGGGAAGGATGCGGGCCAGATGAAATCGTTGCACGAATGATTCCCATTGTTTTCTGCTCTAATGCGGCGAGAAGAGCTTGACTGCTACCACCATATGTGATGAAACCAACGCGGAAGCCCCATACGTATTCTTCTTTAGTGGCTCCATCTACTTTAATTGCTAGAATGCGTGGGTGTAGATTTGCTAATTGTCCGAATAAAGATTCATGCATGGAATCCTCGAAGAATAATCCGAAGTAAGCATCGTCTGTTACTACAACTACGTTAATTCCAGCTTCAGCACCTGCTAGAATAGCTGCAACGATCTCACGGCCTTCTGCAGGTCCAGGAGTGTAGCCTGTAGGGTTGTTCGGGAAGTTAAGCACGACGAACGCTTTGCCTTTGGATTGTTGGGCTAGAATAGAAGCTTTAAGACCCTCTGCATTGAAAGTACCTTGTTCATTGTATAGTGGATAGTTAACGATTTGTGCACCACGACGAATACCGAAGGTCAACTCGTAGTTCTCCCAGTTCTTATCTGGAATAATAACAACATCGCCTACATCAGCGAAGAGGTCAGCTGTTACACTTAGACCATGCGTTAGTGCATTAGACACGATTGGGTTACCAAATGATTTGTCTGCCAAGGAAGGATTATCGTTGATCATCTTTTGGCGCCATACGGTTCTAAGCTCAGGCTTACCAGCAGGAGGAGCATATTCGTATAGATCTTTAGGGTTATAAGCGGATAATGTATCCTGAATAACCTTCAGATGCATAGGTTGTCCGTTTTCAATTGCAATACCAATCGTTGCATTATATTTCTTGGCTTTCACCTTAGCTTCTGCCGATTGGCTCAAGATTCCCTCTTTTGGGAAATAAATCTGTTTACCAAGGTCAGAAAGCATTTCGAATACATGTGGATTCTCGCGTTGTAAAGACTCATTCAATGATTTAGCTAGTTCGTTCATGAAGTTCATCCTCTCAAACCTTAGCGTTTTTACGGATAATTATACCACTTTGCTAAAGTCCCGTCACTGTAAGTTGTGTAAAAATGCTCAATATACTTGTATCAATTTTATCCGAGCTAAGTTATTACTTAATTATTCATACAATTTATAAATTTACTGGCACCCCCCTGTGGTATAATATGGGATGATTTGAACATATGCGAGGTACCAAGATACCGATCTAATTGAGAAAGCTAGAGGTGTTAAGATTGTTCCATCCAGAAATGTATTCAGGTACCAAAGAAGAACAATATCAACTGCTCATTAATCAGCTTCATGCTCTACTTGATGGTGAGCCTAATCGTATTGCGAACTTATCCAATTCCTCTGCTTTGTTAAATCAGTTTCTAACAGATATTAACTGGGTGGGCTTCTACTTACTTGACGAGAAGGGAGAGTTAGTTTTAGGACCGTTCCAAGGACTACCAGCATGCACGCGGATTAAACTTGGCCGAGGTGTATGCGGGACTTCAGCTGCGAATAGAGAGACATTACGAGTCCCTGATGTTCATCAATTTCCTGGACATATCGCATGCGATTCCGCATCTCAATCCGAGATCGTGATTCCGATTATCAAGGATCACCAGCTTATTGGTGTACTTGATATCGATGCTCCGATTAGGGAACGATTCGATGCAGTTGATCAGCAACAGCTTGAACAATTCGTCGAAGCGCTCACTCGTTATATCTGAATAACGAAAGGGGCTGACCTATAAAGTCATTTATATGACTTACACGTCAGTCCCTTTGCGATGTATATAAGAAAATTGTTCGTAAGTGAATTTTTTAGCTAATCTGACATGTAATAACTGGAATTTCTCCCTCTAATCTCAGACGTTCATCGCTATAGATTAGAATAGCGGGAAATCTTCCATCTATTTCATTAGGTCCAGCTGATTAGCTTGCAAAATCGTTAAAATAACAGGAGAATTTCCGGCTAATCTCCTTGGAAATCTGTATTTTTGGATAATAACAGGAACTTTTCCTGTTAATGAAGAGTTCGGCCGAGCGTAAATGCCAAACGTCAAACTTTGGACGTCCGACGATAAGCATCAAAAGGTTCAGCGTCAAACGTCTAACGAAATATAGCAAGCGTCATACGCCCAACCCCTGATAGCTAACGTCCAATGATTACTGTCCTTCGTCCATCATCCATCGTCCAACGATTACTGTCCTTCGTCCATCATCCATCGTCCAACGATTACTGCCCTTCGTCCATCACCCATCGCCCAACGATGTTCCGCTCCGTCTCTAGGCCCTTATGTGGGAATACCGAAACTAAAATCGTGTGCTTGGTCTATAAGCGTGACAAAGGGGCTTGCCCTTAAATAGAAAAGTCTATTTAAGAGTCAGCCCCTCTGCTATGTAAATAAGCAAGTTTATATTTAGTTCTGGTTAAGCAAGTTCCTTTTCTGTCCATGATTCAAGCTTCTTGTCTGATGGAAGCAGTAAAGATAATATCCCGAGTAGAGGAAGGAAGCCAACGGTTTGAATAACGGGTGAGATCCCGAAGTATTCAATTAATTGACCGATTGCGAGTGCCCCAACACCACCAAGACCAAAGGCAAGACCGATAATTAAACCTGATACAAGTCCCACATGACCGGGTAATAATCCTTGTGCATAGACGACAGTTACGGAAAAACTGGAAGATAGAATAAATCCTGTTACAGCTAATAAAGGATAAAGCCAATATTCATTCGTGAATGGCACGAGTAATGCGCAAGGTGCAGTAGCAAGCATAGACAATGCAATTACATTACGTTTGCCGAATCGGTCTGCAAGTGGACCGCCAAAGAATGTGCCGACTGCTCCTGCAATCAAAAATACAAGTAAATAAATTTGTGCACTCCCAATTGATATTCCATAAGCTTCTTCCAAATAGAATGCATAGAAGGATGAGATGGATGCGGAGTACCAAGAACGAACGAGCACGATCGCGATTAATAGCATCATACCCATAAGTATGGCTTTTTTATGTTCGGGCTTCATCTTCTTCTTTACTTTCATCTTAGTCGGAAGAACGGTTGTTTGCAGAACGCCGCGATACCATCTGGCAACGTAGATCTGCAGGAACACACCTAATGCTGCAATAAGAGTAAAGAAAATTGCGCCTATTTGTCCGAGTGGTATCAACACCCACTTGGATATAACGGGCTGCATGGAAGAGCCCGTGTTACCACCAACTTGGAATATGGACTGTGCAAGACCTTTGCGCTGACCAGCTGCCAAATGCGCAACTCGTGAGCCTTCTGGATGAAACACAGCTGAACCGAGTCCAATAAATACAACGCCAAGAAGTACAAGCGCGTAATTGGGTGCTAAACTTAAGAGCAGCATTCCGACTAACGATGAAGCCATGCCAAGCGGAAGCAGCATTGGGGTTGGCCTGCGGTCAGCATATAAACCGAATACAGGCTGCATGATCGATGACGTCAGTTGTATAGTAAAGTAAATCCACCCAATTTGCGAGAAGGATAGTCCCATTGACTCCTTGAGTACAGGGAATATCGCAGGAACTACGGATTGCAGTGTATCATTGCACATATGCGCTAATGAAATAGCGAATAAAATACGATAGGTGGTTGCATTCGTATTCGTTGTTGATTTTGGAGCTGCTGGCGCTTGCTGTACACTTGTATTCAAGCTGCTTCCCATGTTTGAACGATGCTCCTTTCAATTAATAGCTAGTGGGAGGCATTTATCAGAGTGCCCAGTTTTTCACCCATTTTCACTTTACTGCCTACATGTAGATCTTCACGTGGATTAAACGTATCATTCTCCATTAACAGTACTACCGTTGATCCAAACTCAAAAAAGGCAAGCTCATCTCCACGCTCTAATGATTGCTGAAGTCCACTTACGTATTGTATGGAAGAAACATTGAGAGCCCCTACTTTAATAACAGCAATTTCACCTTTATCATGCTGCATAATCGTGATTAGTCGTTCATTACGACTAAGTGTTTTAGGCATATGACGAAGTCCGAAATCGTTAACCGGATATACTTTACCAAGTACATGCTCAGACTCGATAATCGTTCCTGTTACTGGGGTGTGAATGCGGTGATAATCCGTTGGTGATAAATAGAGCACATAATAGAAACCGTGGTCATAATTAATTTGTCTCGGACTATGGTTGAGTAAATCTTCTACAGTGTAATCTTGGCCTTTGACGTTAACGATTAGACCAGCTTCAATTGAACCCATACCTGTGATCATACAGTCTACAGGTGAGATTAGTTGATCGGCACCTTGATCAATAGGGCGAAGTCCAGGCTTTAATCTACGTGTAAAAAAGTCATTGAGCGATCTATATTCGCTTAAGCCTTTCTCAGCATCTTCTATACGGATACCGTATGTTTTAGCAAACCGAGTAATGAATAGACGACTTGCAGAGGATTTAGCAAAGCTGCCTGTAATTTGAGAGACCCACTTTCGGGATGAGAGCTCTGTTAGTAGGCGAAAAAACGGTTTAGACATGGGTTCTTACTCCAATCTCCTTGTAATAATCAATATCTTGCCACAGATAATGGTTTTAAGCAATCTAGAAGTAAGTGGTACCAAATTGGAGAAATATGTGGTATTATGTACAATTGGTGGTTATTATCAAAATATTTTAAAAGGAAGTGCAATGATGGAATTATCTAAGAAAATGATGAAAATGTTGACTGTTCTTATGCTAGTGGGGGTACTTGTATTAAGCGGTTGTTCTACTGAACAGCTTAAAGCAGCTGATGTGTACAAGAAGACAGCAGAAGCTAGCCAAACAATGGAAAGCTTTAATATAGACATGGACATGAAAATGAACATGGAAGCAGGCACTGAGAAGATGGATTTTGATACAAAAATTGCAGCTGACATCATCATGAAGCCAGAAATGCAAATGGATATGAAAATGGACCTCTCCGTGCTTGAACAGAAAGTGAACATGCAAATGGTGCTTGTTAAGGATGGCTTTTATCTAAAGAATCAAACAGGCAATTGGACGAAATTACCTAAAGAACAAGTGGATCAGATAATCGGCAGCTCGATGAAAGACCAATATGATCCTTCTGCTCAAATCGATCAATTGAAGGAATTTGCTGATGATTTCTCCATGACAGAAACAGATGATGCTTATACGTTAAAGTTGACAGCAACAGGTGATAAATTTAAGAATTTTATGCAGGAAGAAGTCAAGAAGCAGCTGTCTTCCCAGCAAGCTTTTAGCAGTATGACTGCTGAAATGCCTGAAGTGACTTTTAACAAAGCTGAATATACTTATGTGATCGACAAGAAGACTTACTATCCAAAAGCACTCGATATGATTATGGATGCTGAGTTCACCATTGAAGGCCAAAAAGTTCATATGATCATGGATATGAAGTCCAAGTACAATAAAATTAATGAAGTGAAAGAAATTAAAGTCCCTGAGGGCGTTAAATAAGATGTTAGGTGAAAAAGCCTGTGCAGGCTGCTTATCAAAAGCAGTTTGCGCAGGCTTTTTTTTTGGAACATATGACCAGTAACTGGGTGTTTGCATATGTTACAAAAGACTAGAATTACTGGGAAGGAGAACCTTATGAAAAAGTGGAAAAGCCGCAATGATGTGAAATCATCGAATACAAAGCTTAGCAAATATAGTTCCAGAACAAATGAGTTGAGTTTTCTCGATGAGGATCGGAAGCCAGCTAAAGAAACCAAAATTATAGAATACATGTCGAAAAAGCTTACAAAGCAAGAAGAACCCGTTCAACAAAAGCAACCAGAAGCTAACAATGAACCGATCGTAGAAGCTGATAAGCTATTAATTTCTTTAGCAACCGTTGCTCCTGTTCTAGAATTACCGGATTCACCAATTAATGAGGTGCCAAAGCAAGTCTTACCGCAGGTTATTCAGCAGCAAGAGGAAATTACGCCACAGAACATTCTTTCTACTGAGAAAGTTGAAGTAGTTAAGAAAGTTGAAGTAGTTAAGGAAGTTAAGGAAGTTAAGGAAGTTAAGGAAGTTAAGGCAATTGTAGAAGCAGAAGAAAAAGCGGCAGTAGAGGTAATAGAAGCAATTATTGCGAGTGAGAGCATTCAGCGTATGGAAGAGAACACGGCTCTAATGGCCTTGATGGCTCATCGTAAGAATGGGAAGCTAGCTCAGCCTGTTGTATATACGGATGATATAGTGGAAGCAGCAGTTACGAACGAGAAAATTGCTTCGCGGGCAATTGATGAAACTAAGATTAAGCCGCAAAGTATCGGTACAAAGTTACTAAAGGATCATTCAGTTGATCAGTCCAAAATCGTAACAGGTTCTGTTACGGGAGATAAAATTGCAATTGGTGCTGTTGATCAAGAGCATATTGCGCTTCATGCGATCACTGGGGATAAAATTCAGGATCGTACGATTACTGGGGAGAAACTGATCGATTCGTCGATTACCTCCAATAAGTTAGCAGATGGTGCGATTGATTCAACCAAAATTGCGTATCGTTCGATTCAAGCGGTTCATTTATCAGAGTTCTGTATTTCTCCGGAATTAATTGAAGATCAAGCGATCACCTCGGATAAAATAAAGAGTGGCGCGATTCAGTCCAGACATTTGGTTAATCAAATTATCGATACAGCTAAATTAGCAGATGGAGCTATAGCGACTGAGAAGTTACGTGATGAAGCCATTACTGCTGCTAAACTATCACCTCAGAGTGTATCCTCGGAGCACTTGCAGGATGGCGCTATCGGACATCAACACTTATCATCGGGTATTATTCAAAGTGATAATATTGCTCTTGAGCAAGTGACTTCTGAACATATTGCGGCTGATTCAATTCGTACAGATCATCTTGAGGATGGAGCTATAACTTCTCTTAAATTAGCAAAACATTCGGTGAATGGGGTTCATTTGAAGTCTGGTTCTGTACTTGGTGAACATCTTCCAGATGAGGTAATTCAGGAGAAGCACATTAGTAATCAATCTGTTTCAACTCGCAAGCTGGCCAAAGGTGCAATCACAGAAGAAATCATTTCTAATTATGCTGTAACAGCTAAGAAGCTGGCTAATCATTCCGTAACAGCTGACAAAATTGCTCAAGATGCAGTTGATACAGACCATTTGGCGAAATCGGCAGTGACTAGGGATAAAATTGCCGCAGAAGCAATTCAATCAGTGCATATTTCTTCTGGCGCAATTGGTCCGGCACATATCCAAGGTAAGGCGATAGCTTCTACTATGCTACAGGATGGAGCTGTTACTTCGAGCAAACTACAACAGAGTGTTGTTCAGAGTCAGCATTTAAACGATGGAGTCGTTCAGATACATCATTTGGCCTCGCATGCGATAACAACATCCAAATTAGCACCAGAATCAGTATCGACTGATAAGCTCACAGACCGTGCTGTCATTGCAACAAAGCTTGGTGAAGGCGCTGTAACGTCAGATAAACTTGCAGCAGGAAGTGTGCATAGCCATCATATTGCAGACGGTGTAATTAGCTCTGAATTACTTGCTGACAATAGTATAACGTCTACGAAGATCATGGATCATGCAGTTGTTACCGAACATCTCGCTAATCAGGCGGTAAGTTCTGAGAAGCTCATGAGCTCTGCAATTCTCTCTGAGCATATTGTAACGGGCGCAATTAAAGGTGAACATATTGAGCAGTCCGCGATAAGAAACTACCATTTGGCGGATCATTCAATTGATACGCGAGTTCTCATGGATGATGCGATAACCGGCGATAAAATAGCTGATGAGACGATTACAGGAGATAACCTTAAGAATGATGTGATTGGTGGCAAGCATCTTCAGGCGAAGTCAATTGAAGGGTTTCATATTAAATTCCGCTCTATTTCGCAGGAGCATTTACAACGAGGGGCATTCACATTAGAGCAGCTCAGCGATCAGAGTATTGATGGTAATAAGCTGAAGCTATCTTCCATTCAGACAGAACACATTCAAGATTGTGCCATTACATCTGAAAAGCTTGCAGAAGAAGCCATCGGTTCAAATCATTTACAGAATGCTTCCGTTCAGTCTCCAACCATTGCCGATGGGGCGGTAACACGAGATAAAATAGCTGATGGAGCCATTATTGGAGTAAAGCTCAGCAAGGAGATTATTAATGCCTTGCATATCGTACCTAATTCTGTGCAGTCTCAGCATCTTCAGCGTTCATCGGTACAGCGTGCCCATTTATCTGCTGAATCCGTGAGTAGTGAGAAGCTTGCACTAGGTGCTGTTCAGGATGTTCATATTGCAGAACGAGCCGTATCTTCAATCCATTTGGCTAAGCGAGTTGTTGGTTCAATTCATATTGAGGACGAAGCTGTAACTGCTGAGAAACTACAAGATAATGCGGTAACGACAGATAAATTAGCTAGTGAAGGCGTGACAACTAATAAGCTGGCTGAAGAAGCAGTTACATTCGATAAGTTAGCAAGGGCGAGTGTAGATGGTAGTAAATTGCGCTCTGAATCGGTTGGAACTGAGCATTTAGTTCAAGCTTCTGTCACGAGTGAGAAGCTTGCGCCCTCAGCGGTAACAGAACTGAACATTGCAGATCATGCGGTTGGACTGAATAAATTGGCACATGGTTCTGTGCTAAGCGAGAATATTATCAAGCATGCAATCCAAACGGAACATTTGCGTGAAGCAATTGTCGGACGTGAACACTTGATTAATGGTGCAGTCACCTCAGAGAAGCTAAGTCTTGGGGCAGTACAACGTGACAATTTGGCGGATCATTCGATAGCAACTCAGCATCTTACTGAAGGGGCTGTTAGTGAAGAGCACTTGGTCGATCGTGCCGTTACATCCAAGAAGCTTGCTCCTAAAGCTGTTAGAGCGTTGAATATTGCAGAGCGATCTATCGTATCTGAGCATCTAACAGATGGGTTATTAAAGGAGAGACATCTAGCTGATGCTTCTGTTACAAGCTTAAAAATAGCAGGCAATAGCATTCATGCGATTCATTTAGCTAATAATGCGGTGATTAACAATTCAATCTCACCTGAAGCTATAGAAAGTGCTCATTTGGCTAAAGAGATAGTAAGGACGGAACACTTAGCTGATCAATCGATTTCTTCGGATAAATTACAAGATAGAGCTGTTGCCTCAAGGCATTTGGCAGATCAATCAATCGGTAATAGAGAGCTTGGTTATCAAGCTGTATCCTATGATAAATTGGCCGACAATAGTGTGGATGGTACGAAGCTGCAAGTCGGTGCTGTTGAATCTGACCATTTACTTGATCATGCAGTGACCCGCTACAAAATTGCACGTGGCGCAGTAGCAGATATTCATCTTGCAGAGGAGTCAGTCACATCGGAAAAAATTACTCCGCAAGCTATAGAAGCTCATCATTTAGCTAAGGGTATTATTGATTCGTCTCACCTTACACCAGGTTTAATTCTAGAGTCTCATTTATCTATTGGATCGATTTCTGGTGAAAAGCTGTCAGATGGTTCTATTTCCTCCATGAAGCTGACACCAGGATCTGTTAATACAGATAAATTGGTACATGAAAGTGTAACTTTTGAGAAATTATCAGTTTTAAGCGTGGATGGCTCCAAAATACGACCTCATTCGATAGCTGGTATTCATCTGAACGATGGCATTATTGGAACCGATCATTTGATGAATGGCGCAGTGAATAATTGGCATCTTGCAGACAATAGTATCTCAGCTGAGAAGCTGGCAGTAAATTCAATACGTAGTGAGCATGTTGGAGCGGGAAGTATTGACTCTATCCACATTGTAACTGGAGCAGTTAATGGTCAGCATCTAATGGATCATGTGATCTCTGCTGATAAGCTGCAGGATGGTTCTGTTACTAGCGGGAAGCTACTTAGCAACAGTGTGGATACTGCCAAATTACAAGATGAGTCAGTTACGTACGAGAAGTTAGCGATTAATAGTGTTGACGGAGCTAAATTACGCCATGCATCTATATCCTCCATCCATTTGATCGATGCTTCTGTGACTGCAGATCACCTTGCTCCAAGCTCCGTTACCCATAAGCATCTTGCACTAGAAAGCGTTACAAGTGAGAAGCTTGCAGCTAGTGCGGTTGCGCAGGAACATATTGCACGAGGATCTATAGTAGCAGAACATTTAACACCAGAAATTATAAGCGAAAAGCATCTTACAGTTGGGTTAATTCGTGAGCAGCATTTAAGCTCTGGTTCTATAAGTGGTGATAAACTTATGGATGGCTCCATTTCCGGTGAAAAGCTTGCCCCTTGGAGTATCGGTACAACTCAATTAACTGAAGAGTCAGTAACGCTTGAGAAGCTAGCTGAAGGTTGTGTGGATGGTACTAAGCTTCAAGCTGGCAGTATTAGCAACATCCATTTGACAGAGGAGTGCGTAGATGGAGAGCATTTGTCATTCGAAGCTGTCAGTGAACGTCACTTATCGGCTGGCAGCGTAACAGGTGAAAAGCTTGCGCCTGAGTCTGTTAGTGCAGAGCATATTAATGAAAGCTCAATTGTAAGTGAACATTTAACACTTGAATTAATTAAACAAGAGCATATAAGCAGCGGCGCTATATCAACTGATAAGCTGCAGGATGAATCTATCAGCAGTGAGAAGCTGATGGATGCAAGCATAACAAGTCGTAAACTCGCATTGAATGCTATTTCCGGTGATAAGTTGCTGGATGGAAGCATTGAAGGCTCTAAATTACAAGCAAACTCGGTTAACCATACACATTTGATTGATGAATCGGTAACTTCTTGTAAATTGGCATATGGCTCAATTAAAGAAGAGCACTTAGTTAATGGCTCTGTGACAGCAGACAAACTAGCGGTTCAATCTATTTCTGCAGAGCATATGACGGAGGGTGCAATTCAAGGGAACCACCTAACTCCTAGATCGATTCGAGAAGAACATCTGAATGCAGGTTCTATCAGTACGGGGCAACTGCAGAATCAATCCGTAACTGCAGCCAAATTAAGTGATAGCTCTGTAACGACAGACAGCTTAACAGATGAATCAGTTACTTACGACAAGATTGCTCAATTGAGTATAGATGGTTCTAAATTACGTAAGTTTGCTGTTTCTACAGATCATTTAGTTGATGCGTCGGTTACAGGAGATAAACTAGCAGCGGGCTCGATTACAGCAGAACATATGACCGAAGCAAGTATACAAAGTGTCCAGTTAGCTCATCAATCGGTTTTGAGAGAGCATCTTACAGCAGGCTCGATTACAGCAGAACATTTGCGTGATAGCATTATAGAAGAAAGACATTTGGGACCAGGGTTAATCCGAGAAGAGCATTTAAGCCAAGGTGCTATATCTGGCGATAAGCTAATGGATTACTCCATTACTGGAGATAAACTCGTTTCTTGGTGTATCGATACAGATAAAATAGCTGATTACTCCATTACGAATGTTAAACTTGCATCAAACAGCATTGAGTCGGCTAACCTTTGTATCAATAGTGTCAAGGAAGAACATCTAGAACAAGGCTCTGTATCTGGAAACAAAATCGCCCCAAATGCGATTTCGTCTATACATTTAATGAATAATAGTGTTACGAATCGACATCTGCTGGCTGATAGTATAGATAATGAACATATTCGGGATGATGTAATTGAAAGCAGGCATCTAAAGTCAGAGCTGGTTGCTGAAATTCATTTGTGTGATGAAGCAGTTTCCAGTCGTAAGCTAATTGACAGCTCTGTTACTGAAGCTAAGCTTGCTGACTATTCCGTAACCTGCGATAAGCTCGCTGCTAATGTAGTGACATTCGATAAGCTTGCAGAAGACAGTGTAGATGGTTCTAAGCTTCGCAAAGGATCAATTTCTACGATTCACTTGTTAGATCAATCAGTCACTTCAGCTAAATTAGCCTTACACGTCATTCATTCAGAGCATATTGCAGATAGTTCAGTTGGGCAAGAGAAGCTGGCAACAAGTTCCGTATCTGAAGATAAATTAACGTTCAAGCCTGTACAGACCAGCAGTACCAAACCTCTTGCCTTACAGCAATTTGGTCTCGCTTCGTACCAAATGAGCGTTCAGGATGAAAGTGTAGACATCGAACTTATCTTCGACGATCCTTTCGCAAACGATCAGTATTCACTTGTTGCGATGTCGAATCACCCAGCCTGCTATGTGGTTGTGAAGAGCAAAGAAGTGGACTATGCGATTGTATCCGTTATACGTGCTAAATTCTCGCCGGAACTCTTCGGAACAATTAATTGGATTGCAATTGGAATGAAGATATAACCTAAAAAAACGCTTGATGGACTATTTATGCATATCCGAGATTTGCGGGTATGCTTTTTTGCGTGATTCAGAAATTTCACCTTCAACTTCACTACGCATGCTCTTATTTATCTAGTCATAAGCCGATTTTTACGCATATTAGTTATAAGTCCATGTTACCTTCTTAAGGTTCGCATATGCTTTAAACAAGTATAAAACTGCATGATGCAGGTATCCAAAGACTATTCGTCTTAGAGGCTTATGAAATTGATTCAATGACTTGAGTTTATAGGGTGGAATGGAGGAGATAATCGTGCAGCTCGACATTCAATCTCAATATAACAGTAGTGTGAAAGGCTATTATACAGGGTACCAGAAGGGATACAGGCTAGGATGCTGTAAAACCATTAGAAGGCTTGTTTTACAGGATCCCCTCGTATATCACGATTGCAAGGTTTTATTCATACCCCAAGGCTTAGAGGCAATTGATACTGGCGTAATCGAAGGCTTTCGGGGCTTGATTCGAGAACTCATCATCGGGAACGCTCAAGAAATGCAAGAGATAGCGCAAGCTTATCAGCCTGATCTAGTGCTTGTAATGAATGGTTTGCATGTATTTCCAGATAATCATTTGGACCAAATCAATGCGATTCGAGCAATGGGAATCAAAACCGCTATTTGGTTTGCTGATGACCCATACTATACGGACTATACGGTTAAGATCGCGCCATCTTACGATTATGTGTTTACACATGAGATATCCTGCGTTTCTTTGTATCAATCGAAGGGCTGTCAGCAAGTGCATTACTTGCCGCTTGCAGTTCGAAATACACTGTACCGTCCATTAGAAGTTAGTACCAAATATATGAATGATATTTGTTTTGTGGGGAATGCTTTTCCGAATCGAATTGAATTTTTCAATAGCTTAGTACCCTATCTAGCGAACAAAAAAGTAATGATTGTTGGAGCACAATGGGATCGGTTAAAGCAATATAGTTTACTTGCCAAGCAAATTCATTTGGAATGGATACCAATTGAGGAAACGATTAAATACTACAATGGCGCCAAAATTGTCGTTAATTTACACCGAGGAGTTCAGGATAGAACCTACAATCGAAATAGTGAAGGGATATCTGGATGTTCAACAAATACAAGAACCTTTGAAATTAACAGTTGTGGAGTTTTTCAATTAACGGATGTTCGAGATGATTTGCAGAGCTTATATTTGGCTGGCGTTGAGATTGAAACGTATGGATCTCCACTCGAATTTGTACACAAAGCTGATTATTACCTGTCACGTGATAAGGAGCGGTCACAAATTGCTTATCGTGGGTTCAAGCGAACATTGAAAGACCACACATTCAGACAGAGAATCCATCAGCTACTTATGAATACTTTAGTTAATCAGAATCAATTTCATAACTCATTAAAACGATAAAATGGAAACTATATATAGACAAATTAAAGCGTTTTGATCTATATATAGCCTTGATTGAAGCAGCTAAAGGTATTATGAAATTGATTCAATCAGCAAGTTTATGAGGAACATCCTTGCTAGGCAATTGCGGAGAGCATATTGTCTATGGCTGCATACCTTAAAGGTATACGTGTGGGAGGTTGCTATAACGATGAAAAAGCGCAAATTAACCAAAGGTAAACATGCCAAACGTATTAAAAAAAACTTACGTCAAACATCAGAGAAGCCAAAAAAACAATTGAACAAGCACAAGCATAAGCATAGTAAACAAAGTAAATACATTAATAAAGATAAAAATCATAAACGTGACAAAAAAAGCAAGCATCATAAACATAGCAAGCACAAAAAAAGATCCAATAAACTCCAAATTAAGCAGCAATCTAATAACCAAAGGGAATTCAAAAAAGAGTATCAGATAGGATTTCAAAAAGGATTTGATCAAGGACTATTAGACGGTGCAAAGTATTTATAGTCAAGCATTTCTATACAAAAAAATAGCCGACCTTCATAGGAAAAGAGGTTGGTTTATTCTTATGTATAGGTATTGGAGGTGATATGGGGGATGTTAGGGAGAACTCGCATATACAAGAAGAAAACATCTAATCAGCGTACTCGAAAGAAACAAATCATTAGGAGAAATCCAAAATGGTTTTATCCGACTACTTGGGATTACATTATTGCCCAATATGCAAATGTACATCGCGCTAAAAAATATTATAAAAAGTTATATTGTGATGAAATCAATTATTGTATGGAAGCAAAACATTTAGAAACCACAATTCATAAAGACTTTCAGTTTCGTACAGTGAAGTCGCCATCTCCATTTGTTGCAGTGCTAAAAGATGGTTGTGTATGGGGCAAAAATGCCTTTGTGTTCTCAAGAGAACATAAACAGATTCAAGACGTATCCTTTGAATTTCGTATAGAAAATTTTAAAAAAATAAAAAAGCATTTCGTATTTAAAAAGTGGAAATCCCATCCTCCCCAATACTTCCCAGGAAATGTAGCCGTTCTTACTTTTTGTTCTGCTCAAAATTATTTCCATTGGATGTTTGATATTTTGCCTCGTATTGATTTACTTCGTCAAAGCAACATACAGATCGACAGATATATTATTAATCGTAAAAGCCATCTTCCATTTCAAGATGAAACACTTGTTACACTCGGTATTCCAAATGAAAAAATAATTGAAACAAATAATAAATTTCAGCTACAAGCTAAGAAACTAATAGTTCCGTCGCTGGTAAACCACTATATAATAAAACCGCACACGTATGTAAGGCCTTATGCAATACCGAAATGGGTTTGTGATTTTCTCAGAAAAGAGCTTTTGTTAAAGACAAAAAGTGACTTTAAAGAACAAAATGAATACATTTATATAAGTCGAGAAAATGCGTGGGTTCGAAAAATACTAAACGAGGAAGAAATTATGAATTTTTTAGCAGTATTTGGGTTTAAATTAATTAATTTGGAACTTATGACAGTTGCCCAGCAAATTCAATTATTTGCTTCTGCCAAAGTCATCGTTGCGCCACATGGAGCTGGTCTAGCCAATTTGGTATTTTGCAGACCTGCCACAAAGGTAATCGAAATTTTTTCACACAAATATATGCCTGCTTACTACTGGATGATCAGCAATCATGTTCATTTGGATTATTATTACATGGTTAATGAAGTAGAGGATTCAAGTCTTGCATCATCAGATTTTTCAGTGAATATAGGGAAATTATTAGAGGTTCTTAAACTTGCTGGTCTTAGTACTTTTGAAAAACCATGACTCCATTCCAAAAAGTAGGATGTCCGTTATAAGAAGTAGTAACATCTAATAGTATTTTATAATCATTTATACTGTTCGAAATAAAGTCAAGAGTAGCTTGCCTTGGTTGTTCCCAGTTCGTATCATCAACCAATATAATGCAGTTTTTTGTAAAAAAAGGTTCAGCCATTTTTAGTCCCTTTAATTGATTATCGTAGTCATGCGCTCCATCATAAATATAAAATCCAATAAGTTCCTTGTGCAATTGATTGAAGTAATCAACATAATCCATATCATAGAAGGAATGAAATTCACTTTTATAGAGTGAAAACCTTTTTGAAAATTCTTCCCGTGGGCCTCCGAATTCCGAGAAGTTATCAATGCCGATACACTTTTTATTCCTATTATTTACCATGCCAGAAATTAAAGTAAAACCATTCCAAACCCCTACATTAACAAATGCCTGATGATCTTCCATCTGCGAAACGCCCCTATTTATTATAGCTCCTAATGCAAGGGTCGACATTCTTGGGAACTTACAAATTTCATATAAATTTCCTTTTATTTGTTGATCCTTATCTGGAAATACCGTATTTGAAAACTCAAAATCAGTCATATCATCAATCTGAAAACTAGGGGACATGTTCGGCTGTAATAAATCGAAATAAATGCCATTAATAAATGTCTTAAAGTTCATTGCGGAGTTCCTCCTATTAAGAGCAGATTTTTATTTTGTTATGTATACGAGTCTTACAACCTTTTGATGACTCTTCTACGAGGATAACTTCCATTTTAAATCATAATGACGGCACTACTGTAGTTATATGTTTATCCAAGATCGAGTGACACGGCAGCTTCATCAATTCAATTATATTAGTACATTGGCTGATAGCGAAGTATCTCTAACCTTCATACGATATGATTAACGATTCGGTTGATAGTTTTGAGAATTAGAATTAAATTATGTTCTCAATATTGGAGAGGGATGAGATATGGAAATAAGCGCTATAAGGCAAGTATCAAATGTTAAAAGACGTAGAAGAAAGCCGACAAGAACAAGTTATAAATTAAAACTTTTGAAGAATCATTACGAAAAGCTTCTAAAGAGATGTAAGGTAAAGCTTCTAAAGAGACGTAACATAAATCTTCTAATGAGACGTAAGGTAAAGCTATTAAAGAGACGTAACATAAAGCTTTTAAAGAGTTATAAGGTAAAGCTTCTAAAAAGTCGTAAGGTTTTGGCATACAGGAGAAGACGCAAAATTCAGATACTCATGAGACATAAATATAAAATAATAAGCAGCAGACGTCGATCCCTCTATGAAGGAGCGCCAGATGGTTTATATGATTCGACCAAGAAATGGCTTGAATCAACCTACGGTCAGGAAAAATCCAATTGCTATTACAAAGAATTTTATACAGATGACGTAACGCATCTGAACGATAGTATTGGAATTGATAATGCCGTTCATGAGCATTTTCGCTCGAGTATCGTATACGGACAGCCTATGTTCACTGCTGTAATAAAAAATGGGCGAGTGTGGGGGAAGAATGGAGCGGTAATCAGCCCGAATAATAAGCTCTTTGGGGATGTTTCATGGGATTATAATAAAGAATTCGTCTCTGGCAATAATCATACCGTATTCCATAAATGGAACAATCCTGCTTTGAATCGCATTAAGGAAACAACTGCTCTTCTTACATTCGTTTGGAGTGGTAATTATTTTCATTGGTTATTTGATGTCTTGCCCCGTGTAGACTTGCTGCGTCAAAGTGGAATTGAAATCGATAAATATATCGTACCTAGAGATAATTTGGCAATTCAAGACGAGACATTGAACATGCTTGGAATTCCAAAAGAAAAACGGATTTATACTGATCGTGATTTTCATGCTAGATGCGATCAACTCATTGTTCCTTCTTTTGTGAGATCGGAGAGGGAGCATCCGTCCGAATACCCCAAATGGGTTACCAATTTTCTGCGCAACGAATTTTTGTTGACGAGGGACGTTCCTTTGTCTGAAGATTACGAACGTATTTATATTAGTCGATCCAAAGCTTGGCAGCGAAGACTTCTCAACGAAGAGGAAGTTCAAACGATCATGAGAGAACGCCATTTTCGTATTGTCACGCTGGAAGATTTGTCATTCATGGAACAGGTTCGAATTTTCGCATCAGCTCAAATCGTTGTTGCACCCCATGGCGCAGGTCTTGGAAACCTAGTTTTCTGCAAACCGGGTACCAAAGTTGTTGAAATGTTTTCTCCAGATTATGTATCCAATTACTATTGGCATCTTTGTAATCAAGTAGACCTGAAGCATTATTATTTAATCGGTGGAAATGTTACTAAGCCTAATGAATCATGGTGGGCAGGGTCATCGGATTTCAAAGTGGATACCGAAAAACTAATTTGGCTACTTAACATTGCAGGAATCTAAAAATGGTTTAAAGCAAGGGGGGAGTATAGATGAAAAATATAAATAAAGCTGTCATTCCTGCAGCGGGATTAGGAACTCGTTTTCTTCCTGCTACCAAAGCGATACCCAAAGAAATGCTGCCTATTGTCGATAAGCCTACCATTCAATATATCGTTGAAGAGGCAGTGCAATCTGGAATTACAGACATTTTCATTGTAACGGGAGACAACAAAAGATCAATCAAAGATCATTTCAATAAAAATAACAAGCTTGAATTAGTGCTTAAAGAACAAAATAAGCAAGAATTATTAAAATTTGTGCAGGAAATTAATAATTTAGCCAATATTTATTTCGTTCGTCAAGAGCAGCCACTAGGACTTGGTCATGCAGTTTGGTGCGCTCGTAATTATATTGGGAATGAGCCTTTCGCAGTTTTACTGGGAGATATTGTGATCGACAGCCAAGTACCGTGCTTGCAACAGTTAATAGAAGTTTATAACGAGAAGCAGTCATCGGTTATCGCAGTCGAAGCTGTAGATTGGTCGGAAACAAGCAAGTTTGGAATCGTAGATGGAAACCAGGTAAGCGATTTATTGTGTCTTGTGACTCATTTAATTGAAAAACCCAAGGAGAACCCTCCTTCCAATAAAGCGATTGTTGGGAGGTATATTCTCGAACCTGAAATTTTCGAGTATATCGAGAAAACGAAGATCAGTGTTGTTGGAGAAATTCAACTAACGGATGCATTGCAACAACTTGCGCGTGAACAACCCTTATGGGCTTATCAATATCAAGGAAAGTTATTTGACATTGGCGATAAATTTGGATTTCTTCAGGCAAATGTGGAACTAGCTATCAAGAACGATAGTTTAAAAAAGAAGTTTGAGCATTTTTTGCAAAATTTATTGAAGGAATCGAAGAATGATAGAGGAGGGATGGAGGATTGAACAAAGTCGTTGTGACGGGAGCAGCTGGATTTCTTGGCTCATCCCTTACTAAAAAACTTGTAGGTAGAGGGTATCAAGTCATTGGAATCGATAACTTGCGAACCGGGAAAGAAAGCAATTTAGCTGAAATTGTCAAACAAGCAAATTTTACATTTATTAATAAGGACGTGGTCTCCGAAGATGTTCTTACATTGAAGGAGCTTACAGGAGTGGAAGAAATCTATCATTTGGCTTCTCCAGCATCCCCTGTATTTTATCAATCTGCTGCCCTCGAGACGATAGCTGTAAATTCGATAGGAACCAGGAATATGTTAGAGTTGGCGAAATTAAATGGGGCAAAAATCGTTTATACCAGTACAAGTGAAGCATATGGAGATCCCGAAGTCCATCCGCAGCAAGAAACTTACCGAGGTAATGTCAATACATGGGGACCGAGAGCTTGCTATGATGAAGCCAAACGGCTAGGTGAAGTATACTGCTATGAGTATTACCGTCAATTTCAAGTACAGGTAAAAGTTGCACGAATATTCAACACGTATTCAGCAAGCCTTCGTAACGATGATGGAAGAGTAATTTCCAATTTGGTCAATCAGGCGATCACGGGTCAAGATATGACCGTTTACGGTGACGGGAGTCAAACTCGATCTTTTTGTTATGTGGACGATATGATACGGGGATTGATGCTTTTGATGGAAAACGATTCGGCTATCGGAGAAATCGTTAATCTTGGAAATCCCCATGAATATTCTATTTTATACGTTGCTGAGCTTATAAAACTATTAGCGAATTCTACAAGTTGTATTACGTTTCTCCCCCTACCGATAGATGATCCTAAGCAGCGTTGTCCGGTCATTGATAAAGCGAAGCGGCTCTTGAACTGGGAACCGGAAATCGACTTAAGGGAAGGGCTTCTACGGACAATTCAGATGTACCGCCTTCAATTGAACAGATCAAGCGGAGGCGATCAGGAATGAAAGTGGTATGTATAGGCTCAGGCTATGTGGGTAGTGTAACGGCTGCAGCTCTTGCAATGGCAGGATATTCTACAACTGTCATCGATGTTGACCAGAGAAAAGTAGATAGCATAAATGCAGGGCAAAGTCCGATTTATGAACCCGGTCTTCAGCAGCTTATACAGCAGCAGTCAGGAACAGCGTTAAGGGCTTCTGTCTCTTATCATGAAGTAAATGATGCGAATGTTGTTTTTATTTGCGTAGGTACGCCTTCCCTTCCGGGTGGTACGGCTGACTTGAGTTATGTCAAAGCTGCGGCTCGTTCGGTAGGCAAAAATTTGAATACTGGGCAATTTACGGTCATCGTGAACAAGTCAACGGTACCCGTCGGTACGTCTGATCTGGTTGCTATGATTATAGAGGAAGTATCAGGGTTGCAAGCAGAAGAGCACTTTGCTGTTATCAGCAACCCTGAATTTTTGCGAGAAGGCTTTGCATTGGAAGACGTTTTCTTCCCTGACCGAATCGTGATCGGAACGAAAAATGATAGAGCAAGAACAATTATGAGGGAATTATACAAACCTTTCGTAGAGCGACTGCAATATGAAGAAGTTTTGGCTTTATTGCCCTCTGGGATAAAGATGGATCGACCGATACCTGTTTATTTTGAAACAGATGCGAAAAGTGCAGAATTAATTAAATATGCATCAAATGCATTTTTGGCAGTCAAGATTAGTTATATCAATGAAATAGCCAGGTTATCCGAGGAACTTGGCTCTAATGTTACGGACATCGCGAGGGGGATGGGACTTGACTCGCGAATCGGCGAGAAGTTTTTGCAAGTATCGAGTGGGTGGAGCGGAAGCTGTTTTCCTAAGGATACTGGGGAGTTATTGGTGACTAGTCAAAAATATGGGAAGGAACTCGCCGTTGTCAAAGCAGCAGTAGAGTCAAACCATCAGATGTACCAATTTTGTGTACAAAAGATTCAGCGAAAGTTAAAAAGTTTGAATGGCAAGACAATCGGTATTCTGGGTCTAACGTTTAAACCAGATACGGATGACGCGCGTCTTACACAAGCGAATTCGATGATTAACCAACTTTTGGAGTTCGGGGCAATGGTTAGAGTCCATGATCCGAAAGGTATGGATATGTTTCAGAGCTTGAATCGAGAACTCCCGATTCACTACTGCAGTAATTCCGAAGAGGTTGCCTACCGAGCAAACGCATTAGTTTTGTTGACACATTGGAGGGAATACCAAGTGCTGGATTGGGAACGAGTGTTCAAATCGATGAAAACCCCTTATATCTTAGACACGCGAAATTTCTTATCGGCAACTGAATTACGAGCAGTTGGTTTTGATTATGAAGGCATTGGAACATAACCTTTGTCGAATTCCTGATCAAAATAGGACATCCATCCTGAATAAAGAACTTTTATGCAACACTACTGATAAAATGGAAAGATTTTGAACTGAATGTACTCATCCCCGGTCTCATTTTATTTGTTTAACATATAATGATGGCAGATTGTATGGAAAGGAGTGATATTTCTATGGATTATGAACAAAACAACGACAATGAATTGAATGAGAAGCAAAAACGTGACGGAGAAGCATCGGAGAAGAAACAAAAACGTGACGAAGAAGCTTTGGAAAAGAAGCAAAAACGTGATGAAGAAGCTTTAGCTAAGAAGCAAGATCGCGATGATGCTGAAGCTGAAACTGAAACTGAAACAGATACTGATTAAGCTTGATAAAAAAAGCGCATTGCTCTTGTAAACTTTGACCCTAAACGTAGAAGACCGAATTAATAACCCTACGCAATAAAGTGGTGGCTCCTGAATTCATCAGGAGTCATTTTTATTTAAGTTAATCAGAAAGTATAAGTTTTCACTATACCTTCACTGATTAACCTTAGGAAACGCTCCCTGCCCGTAGTTTTCTTGCGAAAACCGCTTCTGTCCCTAAAGGACAGCGTAGCCGTTTCCTACTGTGTCCACAGGTTCATGATGACCACTCGCATTCACTCTATTTACTCTACAAGATAACTAGTGTCCTCTCTTGGTGATCTCGCAATCCAGAGTACACCCTACTTTTTTTGTGATTGACTAGGATGCAATTCTAGGTAAACAAACTATTGAAAAAAGATTTCATCGATAAATTACGGCTCAACACCAAAATCAGTGCTTGTATACCGCTTATAGCGGTAGAAATCCGGTGGTAAAGGCTGAATTAGCTTGTACCAGAACCTTGATTCACCACTACTAATGAAATGCGAATTTCATTCGTGCGAGTTTGTCAATCTAGCTACACCATAGTGGAATAAATTCAACTCTACTTTGATGACTTCGCCCTGAACAAGTAGAGACGTCGCTTAATATAATAATCTTGTAATAGAAAGGAGGATAAGTTATTGGATAAAAAAGAGGATTATAGAAGCAAATTGGATCAGGATTTAGACAACGATAATGATGTAAGAGCTGACGTAGATGGGGATTCCGATGCGAAAGCGAAGGCCGATGCGGATGCGAAAGCGAAAGCGATAGCTGATGCGGATGCGAAAGCTGATGCTGATGCTGACGCCGATGCCGATGCTGATGCCGATGCTGATGCTGATGCTGATGCGAAGGCTGATGCGGATGCTGACGCCGATGCGGACGCGAAAGCTGATGCTGATGCTGACGCCGATGCCGACGCCGATGCTGATGCCGATGCGGATGCTGACGCCGATGCTGACGCGAAAGCTGATGCTGATGCTGACGCCGATGC